>JAHFUG010000460.1 GCA_023265195.1 Blastocatellia bacterium | reverse complement strand
CGAACCCCGAACTCCGAACCCCGAACTCCTAACTCCGAACTCCGAACCCCGAACTCCGCACTCCGAACTCCGCACTCCGGATATCAAGGGCATATTCCAGTCGGCGTTTTTCGAATTCCCCGCCCCATTCCCTGGCCCAGCAATCCGCGAGCGAGCTTTATCTCGGCTTCAGCGGGCCTGACGTAGCAGGCCCTTAGCGCTTCGGCCGGTACGACCGCGCCGGCGGCGAACATCGCCAGCCCGAACCGCGCCAGGAGAACCGCTCGATTGCCGAGTTGCTTCTTGATGATCCTCGTTGGCGTGGAATTCAACTCGCCGCGTGCACGGATCAGCCCGATCAATAGATCGCCCATCTCTTCCGCGCCATCGCCGCCGGCCGCGATTACCGCAGCCTCCGCCAAGTTGTCCAGCATGAACTCGAGGGTGGTCGATTGCGGCTTCATCAGCGCAACCGGAAGCGGCTCCGCGTCCGTTGAGAAGATCTGCCAATAGACCTCGCCTCTGTATCCGTTCATCAGCGCGCAGACCAGTTCGTGATCTTTCGCCGAATAAGCGAGCGCCTCGAGCGACGTAATCCCGGTCATGGGCTTGTTCAATGCGGCGGCCAGACCCTTGGCGGCGGCGATCCCGACTCGGAGACCGGTGAACGCGCCGGGGCCAACTCCAACCGAATACAGATCGACCTCGCGGATGTCACTGCCGCCCCGCTCCAGCAGTCTCTCAATCTCCTCCCAGAGCGACTCCGACCGCTCTTCGCTCTCCGTGCTTTCGAATTCAGCCAACAGTTGATCGCCGCGCGCCAAGGCCAGGCTAGTCGCCCTTGATGACGTATCGAGGGCGAGCACCAACGGTGATTCTGATGTGGGGTGATTAAAGGTGGAGCCGGCCATCAAAGCGAGTCGCCGATTGTTGCTCTGCGCGCGGTTGTTGGAGGAAATCGCCGCCGCGCTAAATTTGACAGTGTTGAAAGCCGGATTATATAGTCACCGATTGGGAGAGACAACCTCCCGTGCATTAAGGCATACCCTTCGCGCCGGGAACCAGGTTTCAACGGGAAAGAAACGATTGGCATGGAGAAGTATATTGGAGTGCTGACCGGCGGTGGCGATTGTCCGGGACTCAACGCGGCTATTCGCGGAGTCGTGCGGCGGGCGTTAATCGAAGATATTCCGGTACTGGGCATCCGCGCGGGATGGCAAGGACTGATCGACGGCCGCCTGGAGCCGCTGACCCGGTATTCAGTAGCCGGAATGCAGTACAGGGGCGGAACAATGCTGGGGACCTCGCGGTGCAACCCATTGACCGGCGAGGAGTCGCTTCAGAGAATTCAACACAACTGGCGTAAGTTTGGTCTCGGCGCCTTGATCGTGGTAGGTGGCAACGGAACCCTGTCGTGCGCCTCCACGATGTACGCCCAACACGGCTACTCGATAGTCGGCATCCCAAAGACCATCGACAACGACGTGCCGGGCACCGACTACACGTTCGGCTTCGACACGGCCGTGTCGATAGCCACCGAAGCCATAGACCGTTTGCACACCACGGCGGAAGCCCATCACCGGGTGATGGTAGTTGAAGTAATGGGCCGCCACAGCGGCTGGATCGCCACATTCGCCGGAATAGCCGGCGGAGCCGATCTCATCCTGATTCCGGAACGGCCGTTCCGGCTCTCGGAGATTTGTGAAATGCTCCAGAAGCGAAGGGAAGAGGGCCGGCCGTTTTCGATAGTCGTCGTAGCCGAGGATTCGCGGCCCCACCCGGACGAAGACTTCCTGACTCCGGAACAACGGAAACGCATCTATCACGAAGAACACATCGGAGGAATAGGACAACTCGTCGCGCGAAAAATCGAGGAACGGATCAACATCTCCGCTCGAGTCACGGTGCTCGGCTACATTCAGCGCGGCGGAACTCCGACCGCCTACGACCGGGTTCTCGCCACACGCCTGGGCGTCCACGCGGTCGAAATGGTGACCAGGGGTCAGTTCGGAATGATGGCCTCGCTCAGCGGAACCCGGATCGTTGAGTTCCCGCTCGATCAGATGGCGAACAGGAGCAAGACAGTCGACCCGGAGTTATTCAGGACCGCGGAAGTCTTCTTCGGTTAGAGCGCCCCGCAGGCGCTTCCCGGTCAGGCTCGCTCACGCCAGTCCTTCGCTGAACAATGCAGAATCCCACTCCAATGCTGAAGCAGTATGAGGAGATAAAACGGCGCCATCCGGGCGCGCTGCTCTTCTTCAGACTTGGAGACTTCTACGAGCTGTTCTTTGACGATGCATTGATCGGCTCCAAGGAGATGGAGATAACTCTCACCGCCCGCCACAAAGAGCGTGGCGATCCGGTTCCGATGTGCGGCGTCCCCCATCATGCGGTCAGCGGTTACATTGCAAAGCTGATCAGGAAGGGCTATCGAGTCGCCATCTGCGAACAAACCGAAGACCCAAGCAAGACGACCAAGCTCATCCGGCGCGAAGTCGTGCGGATAATCACCCCTGGCACCGCCATCGACTCTCAACTCCTCGAAGCTCGCGAGAACAACTATCTCGCCTCCGTCCACGGCGCCGGTCAGGGCATGGCGATCGCCTTCGTGGATCTTTCAACGGGAGAATTCGTCGTCACCGAATTCGAAGGGCAGGCAGCCTTCCAGCGAGTGCTGGAGCAAATGGATTCTTTCGCGCCGCGCGAGGTGATATTTCCGCGTTCGCTCGAGCCGCTCTTCAAGCGAGAAGCAACCGAGTCCGGCGAGAAGCCCGGCGAACCGGCTGAAACCGGCCTCGATTCATCACCGGCGTTAAACTCCGCCTCATCGTTGAACCCGCGGGATGATTGGCAATTCAGTCTGGACTCGGCGGGCGAGTTGCTCCGGTCTCACTTCGGCGTGAACTCATTGGACGGCTTCGGCCTCGCCGGCAAGCCGCTGGCGGTCTCGGCCGCGGGAGCCGTGCTTGCTTATATTCGAGAGACTCAGAAGGCGGATGCGTCGCACATAAGCTCTCTCTCATACTTCGAGCCAAGCGACTGTCTGATGCTTGATTCAACCACTGTAAAGAACCTCGAACTGGTTGAGGCGCTCGACGGCTCCAAATCCCGAACCCTGGCTGGCCTGCTTGACGAGACCGTAACCGGAATGGGTTCCCGGCTGCTCAAGCAATGGATCATTAGGCCGTCGATGAAACTCGGCGAGATCAACGCGAGACTGGCCGCGGTGGCCCAGTTGAAGGCGGCGACCATCTTGCGCGATCAACTGCGCACTGAACTGGCCAAGGTATCCGATCTGGAACGATTGATCGCCCGAGTAAGCCTGGGCCGCGCCACGGCTCGCGACCTCGTAGCCTTGAAGACCTCCTGCGCCCGGCTGCCGAGAATCAAGGAGCTGCTGTCGGATGCTACTGCGCCGCTTTTGGAAGTCCTCCATGAGAACCTCGACGAGTTGACCGATATTCGCGACCTTATAGACAAGGCAATAGTAGAAGACCCGCCCGCCGTCATCACCGAAGGCGGTTTCATCCGGGCCGGTTATGACGTCGAGCTGGACGAACTGCGCGAGATCGCCAACTCCAGCAAGAGCATCATCGCCCGCATCGAGTCGCGTGAGCGCGAACGAACCGGCATCGGTTCGCTGAAAGTCAGATTCAACAACGTCTTTGGCTATTTCATCGAAGTCAGCAAATCAAACCTAAAGAACGTCCCTGCCGATTACGAACGCCGTCAGACCTTGAGCAACGCCGAGCGGTACACAACGCCGGAGCTGAAGGAATACGAGGCGAAGGTGTTAGGCGCGGAGGAGCGGATCGCCGAGATAGAACAGAGGCTCTTTGGCGATATAAGACAACAGGTCTCCGCCGAGACCCGCCGCGTGCAAGCGGCCGCCGCCGCGCTCGCGTTGCTGGACGTATTGCTGTCGCTGGCCGAAGTCGCGGCAAGGCGGAATTATTGCCAGCCCCAGTTGAGCGAGGACGATGAGATTTACATTCGCGGAGGCCGCCATCCCGTCGTCGAGGCGAGCGGGGAACGCTTCATTCCGAACGATGCTTTTCTCAATAACTCAACCGACCGGCTTCTGATAATCACGGGTCCGAACATGGGCGGCAAGTCCGTCTATCTACGTCAGGCCGCGTTGATCTCCATTATGGCTCAGATGGGATCTTTCGTTCCCGCGGATGAAGCTCGAATTGCGATCGTAGATAGAATCTTTACCCGAGTAGGCGCGGCGGACAGTCTCGCCCGCGGGCGTTCGACGTTCATGGTGGAGATGACGGAGACCGCGAACATCTTGAACACGGCGACGCCGCGCAGCCTGGTTCTACTGGACGAGGTTGGCCGCGGCACTTCTACGTTTGACGGACTGTCACTGGCATGGGCTATCGCGGAATACCTGCACGACAACCCGGCTCATTCGGCCAAGACATTGTTCGCGACGCACTATCACGAAATGACCGATCTGGCGAAGCTGCTGCCTGGCGTGCGCAACTACCAAATGGCGGTGAAGGACTCCGGAGGCTCGATAGTGTTTCTGCGCAGGGTTGTGGAAGGAAGCGCCTCAAAGTCGTACGGCCTCGAAGTAGCGCGAATAGCGGGATTGCCAAAGACGGTTATCGAGCGGGCGAGCGAGATACTAATCAACCTCGAAGCCAACGAGCTTGACGTTACCGGGCGGCCGAAACTGGCGCGGCACATGCCTTCACGGAAGCAGAGCAAAGGGCCGACCCTGTTTGAAGCCGCCAACGAAGCGGTTATCGACGAATTGCGCAATCTCGATGTGTTGGAATTGACGCAGGATCAATCGGCGGAGGTGCTCAAGCGGCTTAAAGAGAAGCTTGTCTGAAAGAGAATTGGGGAATGGGGAATGGGGAATGGGGAATGGGGAATGGGGAATTGATGATTGATGAACGGGGGAAATGGGAATTGATGATTGATGATTGATGATTGATGAACGGGGGAAATGGGGGAAACGGGGAATTGATGATTGATGATTGATGATTGATGAATGGGGAATTGATGATCGCGGATTTCCCCCGTTCATCAATCATCAATCATCAATTCCCCTTTTCCCCGTTTCCCCCGTTTCCCCCGTTTCCCCCGTTTCCCCCGTTCATCAATCATCAATCATCAATCATCAATCATCAATCATCAATCATCAATCATCAATTCCCCCTTCCCCCGTTTCCCCCGTTCATCAATCATCAATCATCAATCATCAATCATCAATTCCCCCTTCCCCCCTTCCCCCCTTTCCCCTTTTCCCCTTTCCCTCATTTCTGTTTGCCGTTTCCTCTTCCCATCGGTATGATGCGTCCTTTGCGTCAGAGAGATTAGACGGCACAGCCCGATTTTGTCCCTTCAGATGTTCGGTCCCTGAGTGTGTCGCCCACGTCTCTCGTTCAGAATCCACAACGGAGGTTGGCCCCTAGCCATGAAAGCCCTCACGCGATTAATCGTCGCGCTAGCCGCGATGACTCTGCTCAGTTCTTCAGTTCTACCTGCGCCGGTTGACGATCTGGATAACGTCATCTTCGAAGGAACCGTCTCGGATTCCACCGGAGCCGCCATCAATCAAGCCAGGATCACCGCGGTCCATGCTTCGACGGGAGCGGCGGCATCGGCATTGACGAACTCCGATGGACGTTACCGCATAGTCGTCTCGAACCCGGGCGAGTATTCGCTTAGCGCCGAGATCGCCGGATTCGTTAAGCACGAGCGGCCGGGACTCGCGACCGTGGCCGGAAGAACGATAACCGTCAACTTCGCTCTCGCGCCCGCCGGCGTCAACGAGCAGGTGTCGGTCACCGCTTCAGCCACCCCGCTCATAGACACAAATCGTACGGTCGTAGGCGACACCATCACCCAAAATGAGATTCAGTCGCTGCCGCTGATCGACCGTGATCC
>JAHFUG010000103.1:1955-18601 GCA_023265195.1 Blastocatellia bacterium | reverse complement strand
CCAACCCTTCGGTGGGGTCCGATTCACTCCGCTTGTACTTCGTCTTTAGTTTTCGCCGCATTGCGTTGTAGTCAGATCGGATCTTCAGATCTCGAAATCCTCTCTCCAACGCTAGCTCCAACGCACGCAACACGGCGTACTTCTCACCATCCCCAAACGGAATACCTCGAAAAGCCTCACTTAGCTCCTCGATAATCGGTCCTCGACGGCCGCGTCGCGTGGATTCCTGAATAACGATTCCGATTCCCAGCACACGGCGCTCGTGGCCGCCCGAAAAGTCTACCGTGATCGTGTGTCGCAAATAGCGCATTCGTGAATGTGTCTAACGCTCCGGTTCAGCGGCGGGCCGCGAAGCGGACCGTCCGCTGCAACCGGTTGTTAGCCGCCCGGGTTGCTCGGAATCGCCTTGAGCACAGTCGCGTAGTGTTCGCCGTAAGGAGTCAGAGCCCAGTAGGTGTCGGTGTCCTTCAACGAGCGCTTCTTGACACTTTTCCGGATCAGCCCAAGAGCCCGCAATTGAACCTTGATCGTCTGAAAGTCCTCGTCTCGAACAACAACTCGCCATTGCTCGACGCCTGCATCGGGCCGCAATCTTGCCCTCTAAGGTATGCTCGAGATCGGATTCAGAGGCCTCGTCGAACATAGTCGGCCCGAGGCACGCGAAGATCGAATCCCAGGCCAACTTCGCCACGCGTTCTGAGACATCCACTTTGCATCTCACACGGAACACGTGTGAACCCTGTGCAAGGTTCTTCGCGTCTTCTGGTGGCTCCGTCCTGGCTGCTTCCAAGCTGGCAGTCAGGCCGTCGATCTTTAGCCGGACCTTCTGTATCTCTTCCGCGTTGCTGGCAGACCTGGCGCGCACCCAGCCTTCTCCCGGATCAAGCTTCATCAGCTGCACTAGGCTGCGTGACACGACGCCGCCCAGTTCCTCGGGCGTGCGCCAGTGCTTACACATCCTCTGTTCCGCCTTTGCCCTGAGCGCGTCGAGCCTTGCGAGAGCTGTTGGCTCTAGCTCCGTCTTACCTGCCGGTATGGCGTCCGGATCGCTGTGCAAGAAGGCCAACACAGGAATCTTGCGCGTCACTGCATAGTCGTACTCACGCTCCGTGAAGCTGACCCCCTCGGCATCGACGGAGCCATAGCGGCCGCCAATGATCACCAAGTAGCTGGCTGTCGTCTACTTCGTGGCGTTCGATTGGTTCACGCGCTACCAAAATTAGCGATGCAGTCAACCAAACCTCTCACGTTAATTCAACTTCTTCCTTGTATACCGGGATCGTTACATTCCAACCAAGCTCGCTTATTATTCTGTCCTTAAGCGCCGTTGACGCATTCGGTTCTCCATGAACTATAAACGTTTGCTTTGGCGGCCGCTTGAATTCCGAGAGCCATCTCATGATCTCCGACCTGTCCGCGTGAGCCGAGAGGCTCCCGATCGTCTCCACAGCGGCGCGAACCGGAATCATCTCACCGTGGATCCTGACCTCGCGCTCCCCATCTTGAAGCCTTCGCCCGCGAGTGCCCGCGGCCTGGAAACCAACCATGACTACGGTTGACGCCGCGTCTGGCAGATATTGCGCCAGATGATGCAGGACGCGGCCCCCAGTCGCCATACCGGACGCTGAAATAATGATCGCGGGGCCCTTATCCTCATTCAGAGCTTTCGAACCAGCCCTCCCTTGAACCAGACTGAAGTTCTTAGTCGCCAGCGAATTCTCGTGCTTTTCGTCGAGCCGCTGCATGTCGATATCGTGGTCTTCTTTATGTTTGGTGTAGAGACGGGTCGCGGACGCGGCCATGGGAGAGTCGACGGCTACCGGCAAGACCGGAATCTTGCCTTCTTCTTCCAGCTCTCGCAGATAATAGACAAGCAACTGAGTGCGTCCAACCGCGAATGCGGGAATGATCACCTTGCCACCCCGTTGCGCCGTCGCATTGACGATCTCGGCAAGCCGCTCCTTAGGATTGGTGTGTTCATGAAGCCGATCCCCATATGTAGATTCCACAAGCAGGAAATCAGCCTCGGTAACAGGTGACGGATCGTTCAGTATAGGTTCGTTATAGCGGCCGAGGTCGCCCGAAAAGAGCACCCTGATTGGATCCCGTCCCTTTGAAGCCACATCGGCAGCGACAAAGCTCGACCCGAGAATGTGACCCGCTGGGATGAATCGCAAAGTAACTCGCTCACTCAATTCAACGGGCTCGCCGTAGTCCGCTCCTCTGACCAGCTTCAACGCCGCCATCGCGTCCTCTTCAGTGTAGAGAGGCGCGGCGGGCTTATGCTTTGAGAACCCCTTGCGATTCGCGTACTCGGCGTCCTCTTCCTGGAGCCTTGCGGAGTCGGGCAACATGATTTTGACGAGATCGGCGGTGCCCTTGGTGCAGTACACCGGTCCTTGGAAGCCGTCGCGAACGAGTCGGGGCAGATAGCCCGAGTGATCTATGTGAGCGTGAGTCAGGGCAATCCAGTTTATCGAACGCGCCGGTATCGGCAGCGGCTCCCAGTTCCTGAGTCTGAGTTCCTTAAGACCTTGAAAGAGTCCGGTGTCGACAAGAAGCCGCGAGCCGTCTACTTCGAGCAGATGTTTGGACCCGGTAACGGTCCCGGCGGCGCCAAGGAAAGTAAGCGTAGTCATAAGAGCCCAAAACTATCAAAGCCCGAACAATCTCCGCAAACCGATTACGGCCATGAAGATTCGATGGTGTCGCCAGCAATCGCACGAAGCGCCCAGCGCATTGACACCTCTTAATCAACGTGTACACTTAGTGAAGCTCTAAGATGACAGGATTGACAAAGGTTGGGGATCGGTCCCGTTCAAAGAGCCTGGAATTTATGAAACGCAGGCTAACGCATTGTCGTACTAGCCTTTTGTTAACGAGATTAGACCCTGTAGAAATTCAGCCGCGGAAGCACGACTAGGCGCCCGCGGGAATCTCCGACGTGAGAGGTCAACAATGATCCTAGTAGGAAGAAGAGCGTCCAAGCTTGTTCGCGCCGCCGCCGCATCGTTCCTTTCTCTCTTATTCTCTTCCGCGCCGGTTGGGCTCACCGCGCTGGCCCAAAACGCGCAACGCGAGTCAGCCGCATCGCAACAAGCTCAAACATCGGATCCGCAAGCATCAACTCAGGGACAACCACAAGCGCCGCCGCAAACGCCCCAGGAACCTACAAGCAAAATCACTCAGGAGATCAAGCTTTCACCTGATGTGCCCAGCGTGCGCGTTGGCGTGGACTCGAACCAGAAGCAGATGATGTCGCTCCAGGACGCCATCACTCTGGCGCTTGGAAAGAATCTGGATATCGAGTCGTTTCGACAGGGCGTCCGCATAGCTCAATCGAACCTCTTCGCGGCTCGCGGAGCGTACGACATAACGACTACCTCGGATATCAACTTCAGGACCAACACCTCACCCGTGACTTCGATATTCTCGGGAGGCGACGCCGCCACGGCGGCCACTAACAACAAGGCCCTTACGTACAACTTCATTACCAGTGAGCCGGTTTCCAGGGGCGGCGGACTGTGGGAAGTCGATTTCCTGAACAACCGTCTCACCACAAGCCGCACCGATTTCACTTTGAACGATCAGTACACGCCCACGCTCACGTTGGCGTACACCCAGCCGTTAATGCGCAATCTGTCGATCGATTCAAATCGGCGGTCGATCCAGTTGGCGAAGCGCGGTCTGGATCTGTCGGACAGCCAGTTTCGTCAGCGGGTCATCGAGATCATCAACTCGACCCAGCGCGCGTATTGGGATCTGGTGTTCGCGATCAAGAACGAACAAATAGCCCGTGACACCGTCGAAGTCACCCGAGTTCAGCTCAATAACAACCGAAAGCAGGTTGATGCGGGCACGCTGGCTCCAATCGACCTGAGGTCGACCGAGGCCGCGTTCGAAGCGCGAAAGGGAGACGTGATCACCGCCCTTCAAGGCGTGACCACCGCCGAGAACGCGCTCAAGAGCCTGATGATCAACGACGCCTCCGACAAGATTTGGTCGGCGCAGATCGTTCCGACTGACGAGCCTCAATTCGGCAATCCCACCATAAAACTCGACGAAGCGTCCAGGCTCGCGCTGAAGAATCGGCCGGAGCTCGAGCAGATGCAACTTCAGGTTCAGCAAAAGAACATCGACATTCAGTTCTTCAAGAACCAACTCAAACCACAGCTTGATTTTCTTGGCGTCTACAGTAATACGGGTGTGGCGGGCAGGAGGCAATCGGCGGTCGGCAGCACCGTAACGGCGCCCGAGCGGTTCGTGGGCGGCTACTTTCGGGCTTTGGCGAACACGTTCAGTCAGGACTTTCGCACGATCCAGGTCGGCGTGAAGATCAGCCTTCCCTGGCGAAACCGATTGGCGGAAGCCAATTATGGCAAGTCGCTGGCGGAGTCCCGCCAACTGGACGCGAAGCAGCGTCAACTAGTTCAGAGCATCTTGTTTGAAGTTCGAAATGCGCTCCAGGCGGTCGAAGCCGCGTTGCAACGCGTACAAGCCGCGGAGGCCGGGAAAATCGCGTCTCAGGCCCAACTCGACGGTGAGCTCGAGCGATTCAGAGCAGGCCTGTCAACCAATTTCTTCGTCCTGCAGCGGCAATCGGATCTGGCCGTCGCTAAGGGCAACGAGGTCCGCGCGCGGACCGATTACAACAAAGCCCTGGCCGATCTCCAGCGGATTACCGGCCTCACCCTGGTGAGCAACAACGTGCAGTTAGAGCCGTCGATTCCCGACTTGAAATCCGATAAGCCTTCGGCTGGTCAACCCGCCAAGAAAACCAAGTAACCCGAGAAGCATGTAGAGTCAGAGATAAGGCCCATCTCTCTTCCGTGATTAGAGAGATGGGCCTTATCGTTTTCGGGTAGACTCGCGCACGCGCCGCTCCTTTGAACGGATGGACGACGCCTGTTCAACTTTCGGACTTCTTCTCTTGGTGAGGGGGGTCTTTTTTCGGCGGAGCAGGGGGCTGGCTGCGGTCAGCAGCCGGAATACTTCGCTAATGCCTTTCGGCCCGCGGCGGACACCTTCGTGAACGTGACACCGAACCCAACAGTAAACCGATGGTTCGTAACGATTCCGGCCGCGGACACGTCTCCGTCCGGCAGATGCAAGAGAAGCATTACTTTGGCGCCAGTCGGCAGCGGGACAAAGCTCTCGATGAAGGCGCTGTCTGATTGCAATTCCAGAACTCGGCAGTGGCGCGCCTCTTTGCTGGTCTCACACCGGACATGAATAGACTCCTCGACCTTGCGTCCGGCAGAAGCTACTGCACTCATAGATCTCCTCCTTTTCTTCACCCTTTCGTTGATTTAACTTGCTCAAGCTATGGTATTAAAACGGGAAATAATACTACAACAAAAAAGGGCTGTTCAAGGCGCAATGAGCCTCCGGGCGCTTGACGGTTTTGGGGACGCGTGCGCGGAAAGATGCATGGACAAGTTTGGCCATTTCATTCCGGCCCTCCGTAGGAGGGTCATGTTTATTGCACGAGTGGTGAGACGTTCCGCCCTCCGTAGGAGGGCCATGTGTTCTCTGAAATGGAGTCAGCCTTTTTGTTCGCTTGAAGCACGGATGGACATGGCCCTCCTAACGGAGGGCGGATGTTGCGGCCGATCTTTGCTATAAACATGGCCCTCCTAACGGAGGGCGGATGTTGCGGCCGATCCTTGCTATAAACATTGCCCTCCTAACGGGGGGCGCGGGAATGGAATGGCCCAAACTCGAGACCTCGATGAATCGAGGTGTCAATGAGAACGCGGCGCTCGAGCCCGATACGATTCCGGCGGATAACCATAATCCCCCAATGCGGTTAACCATAATCCCCCCAATGCGGTTAAGCACCGTGAGCCTCCGTTCGCCTAACCGTTTTTCGGGGACGAAGAAATGCCGCGGGCGCAAGCAGCAAGCTGCTACGCGCAGCATTTCAAGGCGCCGCGCGCTGAGCAAGACTTTTTTCTCGCGCGTTGTACTTGCGTGAATAGAAAGCCGTCTATTACGCCGAACCTGAAGGCCCCCATCGAAGTGAGCGGTGAGTGTTTTATTGTCATATGGTTCTTCCCCTGCAACGACTAATAGCTCGCAATCGTGACAATGCACGTAAAATCCGGGTAAGATGCCAAATCAATCGGTCTTTGGGATAATGCGGATGACAATGGCTACTTTGAGGAGCTTCGTGGGACCGGATCCAACAAATACTGGAGAGATTGTATGACCAACATCGCCTATGACGAAGCAGCCCACCTTCTGCGCCGCCTCGGGTTTGGAGGGCCTCCGGAAGAGATTTCCGATCTTGCATCACGAGGCCGCGAAGGGGCTGTCGATTACTTGATGGACTTCTCTCAGATTGACAACGGCGGCATGGACAGACTTCTCGCCGCGGGGTTCGATCTCTCGAATCCGGACGACCCTGCTAAATTCAACCTGGAGGAGATTCAAAGGTGGTGGTTTACAAGAATGGCGCACACCCGCCGCCAGTTCGAAGAGAAGATCACTTTATTCTGGCATAACCATTTCGCCACCGCCGTATCCAAGGTCAACGAACGGTTCATGTTCATCCAGAACCAGACCTTGCGCAATCACGCCCTCGACCGATTCGATACGCTCCTGCTAAATGTGGCGCAAGACCCCGCGATGCTCTTCTGGCTCGACGGCGTAACAAACGTACGCGGCAATCCCAACGAGAACTGGGCGCGCGAGCTGCAGGAGCTGTTTTCAATGGGAATCGTGGACGCCGTTACGGAAGAACAGAACTACACTGAAAGCGACGTCAAAGAGATCGCCCGCGCCTTCACTGGATGGACGGTGAGGCCGCCCGGCCGAACGGATACCAACAGGCTCAACTACCAATTCGCGATCGACCCGAACCAGCACGACGAGGGTCTGAAGACCGTCTACGGCCAGACGGCGAATTTTTCAGGTCAGGACATCGTGACGATCATCGCGGCTAAGCCCGCTACGGCGCGATTCATCGCCAAGAAGCTGTTTGAAGCCTTCGCCTATCCTCTGACTTCGTCTTCGGCCGACAAGGCGGCCATCGACAAATTCGCGAATGTCTATATGACGAGCGGCCATTCGATCAAGTCGGTCGCCCGAGCTATTTTTACGTCCGACGAATTCTTCAGCAGCCGCGCCATGTTCGCGCTGGTCAAGTCTCCAATTGAATTGGTGGTCGGATCGGTTCGTATGCTCGGCGCCATTTACAATCCGGGGACTTTGCAAAGACCGGGAGGCTCTAACATTCTTGCCGACGCCTCGAGCTTCCTCAATCAACAAGCATACAATCCGCCCGATGTGGCGGGATGGAGACCGAATCTGGCGTGGGTCAATACTTCAACGATGCTGAACAGGTTCACGTACGCCGACTTTTTTGCTTCGAGCAGAACGGCCAATCCGAACGCGCCAGGACTCTGGCTTACTCACGACCAGTTGAAGAAACTCACGAAAGGAAGCGCGAAGAAAACTGTCAGCAAGTTTCTCGAGCTGCTCGGGCCGCTCTCGGTCGACGCCGCTACGGTAAGAAAACTCCGCGATTATTTGCAGGTCAATGACGGCGGCGACGTAGTCGGCTTCTCGCCGGACGATAGAACCATTGATCAGAAGGTGCGCGGTCTGGTTCATCTGATCATGTGTTTAACCGAGTTTCAACTGTGCTGAGCAAGGAGAAGGACTGATGGCCATCACTCGAAGACAGTTCATCAAGCAAAGCGCCGGTATCGCATCGGTGGGAATCTTCATGCCGCGCGTATGGCTGGGTGACGCTAGCGGGCAGGAGCGGTTATCGAATTCCAGACGAAAGCTGGTCGTGATCCAGTTAGCCGGCGGCAACGACGGATTGAACACCGTCATTCCTTATTCGGACTCGCGGTACTACAGCTTGCGGCCGGCGCTGTCGTTCAAGCAAACGGAGTTGAAGGACGAGTTGAATCGGCCCACCATGATCTCCAATGAGCTGGCGCTTCACCCGGCAATGAAAGAGATCAAGGACTTGTACGACGCCGGACGAGTCGCCATCGTCAACGGAGTCGGCTACCCTCAACCGAATCTGTCGCACTTTCTTTCGATGGACGTCTGGCACACGGCGAATCCGAGCGGAGTTGGAGGAGCCGGGTGGCTCGGCAAGTACGCCGACATAGCGCTCATTGGAAAACAGGGAATCTCCGCGGCGTCGATCGGAGGAGCGCTCCCAAAAAGCTTGTTTGCGAACAGATCGGTGATACCAAACATCCAGGACTTCGCCTTCTACAACTTCGTAGGAGACCCGGGATATCCCGGCGACTACGGCAACCAATTGAACGTTTTCACGGCTGCCGCCGCGCGCGGCTTTGATTTGGGAACTTTCCAGAGCGCGATCAACTCGACCTCATTTGACGCGGTAAAGGGAGCGCAACAGTTACAAGCGTCGGTCGCCGGCTACTCCTCCTCGGTTACTTATCCCCCGGAGAATCCTCTGGCCGCCGCGCTGAAGATGGCGTCGCGGATCATAACGACGATCCCGGACGCCAGCCTGCTATATGTGACACTCGGCGGATTCGACACTCATTCGGATCAGATCGACCATCCGGGCGGCCAGGCGAACAAACTCACGGGACAGCACGCGTCGCTGGTCCGATGGTTTTCTCAAGCGGTGAAGGCATTCTACGACGACATGACCGAGCACGGCATGGCTGACGACGTAGTGATAATGGAATGGTCGGAGTTTGGGAGACGCCCCGAGGAAAACGCTTCGTTCGGAACCGATCACGGAACAGCCAATCCAATGTTCGTCATCGGCAACCCAGTTCGCGGCGGCATATACGGCGGCCAGCCCTCACTCAATCCCGTTGATTTGGACGCCGCCGGGAACATCAAATTCACGGTTGATTTCAGATCAGTTTACGCGACCGTTCTTGATCGCTGGCTGGAGACCGATTCGCAAGGAATCCTGGGAGGCCGCTTCGAGAACGCGGGTTTTCTCGTCTGAGCGCCTAACCACTGGCGCAGGGGCTTACGTTTTTTTCCCAAATTGTGTTGTATATGCGCGCGGAAAGGATATAATCACGGGAAAATTAGGCGAACCTGGGGATAGAAGTAATCGGTAGGCCGGTGGATTAGCGGTTAGGCTTTATGCCGTCGAGAGAGATTCTTCAACTGGGAAATCCCCTATTATGGGAGCAATCGCGCCCGGTTAATGATATCGCCGCACGAGAGAATCAAGACCTCATCTATGATCTGAGAGATACTCTAGCCGCCTTTAGAGAGGCAAGCGGTTTTGGCCGCGGGATTGCAGCACCCCAGATCGGATTGCTGAGAAGGGTGATCTTCATTCGGATGCAGCCCGCGGGATTTTGCGGCGCCATGTTTAATCCGGAGATTCAATGGTTCAGCGATGACCGAGTCGAGCTATGGGACGACTGTTTTAGTCTGCCGAATCTAATGGTCAGAGTCTCTCGCGCGGCCTCGATTCGGATCGTTTACCAGGATGAACGGGGGTCGGCCAAAACGATAACGGCTGACGGGGATTTGTCGGAACTCTTGCAACACGAGATCGATCATCTAGACGGCGTTCTAGCGGTTCAGAGAGCTGTTTCTCCAACGGCGTTCTCTACACGCGGCGAGTGGGAGCGGACGCTGGGACGGCGTTCGGCCAGCCCGTGAGCCGGGGAACCGGAGTGTGGGCCAGACCGGCTGGCCCCGCGATTAAGGTAGTTTTCAGACTTTTCAAAGGGTAGCGAGGTCTGAAGATTCGAATTCGAGTAGGTTAGACAGGAAGAGGTTCTAGGCGCTTCCAAAACGTATTCTGGACTCGCTTGAGATTCTGGTAGTTGATGTGGTTGTTATCAGGACGCTCAGGCCACCTCTGGCGGACGGAAGCCGCCGGGTCAAACGAGGAGGAACTAACCGATGATAAGCATTGATTACGCTGGCGCATCCCATCTGATACGAAGAATGGGCTTCGGCGCGCCGCCCGAAGATATTGACGCTCTGGTGGCGCTTGGATCGCGAGAAGCCGCGGTAGATTACCTGCTCAACTACGACAAGATTGACGACAAGGCGCTGGACGACTTGATAACCGCGAATTTCCAGTTGGACGAAGTACCGCTCGACAATACCAAATTCAATCCCCAGGAATTGCGGCGTTTGTGGTTCACTCGCATGATCCTGACTAAACGCCAATTCCAGGAGAAACTCACCCTCTTCTGGCACAACCACTTCGCCACCGCGATATCCAAGGTCAACCAGGAAGTTTTGATGCAGGCGCAGAACAACACATTGCGCGCGAATGCGCTTGCGCGGTTCGACGACCTGCTGCTTAAGGTCGCCGAGGAGCCCGCGATGCTGGTCTACCTCGATACACTGCAGAACGTCAGGGGCAACACAAACGAGAATTTCGCCCGCGAGCTTCAAGAGCTGTTCACGATGGGGATATACGACGTCGTGACCGGAGAGACCAACTATACGCAGACCGACATCACCGAGATCGCGCGGACGTTCACCGGCTGGAACTTCACCAGACCGCCCGCGAACACGCCGTTCAATTACACGTTCAGGCTTGTAGCCGCCAGTCACGACAACTCATCAAAGACTATCTATCAAGGCACGCCCTTCGCGAGGACCGCGAACCTGGATGGTGCGGACGTGATATCAATCATAAGCAGCCGCCCCTCAACCCCGCGCTTCCTGGTAAAGAAATTCTTCGAGTTCTTCGTCTATCCGCTGGATTTCAGCAAGAAAGCGGATCGCGACACCGCGGACCGCCTGGCCACGGTGTACCTGAACAACGACCATTCGATCAAGGAATTTGTCCGGGCTATTTTCACCTCGGATGAATTCTGGAGCGATCGAGCCATGTATGGCCTGATAAAGACGCCGCCTGAGTTCATCGTGGGCCCGATTCGAATGCTGGGCGCAACGTACAACGCCGGAGGGCCGGTAGCTCAACGCGACAATTCGATCTACCAGCGCTCCGCCCTGCTTGGCATGGATCTCTTTAATCCGCTGGACGTGTCCGGCTGGGATCTAAATTCCGCGTGGATCAACACCGCGTCTATGTTGGATCGGTACAACGTAGCCAATGCGTTGGCGATTACCAGGGCTGCCAACCCCACGACGCAGCAGGGGGCCTTCCTCACGACCGATCAGCTCCGGAAATATACCAAAGCCACCACGAAGAAAACCGTAAAGGGGTTTCTCTCGGTGTTGAACGTCAGCACCGACAAGCCAACGATAAACTCATTCAGGAACTACCTGGACACCGGCGATGACGGCGTCAGTCAGCCGTTTGACCCGTCGACGGACGCCGTCATCGATAAGAAGATTCGGGGCCTGGTCCACTTGATTATGTGCCTGCCCGAGTTTCAACTGAACTGAGGAGGAGATCATTATGCCAGCGACCAGAAGACAATTCATCAAGCAAAGCGCGGGCGCGGTCACCGCGAGCATGTTGATACCGAAGTTCGGGTTGACTCAGGCGTTCGGTCAGTCGATAGACCCGTCCGTGAATCGCGGCCACAAGCTGGTAGTGATTCAGTTCGCGGGCGGCAACGACGGCCTTAGCAACCTCATTCCCTACACCGACTCGCGGTATTATCAGCTCAGGCCCGATATTTCGCTTCAACCGAGCGACCTTAAGGACGACACCGGAGCCACCACGATGATCAACAGCGAACTCGGGCTCCATCCAAGGTTGAAAGAGATAAAGCAGCTTTACGACGCCGGCAAGGTTGCAATAATCCTGGGCGTCGACGAGGGCCCTCAAATGAGCTTGTCTCATTTCGAGGGTACGACGAACCTCGCGGGGGCCGGACTCAGTGGAACGCTGCCGAAGGGCGGCTGGCTCGGTAGATACGCGTCGCAGGCGTTCGTGGGACAGCCCGGTTTTTACGCGGCCGGCATCGGGTCTCTTCCACAGATGTTTTACAGCCCGGACTCCAGCTACGTGATCCCGAGCATTTCCAGTTTCGCGCAATACACGCTTCAGACGGACGGGAGAAACACGAGAGACCGCAATAACCAGATCACCGCGTTCACCGCCGGAAACGGGCGCACATTCCCTGCCGGCAGTTTCATCGAAACCGTCGCCGGCACGGGCGCGCACGGATTCGCCGACTCGGTGACCATTCAGACGGAAACCGCCAAGTACAACCCGCTAGGATACCCCAACACCGGACTGGGGAATTTCTTGAAGATGATCGCTCAATTGATAGTGACGATTCCCACGTCCGCGCTCTTCCACTGTTCGATCGGAGGCTTCGACTTCCACCAGAACCTCGTGGCCGTGGTCAATGGACAGCTAAACAAATTGGTAAACGGTCAAGCTGGTTTGCTCATGCAGTTCTCTCAGGCGGTTAAGGCGTTCTACGACGACCTGGACGCGCACGGTCTTAGCCAAAACACGCTCATTATGACGTACTCGGAGTTTGGCCGCCGGGTGCAGCAGAACGGCACAACGGGCGCGGACCACGGCCGGGCTTCGGCGTGGTACGTCATCGGCGGCTCCGTGCATGGCGGAATATATGGTCAGCAGCCGTCGCTGGCCGCCACCGCTCTCGATCGGAATGGAAACCTGGTAGGCAACATCGACTTGCGCTCGATATACGCCACCGTCCTGGATAAGTGGCTGGATCATGATTCCAAATCAGTGCTCGACGCCACATATCCGGATCTTGGGTTTCTTGGTTGAAGCTGTATTCAGCGAATAAACGGTTGGGTGGAGCGCCAGTGCGGTTCCACCCAACCAAAAGTACACGAGCGCGTCCTTAGCATACTCCCCTGAAAAGGTTGCATGATGTTTGGTCTGTCTAACAAGCATAAGATCTACGCCGCACTTCTGGTCACGCTGATAACGATTGTCGCATACGCCAGTCAGTTCGGACCCGAGCGGGGTCATACCGGCGCGCCCGGCGATTTAGGCGACTGCACTGTATGTCACGATGACAGGATACCCGCCAACAGCGGCGGGGGCCGAGTGCAGATAGGAAACGCGCCCGCGGTATATCAGCCCGGGCAGTCGTACACTTTGACGGTCATGGTTCAGGACTCGAGCCCCGGCCGAAGACGTTGGGGCTTTCAACTGACCGCAATAGACACGGCTGGGAATAAGGCCGGAGCGTTGAGCCCGCTCGGAGGAGATACTCAGATTGCAACCACGGGCAGTTCCGTGGGTGATCGCGTGTATATCGAGCATAGTCAGGTAGGGACCGCTCCCGGCGCGACTGGTGGCCACACCTGGCAGTTCAGGTGGACCGCGCCCAGCACTGATGTTGGAACCGTAAGCTTCTTTGCCGCGGGCAATGCCGCGGACAATTCCGACAGCAACAGGAATGACAACATCTACACGACGACCGCTAGCTCCGAATCGCCGACTACGGTTGTCGGCGTATCTCTAACGAGCGTTCTCGATAATCAAATTCTCGCCATCGGCCAGCGCTACGCGATCACCTGGAGTTCAACAAACCAGTCGAGCATAGACGGCTATGAACTTCGCTACTCTACCGACGATGGAGCGACATTCCCGATCTCGAATCTGATCTTCTCTACTACTGACGCCGGCGTGACGAACTACGACTGGACGGTCCCCAATAAACCGACCTCGCAGGGCCGACTTCGCATTCAAGCCCTGCCCAAATCGGGAAGCACTCCGGCTGAAGCTCGCAGCGGCCGATTCTCCATCGCGGGCGGCGCCGGCCAAACCCTTCCTTCGATCACAAGCGCAAACGTCCAGGGCAAGAAGCTCTTCGTGACCGGCGACCATTTCCAGGACGGAGCCATCGTGGTGTTAGGCGAGGACGACCAGAAGACTCGCAACGACGACGCGGATCCAACCCACTCCCTGATATGCAAGAAGGCCGGCCGGCTCATCGACCCGGGCGCGACTGTTACGCTAAAAGTGCGTAACCCGGACGGCAGCCTTTCGAACTCGTATTCTCTCGTCCGTCCGTCGGATCAGTGACGCCTGACCTTCGCGCGCCCGCGGTGCATCTTCCGACATTCCATTCCCTGCTCGAATTGCCACGGAGTGCGGAGTGCCGGAGTGCCGGAGTGCGGAGTGCGGAGTGCGGAGTTCGGAGTTCGGAGTTCGGAGTTCCGGACCACGCCGTGGTCCTAGGGGGAAACGCGAACAGAATTCTCGTAACGATCGGCATAAACGACTAGACTAGACTAGTTTCTGTCGCGAAACGCCCGATGTCCGACAAGCCGCAGCTTGTGGGATGTGTCCTCCGTTAGGAGGGCCATGTTTATAGTAAGGATCAGGGCGGCATTCGCCCTCCGTTAGGAGGGCCATGTTTATTTATCCTGTGTGGTGATGACGCGCAAGAGAGGGCTCAATTTCTTGTAACATGGCCCTCCTACGGAGGGCGGCCGTTCTACCGCGCGTGCTATGAACATGACCCACGCCTGGAGGGCCGGAATGGAATGGCCAAATTCCAGCGACAAGGCAGCGGCTTGTCGGACATCGGAGCGTTTCGCGACAGAAACTGGACTAGGCTTTTTCGCGGACTGCGCTGCAAAAAATTGCCCTTCGGGCAACCAATTCTCCCGCGCAGTCCGCGAAAAAGCGCGATCAGCTTTTCAGCGGTCAGCTTTTGGATTAGTCCGGTGAGCAAGCGTTTGACCTCGACGACACGGTGAGCCGTTTGCTCATAGGCGTTTATATTTAGGAACCAACTTGTTGTCGTTCTTATTTCCATAAGCGGCTAACGTGTCCTTTCAAATTGACTTGCTCGCTTTAGACGTGGAACCTAGGTTAGGTTGACAGCAAGCTGCTACGGGCTGGCGCCCGCATCATTCCGGAGCGTGGCCGACCCTCTCGATAAGCCACGCTCTTAACCTGAGAACGAGAGGCCATTTCTATAGCGCTCCATAATTCAGGAAGCAGTCAGCCAGCAAGGTAAGGGGGCGAAAAAAAGAGTTCCCTTTTTCGGGGGATTTCACCGCGGAGCCGCGGAGACCGCGGAGAGGGAAGCAGAGGCGGCTTACTCTCCGCGGCTCTCTCAGCGATCTCTGCGCCTCCGCGGTGAAGTCCTTACTTCACCGGCGGTCCTCATCTCGTGCTGCCGCATAACTCGAAACGGGAAGTTATTTTTTACGACTCCTCGGATCGCTTAGGAAGATTGATTTCAACCAGATAACGGCGCGCTCACCTTCCGCGATCTTTGCACCGGCGTTTAGCTCTCTAAGAGAAGACGAAAGTACAAGCGGCATTTCGAGTCGAGCGGACCGCGCCAACCCTTTGAACAATAGACATCTCTTTCGGGAACAATGAGAAGGCGCCAGCGTATTTTCAACCGAAGCTGGGGGCGCTCAACACACAAACTGCATGCTGGATGTTTCGCTAACGAATCTCGTTGGGCTTAGCGTCACCATCATAGACGCGACTGTCGATATGTTGTTCGTGCTCGACAGTCCCAGCGTGGGCAAAACCACTCTCGATCATGATGAAGACCGTGAGTATCGCAAACAATACGAAGGGCGGCATCGAAGCTGCGGCTGACCGAGCAGCGCCAACGCCCCGTCTTATTGTAAGGGCGGCATTTTATTTCAGCCGACAGCGGCAGCCATTTGGCCTGGGTTGTTTATTATCGCGCCGACTTATTGACAGCAGTAAACCATTGCTTCAATGACAATTTAACCGCCTTCGGCGCCAGGAGATATGAATGACACCAAGAAAACGCAAGTGCGTCCGCATTGCTCTGATGTTGCTTCCCGTAGCGATCTGTCTGACGAGTCCATTACCCCGCATGGCTGCGCAGTCGACGGATGAAGAAATACTGCGCGCTCTAACCGAGAGGTTCTTCGCTGCGTACCAAGACAAGGATATTGAAGGGCTGATCGCCATGTGGAACGAGCGCTCTCCCGATCTGGAATCGACGAAGAAGGCGCTCCGCCAGACGTTCGACGCGAACAACCTCGTGCTGACGCAACTGACTATTCGAAAGATCGCCGTTGACAATGAGAGAGCAACGGTGCGCGTTGCGGTCGACATAACGGCTACGAACTCCAGGACCGGAACGCTTGCGGAAGGGTTTGGATCAATGGATCGAACCCTGGAGTTCTCCAAGAGCGATGGCGCTTGGAAAGTCAACGGAAACGATACGAGCGAAGATGTGCTTGCGACCCGGATCGCCGCCGCGAAACTCGATCGGGATCGAGCGATCCTGATCGAGGATAACAAAGATCTAGAAACGGTCCGCTTGGGGCGGGCGCTCCTCAAGCAAGCAAACCGCTTCTTCTCTGAGAGCAACTTCGCCGCCGCGATCGAGATCTACAAATTGAGTTCGGATTTATTCGCGAAGTTAAACAGCGCCGAGGACGCGGCTGTCGCACTCCGCGGAACAGGTGTTTGCTATGTTACGCTCGGAGATCTCGGAAGGGCTTTGGAGAGCCATCAGAGGAGCTTGGAGATTTCGCGGAAAGCCGGTTACAGAGTCGGCGTCGCGGCCGCGCTTAGCAACATCGGCAACACCCTTCTGGCTCAAGGCAACCATCCGCGAGCCCTTGCTTATCTCGAGGAAGGCCTGAAGCTAAAGAGAGAAATTGGGGACAAGGGAGCGATGGTGGGCCCTCTCATTGGGTTAGGCAATCTGCACGGAACACTCGGGCGTTATGAGGTTGCAATGGCGAGCTTTCGCGAAGCGCTCGACTTGGCCAAGGAAATCGGTGACAAGGGT
>JAHFUG010000103.1:0-1855 GCA_023265195.1 Blastocatellia bacterium | reverse complement strand
TCATACAAGGAGATGCTCATCGACCTGTTGAACAGCATGGCCGTTCTGCGGCAGTCTCAAGGAGACCACGGGCAGGCAATCCAATTCGCGGAACGTGGGCAAGTTCTGGCGCGGGAGATCGGATCGGCTCACGGGCTTCCACGGGTCTGCGCTACGGCGGGCCGTTCACACCACGCTCTTGGCCACAACCAGTTGGCTCAGCAAGCGTTTTCCGAGGCCATAGCGTCAATCGAAACGTTGCGCACCGAAGTAGCTGGTTCGGAACTTGAAAAGGGACGGTTCTTCGAACAACAGACGTCTCCCTACTACGAGATGGCGTCGCTGCTTATGGAAGAGGGCGATCCCGCCGAGGCGCTGGCTTACGCCGAACGCGCGAAGGGCCGCGTCCTCCTCGATGTTCTTCAAAGAGGGAGAGTCGATATATCAACCGCAATGACCGCCGATCAGAGGGACCAGGAGAGACGGCTGAGCGGTCGTCTGGCCGGCCTGAACATTGAATGTCACAAAGAACGCCTCCGGGAAAATCCGGATGCTACCCGCCTGGCCGGCCTCGAGGCGCAACGTCAGGCCGCCCGCATAAAATACGAAGACTTTCAAATCAACCTCTATGCGGCCCAACCAAAATTGAGAGTGCGGCGCGGCCAAATGAAGAGCATCAGTCTGGAACAGGCGGGGACGCTCATTCCCGGCGCAAACACCGTGTTGCTGGAATATGTCATCGCCGGTGAGAAGGTGTTTCTTTTCGCGATTACGAATCAGCCACCGCGGCGCGCCGATGGAAATAATTCCGAGGTGAAGCCGCTTCTCACGGCATATACGCTGAAGATCAAGCAAAGCGACCTGGCTAATCGGGTAGCCCTCTTTCGAAACAGGCTTGCGAACACCGACGTCGGCATTAATCGGCCGGCGCACGAGCTATACGAATTGCTGCTCGGCCCCGCTCGATCCATTCTCAAAAACAAAACCAACCTAATCATCGTGCCGGATGGAGTGCTTTGGGAAATGCCCTTCCAGGCGTTGCAACCGGCGTTCAATCGTTTCTTGATCGAGGATTGCTCCGTATCATACGCACAGTCTCTCACGGTGCTAAGAGAGACGATCAACGCGAAGCGGAATCGGCTTCCGCCGGCTGGCGCTGCATCGACGCTGCTGGCGCTTGGCAATCCCGAAATCGGCCAAACAACCTCCAAGCTGGTTGCGTCAGTCTTCATGGACGAGAGACTCCTGCCGCTTCCCGATGCTGAAAAACAAGTCAAGATACTCGGCCGGCTTTACGGCAGAGACAGGAGCAGAGTCTACGTCGGCGCGGACGCCCGCGAAAACCGCGCTAAGGCGGAAGCGGCGTCTTGCCGTATCCTCCACCTTGCCACGCACGGCATCCTCGACAATACCAATCCTATGTACTCGCATCTGGTCCTATCGCGGTCGGAAGCGGACGAGAACGAAGACGGCTTGCTCGAGGCCTGGGAGATCATGAAGCTCGATCTCAACGCCGATATCGTTGTTCTGTCCGCGTGCGACACCGCTCGGGGACTAGTGGCTAACGGCGAAGGCGTCATTGGACTGGCCTGGGCCTTTTTCGTCGCCGGATGCCCGACAACCGTGGTCAGTCAGTGGAAAGTTGAGTCGTCGAGCACGACGGAATTAATGGTCGAGTTTCACAGGAATCTCAAACCTCAAATCGATGGCGAGAATCAAGCCGTCAGCAAAGCGCAGGCGCTGCGGCGAGCCGCGCTAAAACTGATCAGGAGCAAGCAGTATCGCCATCCGTTTTACTGGGCGCCGTTCGTGTTGGTGGGAGATGGCAGCTAACGTCTTCGCGCTGGGTCACAGATGCGAACACCGAAAATACCCC
>JAHFUG010000459.1:2341-5905 GCA_023265195.1 Blastocatellia bacterium | reverse complement strand
CGGAATGCCGGATCACGCGGTGGTCCTCGGGGGAAACGCGAACAGAATTCTCGTAACGATCGGCATAAACGACTATGCAAGCGAAGGCGAACAGTCTCGGCGCGGGAAGCCCCTACGAACCCGATTTTATCGGCGCGGGGGAGATCATGGTCCGCCGAGAAGGCTACAGCCGCGCCAATCATTTGTTCATCAAGGAGGGCCGTGTCATCGGGCGGCTTAGCTGGCGGGGAATGCGCCGGGCCGTTTACGAGTCGGACGGCGTCCGTCTGGAAATCACTGTTGGCCCGCTCGGCAAGCGAATCTACGTAGTCGATCGCGATGGAGGCGAATCCTCCCTCATCGAGCGACGCCAAGCCAGCCCGAGGCGCCGCCGGCATCTCCGCATAGAAGCGGCTGAAGGCGACAACTTTCTCCTGACAAGGACGGTGGACGGCAGGCTGAAGTCTCGCGCATCGCTGACTGTCTGCAAGGAGTTCTATGATTCAACGTTGATGGTTTTCAAATTCGAAACGCGGCGACGAACCCAGACGACTTTTCGCGTGGAGATAACATCGACGATGAAACGCGAGGCCCGTTTCGGCCACAGGCTCCTCGCGCTGGTCGCAGCCAGGATAATACTCGAGCGCAGACAGTCGGGTTCGCAGCCTCTTCGAGCGAAAGAAGAGGCGGGCTCGGCGCCGCGGGCGAGAGTGAGAGTTCGATTTCAAAGTTGACGTCGCTCCTTGCGCGGTTCGCTTTCTTGTTATAATGAAAAACCGGGCCACAGGCGTTATCAGTCGAGAAATTCTAATGACGCTAAGCCTGGACGGCGATTCCTCAGAATCACAGGACCTAATAACGTGACTATTATTCGCGTTGCCGCATCAACATCCAATCTCGGCCCCGGCTTCGACGCCCACGGCCTCGCGCTCAATTTGCACTTAACGGTCGAGGTCAAACCCGCGAGCGACGCAATCGGTTCGATGACCTTCGAGGGCGAAGGCGCGGCTGAGTTGCAGGCCGCTTCGGAGGACAACCTCATTCTTCGGGCGATGAGGACCGCCGCCCAGCGCGAGGGAATTGATCCGCGACCCGCGCGGTTGAGAGTCAGGAACAAAATACCGCTTGCGCGGGGACTCGGATCGTCCGGTGCGGCGATCGTCGCCGGCCTGTCGCTGTTCGAGGTCTTATCCGGCGAGCGCCTTGGAGCCGACAAACTGCTCGACTATGCAACCGAGATCGAGGGACATAGCGACAACGTTTCCGCCAGCATACTCGGCTCTTTTGTGACGAGTTGCGTTACCGAGCGAGGGAGAGTGTTGGCCACGCGAATCGAATGGCCCGCCGAAGTAGCCGCGATCGCGGTCATTCCCAACGTCAAGGTTCGAACCGAAGACTCGCGGAGGGCCGTGCCTGAGACGGTTTCACGGGACGACGCCGTATTCAACATACAGCGAGCCTCGCTTCTGGTTGGAGCTTTGACCACGAGACGGTTTGACCTGATTCGCGAGGCGATGCGCGACCGCTTGCATCAACCATACAGAGCGCGGCTTGCGCCCGGCCTGGAGGACGCGTTACGCCTGAACGAGGAGCTTGATTCGCCTGGGTTGCTTGGCGTTGCGTTGAGCGGATCGGGCCCTACCGTGGTGGCGTTGGCGGTGGATGACTTCGACCAGATCGGCAACGCGATCTCTCAGTGCTTCCGATCTCACGGAGTGGATTGCATCTACCGGGTGCTTGATGTAGAAAGAGGGGGCCGAGTCATACGGCGATTGAGAGGACTAGATGACAAAGAAGAAGGCTAAAACCGGTAAGCGGTTGGCTCTTGGCGCCGCCGCGCTCGCGGCCGGCGCGGTTCTCGTGATCGGCTGCGCCAACATGATGTCGAGCGGTGGAGCCAAGGCCACAAAGGCAATTCCGGTTTCCGACACGCCTGTAGTGACTTCCAGCGTGCGGCAGAGCCTCGAGGCGTTTCAAGGCAAGGTCGTCATACTGGATTTTTGGGCGACGTGGTGTCCTCCCTGCCGCGCGGAGATTCCGGATTTCATCACGTTACAAAATCGGTATCGCGATCAGGGACTCGAGGTCGTCGGCGTTTCGCTGGATCAGATTGCTCCGCAGGGCGGCGGAGCGCCCGCGGTCGCTCCGTTCATGAAAAGGTACGGCGTCAACTACACGATTCTCATGGTGAACGATCCCTCCGCTATGGCCGGATACAGCGTTAGCGGTGGCATACCCACTACCTACTTAATCGACCGCGCCGGGAGGATTACGAAAACGTATGTCGGACAGAGACGTTTGAGAGATTTCGAACAGGACATCAAGCAATTGCTTTAACGATACCTGAGTTCCCGCGCGCTGTTCGTTCCTTCAATGACTGATCGCTTGATCATTAACGCGAGGGTTATCCTGGCCTCCGGGATCCAACCTGGTGGCGTTTTGGTAAGAGACGGACGTGTTGCCTCGGTCTTCAATTCGGCCGATACTCCATCAGGTCTCAGTTCCAAAGACATCGTCGATCTCAAGGACGAGTACCTGGCTCCGGGAATGATCGACATACATATCCACGGTTCGGCCGGCGTCGACATTCAAACCACGGATGTCGACGGACTGGCCAAGCTTTCAAAATATCTGCTGGGTGAAGGCGTCACCGGTTACTTTCCAACGCTCACGCCAACCGACGACGCGAGATACCGGCGCTCGCTCGATGTGATTCAGGCATACGCCGCCTCTCAAACTGGAGCGCGCGCCGGCGCGAGAATACTCGGCGTTCATTTTGAAGGACCGTTTCTCAGCAGGCAGCGATGCGGCGCGCTTCATGCGGATCAATTCAGAACCTACGACGGCGATCCACGCTCGCTGGCTTTGTTTCTCGGCCGCAACGCCATTGGCGCGAGGTTGATGACTCTAGCCCCAGAAGTCGGCGGAGGCGTCGATCTTTCTCACGATCTGTTATCGAGCGGCGCGAGAGTCTTTATCGGCCACACGCAAGCTGATGCGCAAACGCTCGATCTGGCGTTCGAAGCGGGGGCGCGTCACATTACTCATTATCCCAACGGCCTTGATCCGATCCATCATCGCCAGCCCGGCGCTGCATTATGGGGACTGGTCAGACAGGGCGCCTCGTTGGACTGCATAGCCGATCTGCATCACGTTGATCCGATGATGCTCCAATTGATGTATGGATCAAAGGGCGCTGGAAGAATGGCTCTCATCAGCGACGCGATAATGCCGGCAGGTCTTGGCGATGGCGAATTCGAGGTATGGGGGGATCGCATCAAAGTTCTCAACGGGCGCACCTCTCTCGGTGAAGGTCCCGCGAGCGGGTCCCTCGCCGGTTCGGTGATCACCATGAGACAGGCCGTGAAAAATATCGTGAGCATCGGAATACCGCTTCACGAAGCGGTTCACATGGCTTCTCTTGTTCCGGCCCAAGTCGCAGGCATAGACCGTGACTACGGTTCAATTGAGCCCGGGAAACGCGCCGACCTCATCGCATTCGATGAAGAATACAGGATGCAGGGGCAATGGGGAATTGATGAATGATGATTGATGATTGCAGATTGAGACGGAACTGGGGGAATT
>JAHFUG010000459.1:0-2241 GCA_023265195.1 Blastocatellia bacterium | reverse complement strand
TGATGATTGCAGATTGAGACGGAACTGGGGAACTTGGCTGGCGCGAGGTTTACGAGTCGCCATAGTGCTCCCCTGAGGTAACGATTGCCTAAGGACGACGTAATAAGCTCCCGCATGCGCGCTCGTCGCCTAGTCTCTCTAGCTCATCTTGCTGTTGATAGGTGTACAGCGTAAGCTTCCCGCATCTTCGGATGACAGACAGTCGGACGCGCCGGTTTAGTTGTCGCCGCGTGGGAGCACGAGTTGATGGTTGAAGTTCCTAACTTGAAACCAAACGTTATAGTGAGAGGACCATTCTTTCCAGAGCCGATTCAGGTAATCGTGTCGGTTCCGATGGGTGAATCCATCAAGCTGATCGGCAAAGGGTTGAACACGGGCCAGGTCTACGAGCCAATCCTAAACGCCGAACAGTTGGCGAAGCTCGAAGCCACCCCGGACAAGGAACCGTTCGATGGCGATCCAATGCGCTTCAGGCTCGGTGTCGAAGCTCTGCGACTTTCCCTGGCGTTCGAGTATGACCCCTATTTCTCACTGTCGATCGCGCGAGTTGACCCGCTGCCTCACCAGCTTGAGGCCGTCTACGACTATTTCATGAAGCTGCCTCGAATTCGGTTCTTGTTAGCCGATGACCCTGGCGCCGGTAAGACGATAATGGCCGGGCTGCTGATCAAGGAGCTGAAGATTCGTGGCTTGATTAAACGCACGCTCATCGTGACGCCGGCCAACTTGTCTTTCCAGTGGCAGCGCGAGATGAAGGACAAGTTTCGCGAACACTTCGAAGTCATCCGCAGTGATGTGCTGCGGGCTAACTACGGCTCCAATCCGTGGCAAGATAAGAATCAACTCATCACTTCTGTCTCGTGGGTCTCGCGAATAGAGGACGCGAAAGAAAGCCTTCTTCGCAGTCATTGGGACCTCATCATCGTGGACGAAGCTCACAAGATGAGCGCGTACAGCGCGGACAAGAAGACTCTCGCGTATCAGCTTGGTGAATCGCTGTCACGGATGACCGACCATTACTTGCTGATGACGGCCACGCCGCACAAGGGTGATCCTGAGAATTTCTGTCTCTTCCTCGAGCTGCTCGACCGCGATGTGTACGGTGATGTGAAAAGTCTTGAAGAAGCGATGCGCCGCCACGAAGCGCCATTCTACCTGCGCCGCGTCAAAGAAGCCCTCGTGACTTTTCCCGACCCCGATACCGGCGAAGTGAAGGCCCTCTTCACCAAGAGATTCGTCAGCACCAGCGAGTTTCAGATCAACGATGATGAGTGGGACTTCTACGACGCGCTGACTCGCTATGTTGAAGACCAATCTATCAAGGCGGCGGCGGATCAGTCAGCCCGAGGCCGCGCGCTTGGATTCACGATGGCGATGCTCCAACGCCGTTTCGCTTCAAGCGTGTATGCCGCTCGGCGAACACTCGAGCGAATGAAAGAGAAACGCGAACGCATACTTGCAGACCCTGAGGCCTACCGGCAGGACCAGATCAACAAACGGCTCCCCGAAGACTTCGAAGACCTGCCCGACGAAGAGCAGCAAGAAATAATCGCTCAACTCGAAGACGTCGTCGTTTCGATCGACCCCGCTGCGCTGAGAGAAGAAATCCTCCAACTAACCAAGCTGATCGATCTGGCCCGGACACTTGAGGCGCGCGAAGTCGAATCAAAGCTTACCAAGCTGAAAGACGTCATCACCGAGCAAGGCATCTTCCGAGACCCCAAGATGAAGCTCCTCGTCTTCACCGAGCACAAAGACACCCTCGATTATTTGGCGGGCGACGGCAAAGACGGCCGGCCGATGGGCAAGCTCCGCGAGTGGGGGCTGACCGTCACCCAGATTCACGGCAGCATGAAAATCGGAGATCGCGACACAATGGGCTCCCGCATCTACGCAGAGCGAGAGTTTCGCGAAGATTGTCAGGTGCTCGCCGCTACCGAAGCCGCCGGCGAAGGCATCAACCTTCAGTTCTGCTGGTTCATGATCAACTATGACATCCCATGGAATCCCGTTCGTCTTGAGCAGCGCATGGGACGCATACATCGCTACGGCCAGGAGAAGGACTGTCTGATATTCAACTTCGTCTCGACCAACACCCGCGAGGGCCGCGTGCTCCAGAAACTCTTCGAGCGCCTCAGCGCAATCGAAGACGACCTCGACCCCAGGCGCACGGGCAAGATATTCAATGTCCTGGGCGATGTATTTCCTTCCAATCAACTCGAACGAATGCTCAGGGAAATG
>JAHFUG010000458.1 GCA_023265195.1 Blastocatellia bacterium | reverse complement strand
GTTCGGGGTTGGGAGTTCGGGGTTGGGAGTTCGGGGTTCGGGGTTCGGAGTTCGGGGTTCGGAGTTCGGGGTTCGGAGTTCCGGGTTCGGAGCTGGGAGTTCGGGGTTCGGGGTTCGGAGTTCGGGGTTCGGGGTCAGGAGTTCGAACTCCGCACTTCGAACTCCGAACTCCGCACTTCGCAGTCGAGGGTTTCCTTGATTCGCTCCAGGCCAAGCAAGCACAGAGAGTTTCATGGGTACTGCGACCATACAGAGATACGCCAAAGCCCTTGGGAAGAATCTACGCGTGGAGATCATCGGCTAAAGTCACCAAGTCTATTGTGAACTTTCGGCCGCAAGCTCACAGTCTAGTTGCTTTGGCCGATGCTGCGAAAGAGCCTGTCAAACCAAAATGCCCACTTTCGATCTATTCATGAGCTACAACCGAGTGGATCGCACCGAAGTGCAAGTCATCCGACAGCGGTTACTAGACCGGGGCGTCTCTGGATTCATTGACAGCGAGGATCTGCTGCCGGGGCTCCCTTGGCCTACAGGAATTTATAACGCGATCCAGAACGTGCAGGCAGTGGCCGTGTTCATCGGCAAGGCGGGTCTAAGCACTTGGCAGAAACGGGAGTGGGCTTGGTCGATCGAGCGGCAGGACCGCGAGGAAAAGCAGTCAACCAGCCAGTTCCCTGTGATCCCCGTCCTCCTGCCGCAAACTCGCGCCGATGATGTCTGGGGTGGTCTCTTCTCAAACACATGGGTCGACATGAGCTGCGGCATCGACGACGATGCAGCGCTCGATGCACTGGTGCGCGCAGCCATCGCCACAATAGCCGCTCTTCAAGCCAGGGCGAGTCATTTCACATCCGCTGGGGAGATTGCAGTGATTCCCGAAAGACGCTTGAAGTCCCTGCCGTTAAAGGTAAGCAGTTGTGTTATGCCGTGAACGTTCATCGCGGCGGCGATTCGAGCATCGTGCGTATTCTTGCTTTAACGGCGTGCAGCACGACGGGCCTTTCCCATTGCGGGAAGATCGAAAGAGGCTCTTTATGATGAGGGTCGGGCGATCTTTGAGAGCCAACGGCATCGCTTTCGACCGGCGAACATCAACATCGGAACAAAACACAAAACATACATCGACGGCGGTGCGGGTTGACGAGGATCGATAGGCGGCACTATCGTTCGAAAATGAAGGTGCGCGATGTTCTGAAGCTGCTCAATGAAGCCGGCTGGAATCACGTTGCGACCGAAGGCAGTCATCGCCAATATAAGCACTCTTCAAAACCCGGACGAGTAACTGTCCCAGGAAAGCCGGGCGACGAACTGCCGCTCGGAACATTGAACAGCATATTGAAACAGGCCGGCTTAAGGAAAACAGGAGAATAGGCGATGAGATACGCGATAGTCATAGAGAAAGCGGATAGTAACTACGCGGCGTACGTCCCAGACTTGCCAGGATGCGTAACGACCGGGGTAACCGTTGAGGAGACCGAACGGTTGATAAGGGAAGCGATTGAGTTTCACATTCGAGGCTTACGTGAAGACGGCTTAGTGATTCCCGAACCATCGAGCAAAGTTAATTACGTCGATGTTGCGGCCTGAACATGCAGGGTCCCCCACGGAGCATCTGACCGTGGGGCCGGGGACGCGGCGACCAGCGCCTTCCGTAGTAGAATCCCTTACCATGATCTGAAAATCTGAAGTCTGAAGGAACTCTTTCACGAAGCTGCGCAGATGCCCGAGTCCGACAGAGCGGCTCTGGCTGGCTTGCTCATCGAGTCGCTCGATCCCTCCCCAAAAGCAGATATTGAAGCGGCATGGTCTCAAGAGATGGCCGCTCGCGTCGCTCAAGTCGACACCGGGACCGTGGAGACGATCCCGTGGGAGGTAGTGCGGGAGGAGTGGTTCGGGCGCAGCGATGAGAGTTAGATTCCATCCTGACGCCAGGGCCAAAGTTTCCAAGAAAATTTTGTCGACCCGGTTCCCACGACCGATCCGCGACTGTTGGACTTGCTCCACAAGTGTTGACAACCTGATAATCAGTGCGGTTCAGCTTTAGCCGTAAGAACGACATGATCACACCGGAAGAACTTGTTGGTGAGGAATGGGCCGAGTGGTATCGGCTAACACCGGTCGAACGCTGGCTCGAGTCCGAGAAGCTATGGCAAACTTACCTCTACCTTGGGGGCTCTCTTGATCCCGAACCCGATACGCAAAGTCCTTTCTTCGATCAGTCGGAACCACGTACGCGCCCTGTTGATGGGCGGTCAGGCATGCGTGTTATACGGCGCAGCGGAGTTTAGCCGCGACACGGATATCGCCATACTGGCCAGCTCAGCAAACCTAGCCAGGCTCAACCGTGCTTTGGCGGAGTTGCAGGCCGAAGTCATAGCGGTTCCACCGTTCGAGGCGAAGTACCTCCGTAAAGGTCATGCGATTCAATTTAGATGCCATCATCCCGACGCCGCCGCGATGCGGCTCGACGTGATGACAAAGATGCGCGGCGTGGACTCGTTCGCGCAACTCTGGCGGCGGCGCACGACGGTATCGCTGCCGGATGGAACCGAGTGTGAGATCATGTCGCTTCCCGATCTAACACTGGCCAAGAAGACCCAACGCGATAAAGATTGGCCGATGCTCCGGCGATTGGTCGAAGTCAATTACTTCGCGTATCGTGAAACTCCGGCCGTAAAACAGATTCGGTTTTGGCTCCTCGAACTCCGCACGCCGGAACTGTTGATCGAGCTTGCGGGCTCGCAACGCCGCCTAGTGAAGCGGTTGATGAACGAACGGCCTCTCCTGAAGCTGGCTGAGCCCGGAAATGAGGTAGCCCTAGCCAACGCCCTGTTGGAAGAAGAAAGGGCCGAGCGAGAGGCCGATCGAAAATATTGGGCGCCGCTCAAGGCCGAGCTTGAAGGACTTCGCCACGAAAAAGTTCGTGAGATGCAATCGAGGAACACACGGGACTAGATTTGTTGATGTTTGGCGAACTGAACGAATTTCTTCCCGCCAAAAGCGCAACCCCAGATTAGCCCAAACTCCAAGGCTTCCCGGGGTGGTCTTCAACGCCCAGACTTCTATAGAGACATCGCTCCTCTGAATGAAGCAGGGCGGCCCGTTGGCCGCCCCTTATTCCAGCGAAGTATACCCAGCCGCGGTTTCAATAATCCATTCCGCCGCCGCCCGGTGGCGTCATTGCCTTTTCTTTCTCGGGTAATTCAGAGACCAGGGCTTCGGTGGTTAGCAGCAGACCCGCTATCGACGCCGCGTTCTGCAACGCCGAGCGCGTCACTTTCGTCGGATCCACCACTCCCATCTTCAGCATGTCGCCGTATTCCTCGGTCTCGGCGTTGAAGCCGTTCGACGAATTCTTCTCCGTTCTGACCTTATCGACGACTACCGCTCCTTCGTAGCCGGCGTTCACGGCTATCTGTCTCAACGGCTCTTCGAGCGCCCGCTTCACGATCGAGACCCCGATGTTCTCGTCGTCGTTCTCGAGCACGAACCCTTCCAACGTTTTCTGAGCGCGGATGAATGCGACGCCGCCTCCGGGCACGATCCCTTCTTCGACCGCCGCCTTCGTCGCGTGCATCGCGTCTTCCACTCGAGCTTTCTTTTCTTTCAACTCGGTCTCGGTCGCCGCTCCGACCTTGATCACCGCCACGCCGCCGACCAGTTTCGCCAGCCGCTCTTGCAGCTTCTCGCGGTCGTAGTCGGAGGTCGTGTCTTCGATCTGGGCCCGAATCTGCTTAACCCGTCCTTCGATGTCGCCTTTCTTCCCGTGGCCTTCCACGATGGTAGTGTTGTCCTTGTCTACAACGATTTTCTTTGCCCGGCCCAGATCTTCGGGCTTGATGCTCTCGAGCTTGATTCCGAGGTCTTCCGTGATCGCCTTCCCTCCGGTCAACACCGCAATGTCTTCGAGCATGGCTTTTCGCCTATCTCCAAAACCCGGAGCCTTGACCGCGCATACTTGCAACGTGCCTCGAAGCTTGTTGACGACCAGAGTCGCCAGCGCTTCGCCTTCCACGTCTTCGGCGATAACCAAGAGCGGTTTCCCTTGACGAGCGACTTGCTCCAGCAGCGGCAGCAGGTCTTTTAGCGAGCTGATCTTTTTCTCGTGTATGAGAATTATGGCGTCCTCGAGAGTGCACTCCATCCGCTCCGAGTCCGTGACGAAATACGGCGAGAGGTATCCGCGGTCGAACTGCATTCCTTCGACCACTTCCAACGAGGTCTCCAACGTCCGGGCCTCTTCAACGGTGATAACTCCGTCTTTGCCGACCTTGTCCATCGCCTCGGCTATCAACGTACCGATCGTGCTGTCTCCGTTGGCTGAAATCGTTCCGACCTGCGCGATCGCGTCGCCCTTGACCGGTTTGGATAGCCGTTGGATCTCGGCGACCACCTTTTCAACGGCTTTATCGATCCCGCGCTTGAGCGCCATCGGGCTGGCCCCGGCGGCAACCGTCTTCACGCCTTCTCGAAAGATAGCCTGAGCCAGCACCGTCGCTGTAGTCGTGCCGTCACCGGCCACGTCCGATGTTTTCGACGCCACTTCGCGAACCATCTGCGCGCCGGTATTCTCGATCTTATCTTCCAACTCGATCTCTTTAGCTACGGTAACTCCGTCTTTGGTTATGATGGGTGACCCAAACTTCTTCTCGATGACTACGTTTCGGCCCTTAGGGCCCAAAGTGACCTTGACCGCATCCGCCAGCTTATTAACCCCTGTCAGGATGCCCCTCCGCGAGTTCTCTCCAAATGATATCAGCTTTGCCATGATTGATTTCTCCTTGTTTCTTTATGCGCCCTTGCCTTTCGTGCGGCTGGTTCCCTCTATGATTCCGAGGATGTCTTCCTCACGCATTATCAAGTACTCCACGTCGTCGAGCTTGACCTCCGATCCGGAGTACTTCCCGAAAAGGACTTTGTCCCCAACCTTAACGGTCGGCTCGATTCGCGAGCCGTCGTCGCGCACCTTGCCCTTACCTACGGCGACGACTTCGCCCTCCTGCGGTTTTTCCTTGGCTGTGTCCGGAATGATGATCCCTCCACGCACCTGCTCACCTTCTTCAATACGTCTGACCAAAACGCGGTCGCTCAATGGTCTCAACTTCGTCATGTTCCTTTCCTCCTTTTCCGTTGTTAAAGGCCCGATGAATGCGGGCTTCACTATAGCAGTCAATAATCAAGAGTGCTAATTTAAGGAAGAGCCGACCCGTTGTCAAGAGTCTTCCGCGGGCGCAATCAGAAGCGCCACATTGCCTCAGTGAGCAGATTGACAGCGTGGTGGCCTTTCAGGTTGTGCGCCGCTCTCATTAACACCTCACTTCAGTGAGGTGCTGGCGTTTGGCCATTTGGGGGTTGCGCTTTTGGCAGGAAGAAATCAGTTAGTGCTGTGAGCCCATTTTATATCCCCGATCGTTTCCTTCTATCCCTCCGCTAGGAGAGGTTGGAGTTTCACCATTCTCATTCTCAACTCCGTAGGAGTGACCTGTCTGTAGCAACGAGGTAAACCAAAGAATCAACATGCGGGTGATGTGGTCTCAACTCCGTAGGAGTGACCTGTCTAGAAACCCAGCCCACCTCATTGATCTCGCGGCGCGTTGGCCCTCCTGACGGAGGGCCTATCCCTCCGTAGGACGGCCCTGAGTTTGTCATTTCTAGATTGACCTCCGTAGGAGGGAGCCCTCCGTCAGGAGGGCCAACGCGCCCCGGTCTCAATGATGTGGGCTGTTTCTAGACAGGTCACTCCTACGGAGTTGAGACCACATCACCCGCATGTTGATTCTTTGGTTTACCTCGTTGCTACAGACAGGTCACTCCTACGGAGTTGAGACCACATCACCCGCATGTTGATTCTTTGGTTTACCTCGTTGCTACAGACAGGTCACTCCTACGGAGTTGAGAATGAGAATGGCTAA
>JAHFUG010000457.1 GCA_023265195.1 Blastocatellia bacterium | reverse complement strand
CGAGTTGCTTCTCCTTTTCTTCAGAGCGGCATATTTTGGGTTGCGGCGTTTGATACTGAGGCCGATACCATTCTTTCAAGGGGAATAAACTTCTGTAGCGGGGGAACCCCCGGGTCGCATAGCAGTTCCAGGTTATGGCTTTAGAACTCGGCAATACGTAGCAGCTACCCCGCTACAGAAGAAACCTTGCAGTCAAGGCTGGGCTCATCGCCAACGCGATTCAGTGGCCGTCCAACCCCGTCGGGTGCGCCCGATCGCGATCCTACTTCACTTTGGCGCCTTTTGGCGCAGCGCCCCTGGCGCTGTCTAAAACACCATCTCTAACCGGCGTGCCCGTCTTCTTAGTATTGGTAGTACTTTCTCCGCCCCTTGCTTTTTCCAGGATGCCGTCCCTGAGGGGTCCGCCAGACCCTCCCTTTTTCTTCGTCGGGGCCCCGCCTCTGGCCCGGTCCAGCGTCCCGTCTCTGACAACGTCCGCTCCTTTCCTCCGTGACGCGGTGATCAGCGGTGACTTGATATGATACAGAGCCTCTCCCCGCGTAGTGGCAGAGACATCGCTAGCGCGATCATGGGTATGATCGCCGAACGACAATGTGGCGTTCGCATCTACAGTGGCGCCGGTTCCCATATTCGCTCCTTTCACAGGTACGTTCTATTCTTCTCACTTTCATGAGTGGCGCGAATATCCAGTTTATTTCACGGTCTCTCGATAAAAAATTCAGTCGCATTCCGGAGAGCCCCGGTCGTGCGGCGCCGATCCGGTCGGGAGGCAGTCCCGAGTTCAACGGCATATCAATCGAACGTCAAAACAGACACCAAGTGAATTTTCAACTTTCGGGCCGGCCGGTGCTACACAAATGGGGTGAAATGTGACAAAGTTAAGACCCTGCCGAACCTGGCAGCCGGTGCGCTGCCAAGGAGCCTTGGCGTTGAATCAAGGCTGTGGATCGGCGCCGTGAGAAATTGAGATTGAATTCGCGCCACGAAATCGGCTCAGTCCTGGTCGAGCCGTCCGGCCGCCAAGCAGGGCGCTTAAGATACATGGATAATCAGGAACACGACCCTTTCGACGATCTACTCATCAGACTGGAGCCGAATCTGCCGAGCCGAGAAGCCAGATACATTCATCTCCGCCTGAAGATGTATAAGTTCTTTGAGTGGGGGCGCTGCAAAGAATCGTGGGAGCGGGCGGATGAAACCTTGACCCGCCTGGTCAAGAATGTGCGGGCCGGCGAACACGTCCGGTCTTACAGCTATGTCTACACGATAGCGCAATATGTTTTCAGCGAGTATCGTCGAATGGAGAAGAGAGATGAAAGCATAGCGAATAATGCTACGCCGCCCACGGCCCGCGTGGCCGATCCCACTTTGGATTGCAAGAAAGAGTGTATGGCGCGACTCGAGCATGACAAGCGAGAACTTCTTGAACGATACTATTCGGGGGAAGCGAGCGAGGATCTTGCAGAGATGCTGGGGATTAGTGTCGAAAATCTCCGGCTTCGAATTCATCGAATCAAGAAGAAATTAATGCAGTGTTACCACGACTGCTTAAAAGGATCCGGCCCTCAGTAGAAATTTGTTTTGGCGAATCGTCACTCATGGATATACGAGAGTGAGTTCACGTGATTGAGAAGGACACACAGGAGAAACTACGGCTCCGCTACCTTCTTGGCCAGGCGACCGATGAGGAGCGGACCGAAGTCGAAGAACGTTATCTTTCGGATAACGAATGTTTCGAGGAACTGCTGGCTCTTGAGGATGCGCTGGTCGACGAATACGTTATGGGGCGAATGCCCGAATCCCAGCGTCTTGTGTTTGAAGAGAATCTAACAGACTCGCAGCGCGAGAATGTGGAGTTCACCAGGACTGTTGTTCAGGAATTCCAGGCACAGCGGCGGAAAAAGAACACCAAAAAAAAACAGGCGCCCGGCCTAGGGACCAGTAGTGCGCCCGATTCTCCACGCGGGGGATTTCGCGCGGCATTCAGCTCGAATCTCACCGCGCGGATGGCGCTGGTCATGCTATTAGCCGGCGTCGTAGTTGGGCTTCCAATGCTGTGGTGGAGCTCGTCGCTACAGCATCAGCGGGAAGAAGCCCGGAAGCAGACCAAGGCGCTCCGGGACGAACAAGCGGAGCTACGCGAGAAGATAGAAAATCTGACAGGGAAGCTGGATGGTGAGCAGCAAGACAGACGCGACCTGCAATTGGAACTGGCGCTGGTTCGCGACGGCGCGGGAGTGGCCTCGCCTGATGAGCAGAAAGTTGCGCTAGAATCGACGTCCATGAGCAGGGGTTCGGGCGCCTCAACGATGTCAATCGAGCTTAGAACGCGACTCAAGCACGTCCGTTTTGAGATTCCCCTGGAAGCGCCGGCCAAGTACCCTTCATATTCTATATCGATAAGGATGGACGGAACCGTCATCGAGGAGTTCAGGAACGTCAAGCCACGGGCCGGCAAGATCAGTCTGCCTGTGCTTGCCAGGAAGCTGGAAAGCCAGGCCTACATTCTCACGTTGTCCGGAGAGCGCGAAGGGCAAGCGCCAACGGTGATCGAGAGATATCCTTTCAGAATTCAAAAGGGTGCTTCCGGGCGGTAGCGCCGGTTCAGGCCAAAGCGCCTGGAGGTTTAAGAAATAACTTCCCATTTTGAGTTATGCGTCTGCACGAGATGATGACCGCCGATGAAGTGAGGACTTCACCGGCGGCCCTCATCTCTCGCCGCCGCATAATTCAAAAACGGGAAGTTATTGTTTTTCGCCTCTTTAGCTCAAGAGTCTCAGCGGATTGAAATTTCGTCGCCGCTACGATCACTCATGAGAGGAGCGGACTGTTTTGCGTCGAGGAATCGGATTTGTAAACCGTGGCTTATGAGAATGGCGGATAACCCTCATCGATCCGGCGCCGATTGGTGAGCACATTGAGAAGGCAGGAGTAACTTATGGACGGCAAAGTCAGAATTCTGTTTCTCGCGGCAAATCCACTCGACATGAGCCGCCTGCGCCTTGATGAAGAAGCCCGGCAAATCGACAAGAAGATTCGTTCGTCCGACTTCCGCGACGACTTCGACCTCATACCGTTTATGGCGGCCCAGCCCTCCGATCTGCAAGAAGCGCTGCTGCGCCATAAGCCCCACATTTTGCACTTCAGCGGGCATGGCAACCGCACGCAGGGCGTCATGTTTCAAGACAATGAGGGCAACGCCGCGCCAGTCAAGAAGGAAGTGCTCGGTAGTTTGCTCGGCATCCTTAGAGACAACATCCGGGTCGTCGTCCTCAACGCTTGCTATTCCAAGAGTCAGTCCGGCTCTATCATCAAAGCGATAGACTATACCGTGGTGATGAACAAACCGATTCACGACGAATCCGCGGTAGCCTTTTCCGCCTCGTTCTACCGGGCGCTGGCGTTTGGCCGGACGGTAAAGGAGTCGTTCGATCTCGGCGTAAACGAGCTGCTCTTGCTCGGGGTTCCGGGGCACAAGACTCCTGAGATATTCATTCGCGGCGGGGTTAACTCCGCCGCCGATTCAATTATCAAGCCCGAACGGAAACCATCGTCCCAAAGCGGTGGCGCTGGCGGCGGCAACATTGTTAGCGCAGTTGGACAAGGCAACGTCGCGATTGGCGGCAGCGCGGATGGCGCGAAGATCAGCACCGGCGGCGTCGAAACCGGGACCAGGTAAATACTGACATGGTTTCTTGTCGTGCTTCAGACAGAAAAGGCAGGAGCTGCAATGCTCACCGTGGCGGAACTGAAAGCGATGCTGGAGCGATTCATCTCGAACACCGCGAGCGTGAATGACCGGCTCGATCTTCAGCAGGCGCTCCAAAGCGGGAAGATCACGCTCGCACGAAGCGAAGGCGGCATAGCGGCGGCGCATGGTCAGAGCAACGTCGTAGTCGGGGGCGGCGCTGAAGGCGCTTTTTTGATCACCGGCGGAGAATTCACAATGCAAGTGGTGGTCGACGCGGCGGTGTATGATCGATTCTTGGAGCGGCTCCTCCCCGCCATCCAGGAATCGGAGGAGCGTCCCCTCGACTGGCGGAGAAGGTTCCTTGGCGCAGCGCCGTTTGTGACTATGGCGCTTGCCGCTATCGCGATCAGCCTGATTTCCGACGTCGCGCGCCGGTTTCTCGGCGGTGACGGTGATTGGCGGGATATCGCAGGCTCAATCGCGCAGCCGGTTCTTGTAACGCTCGCAGCCCTGGCCGCCGCCCTAACCGGTACGGCGCTCTTTCTGCCGTTCCATCCGCTTGTGGGGAAAGGCGCCTGGTTAGGTATTCTCAGAACGGGGTTCACTTCGAAGAGAGCCATCATCATAACCGGGATCACGGTGGCGATAGCGGTGGGCATCAGGCTCTCATTGCCTTTCTTCGCGCGAGTCTTCAACGAAAGAGGCTTTCAATATCACGAGCAAGGCGACCTGTCCTCCGCGCGCGAATCGTATGAGCGAGCGGTAAGGTTGAGAACGAGCTATGCCCCCGCGCATTACAATCTTGCCACGGCATACGAAGACTCGCGGCCGGAAAGAGCTATCGAGGAATATCTGCTCGCGATCAAGTACGATAGCCGCATTTACCCCGCATACAATAATCTCGCCCGCTTATACCTGATACGAGGCAAAGACAATGACCGCGAACGCGCCCTCGGCATACTGGCGCAAGCCAGAGACTCGACGCCGGCTGACGAGTCGCCTCAAACCGACAACGTGCAATACTCGCTGTATAAGAATCTCGGCTGGGCCAACTATTCGCTTAAGAACTACCTGCAGGCTGAAAAAGATTTGGGCAAGGCGATTGCGCTCCAACCGGACAAGGCCGCCGCGCACTGCCTTATGGCCTACGTGCTGATTCAACTCGGAAAGGCCGGCGTGAGCGCCGAGTGCTATGACTGCGTGAGCCTGTCCGCCGACGAAAAAGACGTCGAAGAAAAATGGCTGAGCGATGCGAAGGAGTGCTTGATGAAAGGAAAAAACAAATGATGCGAGAATGTTCTTTGGCTTCGATCCGCGCGGCAGCGGCGCTCTCGTGCCTTCTCTTCGCCTTGTGTAGCGCGCAGGCTCAGTCCGTGAATGGGATCGGACCTGCGGCTGGCCAAATAGTTCTAATACGGCCGGCCGAACCCAAGGGCGGCTTGAAGGTGGTGCAAGCGAAGGGAGTTGATCCCGTCAACGCCACGGAGAAGATGTTGGTTCGCAGAGGCAATCTGTTGAACTTGGACCCCAAGGCGACGGCCATCGTGCTCTGCGGAGATGGCGCTCAGCGTAAGCTTGTGCCCGGTCTGCAGCCTTGTCCCTGCACCGCTCCATGCACGCCGGAGATATGCGGCATCAACTACGACGGCGGCAAGCTGAGGCCGACGCGCGGAGGAGCCGACACCGATAAGAGCAACTATCCGGTTGTGATTTCGCCCCGCGCAACGTTGCTTTTGACTACGCGGCCGGCGATAAGATGGACCCCGATTGCCGGACCACGGGAAAGCACGACGTACAAGGTGACCATATACGGAGAGAATATGAAGGTCATCTGGAGTCGAAACGCCGATTCGAAGACCAGACTGGCGTACCCGGATGAAGAACCCGCGCTCGCGGAGGGTCAGACCTATAAAGTGGTCGTTACCGCCGCGGGCCTTAGCTCCGAATCCGAGCGTTCGCCGGGGCTGGGCTTCACCACTCTGACACAGGATCAAGCTCTAGCGCTGGGAGGCGAAGAAACGAAGAGAAGACAGCTAGGACTGCCCGACGCTCAGAGTCATTTCTTGATATCGACTCTGTATGCGGCGAGAGAGTTGTATTCGGAAGCGATCGATCGGTTGGAAGATCAATACAACGCGAACAGAGAAGCGGCGGTCGCCAGAGCGCTCGGGGATTTGTATGCGGCGGTCGGTCTGAATCGCGAAGCCGAAAAGAAGTACCTGGAG
>JAHFUG010000456.1 GCA_023265195.1 Blastocatellia bacterium | reverse complement strand
TGACCGGACCAGGCCAACCGAACAGAGATTCTCCGGAGGAACCGTGAGCGTGGAAGTGGCTCCAAAGGCCGCGAAGGGACTGAGAGAGCTTAGCCGGGCGGAAGGCGCCACACTCTTCATGGCGTTGCTGGCGGTCTACCAGATTCTGTTGAGCCGGTGGAGCGGGCAAAGAGATATTCTGGCCGGGATTCCAATCGCCGGCCGAAGCCGCCCGGAACTCGAGAAGCTCATCGGGCTGTTCATAAACACTCTGGTGTTGAGGACGGACCTGAGCGGCGATCCGTCGTTCCGGGAATTGATCGGAAGAGTGAGAGAAGCAGCGCTCGGCGCCTACGATCATCAGGAAGTCCCGTTCGAGAAGATCGTCGAGGACATAAACCCGGAGCGCTCGCTCAGCCGCAATCCGCTGGTGCAGGTGGCTTTCAATCTCAACACGAAGACTTCAAGCGAACTGGCCGGCGAAGGGCTTTCAATCACTCCGATGAGCGGCCATCCAGGAAGCGCGAAGTTCGACCTGACGCTGGTGGTGGATGAAGATTCGGAACGCCTCGCCGCGAACTTCCACTACAACAAAGACCTGTTCGATGAAGCGACGATCGAGAAAATGGCCGGTCATTTTCAGAAACTGGTTGAGCGGATAGTGGCGAATCCCGAAGAGCGGATAAGCCGTATTGAGATGCTCGGTGAGAGAGAGCGCGAACAAGTATTGAATGAGTGGAACGACACGAAGGCCGAGTATCCGGAAGGAAGAGGATATGTCGAGTTGTTCGAAGGAGAGGTGGATCGAATAGGCGATAGAATCGCGATCAGAAGCGGAGAAGACGAGATAAGTTACGCGGGACTGGATTCGAGGGCGAACGGCGTCGGGAACCGGTTGCTAGTGGCGCTCGGAGCAGGCTGTCTTACGGGAAAGCCGCTAATCAGCGCTGACTACGCACCGCTAATCAGCGCTGATCAGCGTTACGCAGTCAGCGCAAATCAGCGGTTTATCCGGTATGACGACTCGCGCCAAGGTCCACTAGTCGAAGAGGTAGTCGGAATACTGGCGGCGAGAGGGATCGATCTGGTTGCCGGTATTCTCGGAATAATGAAGGCCGGCTGCGCGTACCTGCCGTTGGATCCGAAACAACCGGGGAAGCGACAACGGCAAATAATCGAAGGGAGCAAGGCGAGGCTGGTGATAGCGGCGGAAGCGCACGCGGAGGAACTCAGAACGAGTTTGGAAGGACTCGGCGTCCAGGTGATGGAACTCGAGGAGATGAGCGAGGACGAGAGGAGGCCGGGCAGGGGTGTAAGCGGCAAGGGGCTGAGCTATGTGATCTACACGTCGGGATCGACCGGGAGACCGAAGGGAGCGAAGGTCGAGCAGGAAGGAATGGTGAACCACCTGTGCGCGAAGATCGGGGCGTTGGGATTGGGAGAAGCGGATCGGATAGCGCAGACGGCTCCGCAGAGTTTCGACATATCGGTATGGCAAATGCTGTCGGGGCTGGTGGTCGGAGGCGAGGTCGAGATAGTCGGAGATGAGAAGGCGCAAGACGCGAGACGGCTAATGGAAGAGGTGGACGCAAGAGAAGTGACGATACTCGAGGTCGTGCCGTCATTGTTGCGGGCGATGTTGGAAGAGGCGCCCTCGGGAAATCGGACCCGAACGGGACTGCGCTCGCTCAGGTATATGCTGGTTACCGGCGAGGCTTTGCCTCCCGATCTCTGCCGTGGATGGTTTGAAATGTATCCCGGCGTTCCATTGGTCAATGCCTACGGTCCTACCGAATGTTCCGACGACGTGACGCATCACTTCATTGAAAGCGCGCCAGGCGGTGACTCCACGCGGGTTCCCATTGGCAAAGCCATTCCCAATGCGCGCCTGTACGTACTCGACGACAATCTATCGCCCGCGCCCGCCGGAGTGCGTGGTGAATTGCACGTCGGCGGTGTTTGCGTCGGCGGAGGATACTTGAACGAATCCGAGCGGACCGCCCTGGCCTTTATCCCCGATCCATATTCGGATACGCCGGGCATGAGGCTCTATCGAACCGGCGACCTGGTTCGCTATCTTCCGGATGGGACGCTGGACTTCTTCTCGCGGAAAGACGGCCAATTGAAGATTCGAGGGAATCGAATCGAGCTGGGCGAAATAGAATGGGCGCTTAAACAGAACTCGTTGGTCCAGGACGCGGTGGTGACCGCCTATCAGGAGGGCCGAGACGGCCGCGAAGACAAACGCCTTGTGGCCTACGTTGTGCCAGCGGCTCGCGGCGGCGTTCCCGAAGACGAACTCTCGGGAACAGTTTCCGCCAAGGTGGACGAGTGGCGGATGGTGTTCAACGACGTCTACGCTCAAGACTCTTTCTCACGCACCGATCCTTCCCTCAACCTCAGAGTCTGGACCAATAGCTACACCCGAGCGCCGCTGCCCGAAGAAGACATCTTTGAATCCATCGATGACACGGTCGAGCGAGTTCTCGCGTTGAACCCTCGGCGAGTTCTCGAGGTCGGCTGCGGAACCGGGTTGATTCTCTTCCGCGTTGCTCCCCATTGCGCCGCTTATACCGGCACGGATCTCTCGAAGGAAGCTCTCGACGTGATTCAAAAGAGATTGGGTGAATACCAGGGCCTGCCTGAGATCGAGCTCCATCAGCTTCCGGCTGACGAATTCACGGGCATAGCGCCGGGTTCATTCGACCTGGTAGTTATCAACGAAGTCGTACAGTATTTTCCAAACGTCGAGTACCTTGCGCGGGTTTTGGAACGAGCAGTCGAGATGGTTGCGCCGGGCGGTTCCATTTTCCTCGGCGGCATTCGCAACCTCCTTTTGCTCGAGGCCATGCACACCACGGTTCAGCTTCATCAGGCGGCCGCAACGGCTCCGGTTGATGAGATGAGGCGCGCCGTGAGGAGGGCCGTCTCCAACGATAAGGAACTTGTGCTCGATCCGGATTTCTTTTCCGCGATTCGGAGCCGCATTCCGGCAATCACCGGCGCATCTATCCAATTGAAAGGCGGCCGGCGTCTGAATGAGCTTACCAAGTACCGTTATGACGTGGTCCTTTCCGTTGGTCCGCGACACACGTCGAGCCGGGAGATAACGTGGCGTGAATGGGACGAGACCCAAACGATTGAAACGATCGGCGAGTTCCTAAGAACCTCGGCCCCGAGCGCGTTTGGTATCCGAAACATTCCCAACTATCGCGTCTTAGCCGAATGCAAGACGGCGAAATCGCTCAAAGAGCATGAAGACGTGAATATCGACGAGCTGAACCGGTCGGCGAGTTCGTTCGAAGGCGTCGACCCATCGGCCCTCGCCGATATGTGCGGCGGCGCGGGCTATAGAGCTTGCAACACGGTCGCGAGATCGGGTCATCCGGAGTTCTTCAACGCGATCTTCACGCCACTGTCTGAATCATCATGGCCCGCGGAATTGGAGACTACGCAATACCTGGAGTTGGAGCCCGAACTTGCGCGCCGTCCCTTGAGCCAATATGCGAACAACCCGTTGCTTCGCACTCTTGGCGAGGATCTGGCGCCTCGGCTGCGAGAGTTTCTGAAGGACAGCCTTCCCGCATATATGCTTCCTTCGTCGTTCGTGCTGCTCGATGCGATTCCTCTCACGGCGAATGGGAAGATCGACAAGAAAGCGTTGCCCGCGCCCGATCAAGCGAGGCCCGAACTCGGTGAAGCATACGAGGCGCCTCGCAATGGGGTGGAAGCGTTTCTGGCGGAGCGATGGCGGCGAGTCCTCGGCGTAAACAAGGTGGGCGTGCACGACAACTTCTTCGATCTGGGAGGCGACTCGATAGGAGGAGCGATCCTGATCAACCGGCTGCAAGATGAATTGGGAGAGATCGTCTATGTGGCCTCGCTGTTCGACGCTCCCACGATAGCCGGATTCGCTGCTTACCTGACGCGGAACTACCGCGCCTCGCTGGCGAAGTTTGTTCCGGAAGATGAAATGCCCGCATGCTCGGCTGATCCACTCGACGCCGGCGTTAATCGAGTTGACGAGACTCTGATCGCCCAGGCAAGGCGGTTGATAAGGCCACTTGCCCCGGCCAGGGCGGCCACGCAAGAAGGCAAGAACCCGCGCGCGGTCTTCATCCTGTCGCCTCCGCGATCCGGTTCGACTTTGCTGAGAGTCATGTTAGCCGGCCATCCCCGGCTATTCGCGCCGCCCGAGCTCGAGTTGCTGTCGTTCAACACGCTCAGGGAAAGAACGGCGTCGTTCGCCGGACGAGACGCGTTTTGGCTCGAGGGCGCAATTCGCGCGATCATGGACGTCAACGGTTGCGGTCCCGATGAAGCCAAGGAAATGATGAGCCGGTTCGAAGACGGCGACTTCACCGCGAAGCAGTTCTACCGCGTGCTGCAAGAGTCTATCGGAGACAGAATCCTCGTAGATAAAACCCCTTCGTATTCGCTCGACCGCGAAGTCCTCGAGCGGGCGGAGAGCGACTTCAACCAGCCGTTATACGTTCATCTTGTGCGCGATCCCAACGCGGCCATTCGCTCATTCGAAGAAGCGAATCTGGATCAGATATTTTTCAGATACAGGCATTCGTTCTCGAAACGGGTTCTTGCCGAGATGATCTATACAATCAGCCACGAGAACATAATCGATTTCCTTCGAGACATACCGGATGACCGCAAGTTGAAAGTTAGTTTCGAAGAACTGGTGACCTCTCCGGCTTCGGTTATGCGCGGAATGTGCCGCTTCCTGGGCCTTGATTTCGATGAAGGCGTCCTGTCGCCATACAAAGACAAAGAAAAGAAGATGACCGATGGAATTCATGAATCTTCCAGAATGATCGGCGATCCAAAATTTCACACGCGCGACGTCATAGACGCCGCCGCGGCCGGCAGACGGGCCGGTCAGTCCGAGTGGGATTCGTTGTGGAGCGGTACGCGCGCGGCCGCCGAAGCGCTGGGATATCGTCGCGAAGAATTAACGGGCGAGGATTCTTCGGCGCACGAAGTCAAGCTAGCAAGGATTCTTCCATTACAAAGAGACAAATACAGGATCGGCCTTCTCTCGAAGCTTCCGGACGCGGCGTATGAAGAAGTCCGCGATCTTCTCACGCATGAATTGAACGACGGCCCGGGCGCGCCGAACCTCGGATTGGCGGAGGCGGTTGCCGAGATGGGGCCGGATGATGCACGGGCGCTGCTCGAGGATCTGTTGAGCCGGCGCGCGTATCCGTCCAGCGTTCCGCTTTCGTTCGCGCAGGAGCGGCTCTGGTTCCTGAACCGGCTGGAACCCGACAGCCCGTTTTACAACATCTCTGTCGCGGTGAAACTGACCGGCCACCTGGCGGTTCCGGTTCTGGAACGCACATTCAACGAGATCGTATCGCGGCACGAATCGCTCAGAACCGTCTTCGAAGAAGTGGATGGTTTACCTGTTCAGCGAATCATTCCGTATTTCAGAGCCGGGCTGCCGATTGTCGATCTCACCGTGTTGCCGGTCGAGGATAGGGAACGCGAAGCAAAACGATTGCCGGAGGCCGAGTCGAGGCGCGTGTTTGAATTATCCCAATGGCCGATCTTCCATCTTCTGCTGCTAAGGGTGGGCGAGGGCGAGCATCTGCTTGTCTTCACCTTCCACCATATAATCAGCGACGGCTGGTCGATGGGCATACTCATTAAAGAGGTGGCCGCTCTGTACGAAGCCTCTTTGACTGGCGCCCGATCTCCACTTCCCGATCTGAACCTTCAGTACGCGGACTTCGCCAATTGGCAGAGAGAGTGGCTTCAAGGCGGCGTCCTGAGCCGCGATGTTGAATACTGGCGAGAACAACTCGCTGACGCAACACCGCTGCAACTGCCCGAGGACCATCAGCGGCCGGCGATTCAATCCTTCCATAGCGGCCACGTGATGTTCGCTCTTTCGAGAAACGTGACCGACGGCGTACAGACGCTC
>JAHFUG010000455.1 GCA_023265195.1 Blastocatellia bacterium | reverse complement strand
TTGGAGCAAAAGTGGTTCGCCGGAGTTCACTCGAACATAGGAGGCGGCTACAAGGACACCGGTTTATCGGACATCGCCTTTGAATGGCTCAGGGAAAAAGCGGAAACCTGCGGGTTGGCGTTTGATCCTCATTACGTGAAACTGGCCGTGAAACCCGACGCAACCGGCGAACTGCGAGCGTCGAAGAAAGGCATTTTTAAGCTTCTCCCCGACTTTGTCAGGCCGATCGGAAAAGTAAGCAGCTCCACGGAGGCCGTTCACCCAAGCGCGGTCGATCGAATGAAGGCCGTTACTAATCCGGTCTACCAGCCCGAGAACCTTGTTTCATACCTGCGGGAGATTGAAGCAACAGCGGCGGCCTCGCCTGCCCGGTCGTTCTCGGCCAGTTCGTGAGCAGTGGTCGACTCGGGTTCCTCTTGCTTCGTGGTCTTCGCGAACTTCGTGGTTTCGATTTTTTCATGCCTCTCGCGCTGGGCGCCCCGCTCGATGTACTTGAACGAGTCCGTCACATCACGAGAAGGAGCCATGCCGGCCCGCGCCCCGTGAGAAGAGAGCAGCGCCTGCCTTTGCCTCGGATCTTAGAGCATTCAAACCGTGTCTGAATTCATTGGCCATCGCCTCGGCGAAGCTCAGGTCGAACTGCTCGTAAGCGGAAAAGCGGTCGCCTCTCATGCATACTCGAGGAAACCGTGCGATCTCGCGCGCGAGCGACTCGGCCGCCTGACGAGACTGGCCGGAAGGCACGACCCGATTCGCGAGACCCATATTGAGCGCTTCCGCCGATCCAACGGGTCTACCGGTCAAGATCAGATCGAGCGCGCGCCCGAGGCCGATTAACCTTGGAAGCCGCACCGTGCCGCCGTCGATAAGCGGCACGCCCCAGCGGCGGCAAAAGACCCCGAGCACCGCGTCTTCTTCCATCACTCGAAGATCGCACCACAAAGCCAGCTCGAGCCCGCCCGCCACGGCGTAACCGGAGATTGCGGCGATCACCGGTTTGCTCAACAACATTCTGCTTGGGCCCATTGGGCCGTCGCCGCCGGGTTCGACTCTATTGCCGGCGCCCGAGGCGACAGCTTTCAAATCGGCTCCGGCGCAGAAGACGCCGTGCGCTCCATGGAGGACTCCAGCCAACGCGTTCTCATCCGAATCGAACTCTCTGAATGCATCGGCCAGCGCCTCCGCGGTTTCGCGATCGACGGCGTTGCGAACCTCGGGTCTGCTAATAATGACGGTGGTGACGGGGCCGTTCTTTTCTACTGTTACCGGCATAAAACCTCAAGAACTCGCGTTGTGCTGTTGGCAAAACCTGTGTCAATGAATAACTCTTGGCAATCGCATCGACCTATTTCCATTTCTCGCCCAATACGACGCCTCAAGCTTCTAGTGGCGCTTGGCGCAAGTTGCCATGCGGGAAAGCCGCTGATTTGCGCTGACTACGTAACGCTGATCCGCGCGGATCAGCGTTACGTAGTCAGCGCAAATCAGCGGCTTTCCCGTATGACAACTTAGCATCGTAGCCTCAGAGATTGACGTCTACAGTCGCCCCCGCCAGTCCTTCAATACCTCTCGCGCGGCGTTGTAGCCTGGCGCGCCCATCACGCCGCCTCCAGGATGCGCGCCCGATCCGCAAAGATAATAACCTTGAACCGGCGTGCGGTATTGAGCCCAGCCTGGCGCCGGCCGCATAAAGAACAATTGATCGACGGTCATATCTCCGTGAAAGATGTTGCCGCCGGTAAGCGAGTAATCGCGTTCCATATCGAGAGGCGAGATGACCTGACGATGAATGATGGCGTTTCGAAAACCTGGAGCGTATTCCTCGACCGCGGCTATGCATCTATCGGCGAACGCGTCTTTCAGCGTATCCCAGTCGCCGTCACGGAGCTTGTACGGAGCGTACTGCGCGAAGATGCACATGATGTGTTTTCCCGGCGGCGCTATTGAATCATCGTACGCGGTTGGTATGGTGATCTCGATAAGCGGGTTCTCCGAAGGCATGCCCGCCGCGGCGTCTTCCCAGCCGCGGTCTACATAATCCATCGACGGGCAAATATGAATCGTCGTCTTGTGCTGCGGCCCAAGCGATGAACCGGGGTAAGCCGTGAAGTCGGGGAGCCGGTCCAGCGCTAGATTGATCTTGAACGAGCAGCCCTGGATTTTAATCTTCTCGATCTCGCTTCGAAAATCGGAATCAACGTCTTCCGGGTCCATCAATTTCAAGAAACTGATCTTGGGGTCGGCGTTCGATATTACGACTTTCGCATGCAATTCTTCACCGCCGGCAAGAGCGATTCCGTAGGCCCGGCCTTCGCGAACCAGCACTCGAGCCACGCCGGCTCCGGTTCTTATATTAACGCCGGCCGCCGCCGCCGATTGCGCGATGGCGTTGCTGACCCCGCCCATGCCGCCGCGAACAAAGCCCCACAACCCGCGCACTCCGGTGGCGCCGCCCATCACGTGATGCAGCATTATGTAGGCCGTGCCCGGCGTGGACGGCCCGCCATTCGTGCCTATCACACCGTCCGTGCACAGAGTCGCTTTGATCTCGTCGGACTCGAATCGCTCGTCAAGATAATCGCGAACGCTCTGGGTCATTATCTTGACCAGGTGGACGATCTCGGGATCGCGAAATCTCAAAGCGTCCAAACCCATTCGGCCAAGCTTGAGCAAATCACCCAGCTTGCGCCGAATGATATTGGGCGGCGTAGTCATCAATAGCTTCTCGACCCACTCAGCCAAACGGACGAGTTGATGTTCGTAGTCCGGGTAGCGCGCGGCGTCTCGCGGCGAATACCTGGCGAGTTCGGCCTGAGTCTTCGCCATGTCCCGCCAGAAAAAGAGATGACGGCCGTCCGGAAACGCCGTAAAAAACGCCGGGTCTTTGGGATACAAATGAAACCCGTATCGCGCGAGCTCGAGATCATCGATTATCCTGGGTTGAAGCAAGCTACAGAGGTATGACAGCGAAGACACCTTATAGCCGGGCCACGGTTCTTCGGTAACACAGGCGCCTCCGACGAGATCGCGTTTTTCGACCACCGTTACTTTGAGTCCCGCGCGAGCCAGGTATGCGGAGGCCACCAGACCGTTATGGCCGGCGCCTATGATGACAACGTCTACAGCGTCAGGCATATGAGATTAGTATCAACCGAGCAGCACGCCGGCAAGTTCGGAGAGAGTGTTGACCTCGTATGTTGGCGCCGGGCCCCCCTCGTCCGCGCGCTCGTGTCTACGATTTACCCACGCGGCTGGAACGCCAAGAGCGCTCGCCGGGACGACGTCGTGAAAGTAACTCTGGGCCGCGTGCAAAATTCGCTTGCCGTTGCCGCGTTTCATCGCTTCGAGAAAATGAGCGTGTCCGGGCTTGTATGACTCAACCTGCGCGGCGGTGACTATAAGATCGAACCGGACCGAGAAGTGTTCCCTGGTTTGCGCGAGGATATCGTCGTCGATGTTAGACAGGATGCCGAGGCTATATCGCGATGCGAGCCTCTCGAGGGCTGCGTTCGTATCCGGAAAGGGCCGCCACCGAGCGACGCTTTCAGCAAGAAAAGACGCGCGCTCCGCTTCGAGCTTCCACCCTAACCGGCCGGCTACGCCTAGAGCGGTCTTGGCGAGGACTTCTCGATACGGCTGATAAGGCTCGGATTCGACAATAGGCTCTTCAATCATATATGCGGCGGCGATATCCGCGGGATTCAACGAGACTCCGCCGGCCAATGCTTCGGATTGGAACGCGTTAATGATGCCGCTCTCCCAATCGATAAGCGTGCCGTAACAGTCAAACGTAATCAGATCGAAGTCGGTGTCCGGCATTCCTCTCGTCCGATTCGAATCTTTGTCCCTCGGCTTGAAGGCGGCTCCAAGCTATGCTTTCGCTTTCCCGAATCTCCCGAGGCAGACCCTATTGGCGGTGTCTTCCAGTCATCCGCTTTCGTCCGGATCGGTCAAGCCTGCGCGGCCACCGAAGTTTTCACGCACAAGCTTTGACACGGTGTGCGGCCCGGACAATCACTCCTTGAAGAACGTAACCTCCCCGGTGCTCAAATCGTGCATCGCCCCGATCATATCAATCGCCTTTGAATCGAACTTTCGTTTGAGGTCGCCGCTCCTCTCTCGAATCTGGCGCATCACCAGGAGTACATTAGCCCGAGCGATCGCATTGACGTACTTCGGATTACTCGAGGTCCTTGGCTGAATGCTCGGATCCACCATGTCAAGCGCCGGTCTGATCTTTCTGAGCAAATCGATCAGGTTGCCTCGCTCTCCTCTGTCGATGTCGGCTTTCATGTCTATCGTTCCCGTTATAGCGCCGCAACCCGTGTGACCCATCACCACGATCAGCTTCGCGTAATAAGGGGCCGTGCCGAACTCGAGGCCGCCCAGCATGTCCTCGTTCAGAACGTTGCCGGCGATTCTCAAGCTAAAGGCGTCCCCATTGTTTAGATCGAAGAGCAGTTCAACCGGCGCGCGCGAGTCCTGACAGTTCAACACCACCGCAAACGGATACTGGCCTTTCGCGGTATCGCGGAACTGCTGCCGGATGCCCCGGCCGATCAACGTCCCGCGGAGGAACCGCTCGTTGCCCGCCTTGAGCGCAGCCAGCGTCGTATCCGGGGTCATCCGGCTATTGGATTCTCTCGTCTGGGTGAATGGTTCCGGATATTGCTGGTGAGACAATGCTGGCGCGAGGAGCAAAGTCGCCAAAAATGCAATAGCACCCGAGATCTTGATTGTTTTCATTTCCTTTTTTCTCCCTTTGTGATCGGCGGACAAAACTTTTGTCGGAATACTCACGGTGATCCCTCCGTTAGGAGGGGCTCGATTTTGGCCATTTTCGGAATGAGCAAATTCAAATTCCAGGTTCAATCTCAGGCAAATCGCAGGTTGGGAAGAGGGATTTGTCCCCGCTCGTCGTTCAGGGTTCATTCAAACTTGCAGCAAGAAGAAGAGCGGGGATAAATCCCTCTTCCCAACCTGTGATTCTTTCTTTTTTGGAGAAACTAACCAATTTCTTCCTGACAAAAGCGCAACCCCCAATGGCCAAACTCCAGGCCCTCCTACGGAGAGCGCCAAAGTCCAGGGTGCTCCTACGGAGAGCGTCAATTGGCTGCTTTTATAACCCCACACGCGACACGCGAGCCCGAATTGCCCGCCGGCTGAGACTTGAGATCATCGGCCCCGGCATGCACCACGAATGCGCGTCCCACCACCGAGTGCTCACCCTCGGAAACCGTCAATCCCTTTACGGTGAGCTTCAACTCACCCGAGCCGTTGGCGCGTATCGTGATGTTGCCAAGATCGCCGCCGTGATGAGGCGCGCCGTCGGGCGCTCCGTGCGTGGACTTGTCCGGATTGAAGTGGCCCCCGGCGGACGCGGCGTCCGCCGCGCTACAATCGCCCTTCTCGTGCAGATGTATGCCGTGCAGTCCAGCGGTCGCGCCTTTGATCTTGATGCTGATCTCCACGCCGTCTTTCTTTTCAGTGAAAGTGGCTTCACCCGACACGGTGGAGCCGCTCTTTGCTTCGAAGACGGCTTTCGCGCGGTGCGCCGCAAGAGGATTCGCCGGGTTTACGAATCGGGCCGCGGAGAACGAGCTCGCGGCCAGAACCAACGTTACTGCTGCCGAACCAATCACGCTCCTCATCTTTGTTCCTCGCTTTCGAAAGAGTTGTTTTGCAGTGGGTTGGCGTTGTTAGTGACTTCGCCACAGGCGCTACATTCAAAGACAGCGCCTCGGAAACGACGCAGAATATATCAGAACCGCCGCTCAATGGCGAACTAGCCAAGGGCTCCGCCCTTGATATTCCGAGGGCGGAGTGCGGAGTTAGGAGTTCGGAGTTCGGAGTGCGGAGTTCGGAGTTGGGAGTTCGGAATGCGGAGTTGGGAGTTAGGAGTTCGGAGTTCGGAGTTGGGAGTTCGGAGTTGGGAGTTCGGAGTTCGGAGTTGGGAGT
>JAHFUG010000102.1:6966-18764 GCA_023265195.1 Blastocatellia bacterium | reverse complement strand
AGCTCGCGCACGCCGTGGGCGCTTATTCCGAGATGGTGATGAGGCTGAAGAAAAATGATGATTGATGATTGCGGATTGATGATTGCAGATTGCGGATTGATGATTGCAGATTGCGGATTGATGATTGCGGATTGATGATTGCGGGTTGCGGATTGATGATTGGGGAGGTCCCTATCCTGAATCCTGAATCCTGAATCCTGAATCCTGATTCCTGAATCCTGTATCCTGATTCCTAAATCCTGTATCCTGATTCCTGTATCCTGAATCCTCTCTTTGTGGAGTAAATATGTCGGCGAAAATTCCCGTTGGGGTGCTGGGCGCGACCGGCGCGGTCGGACAGAAATTCGTCAAGCTGCTCGAGAATCATCCCTGGTTCGAGTTGACGGAAGTCGCGGCTTCCGGCCGGTCGGTTGGCAAGCCCTACAAGGAAGCAACAATGTGGCGGCAGTACAGCCCAATCCCCGCCGCCGTGAGCGAAATATTGGTCAAACCGTGCGAGCCCGGTTTAGCGTGCTCCGTCGTGTTTTCCGGGCTTGATTCGTCGGTCGCCGGCGAGATTGAAGAGGACTTCGCGCGCGCCGGATGCATGGTGCTGTCCAACTCGAAGAATCATCGGATGGATGACGACGCGCCGCTGCTCGTACCGGAAATCAACCCCGATCATCTCGGCATCATAGAAACGCAGCGCAAGCGGCGCGGCTGGAAGGGCGCCATCGTGACCAATCCCAATTGCTCGACGATTGGGCTGGTCATGGCGCTTGCCCCGATTCATCAGGCGTTCGGCGTGACGCGAGTCATCGTCACAACAATGCAAGCGCTGTCGGGCGCCGGATATCCAGGTCCTCCGGCTATCGACATGCTCGGCAACGTGATTCCGTTCATCGGCGGCGACGAAGAGGAAAAGGTCGAGACGGAACCGCTGAAAATTATGGGGAAGCTGGGCGACGGCCGGTTTGAACCCGCTAACATCAAAATCTCCGCGCACACGAATCGCGTCTTTGTCGAGGACGGACACATGGAATGCGTCTCCCTGGAACTCGAGAAAAAGGCCTCTCCTGAAGAAGTGGCCCGCGTACTCTCGAGTTTTTCATCGCTTCCTCAAGAATTGAAACTCCCTTCGGCGCCGCACCGGCCAGTCATTGTGGCCGCCGAGCGAGATCGGCCTCAGCCTCGGTTCGACTGCGACGCAGGAAACGGAATGAGCGCCGTAGTCGGCCGCATCAGAAGTTGTCCCGTCTTCGACATCAGGTTCGTGGTGCTTTCTCACAACACGGTCCGGGGCGCCGCCGGGGCGTCGATCCTCAACGCCGAGTTGATGAAGGCGCAAGGATACCTAGGTTGACGGATGGCGGCTAATGCTCGGCGCGCAAGCCCGCGGCAGCTTGATGTCGACTTAGCATAGCTCAGCGGAAGTGTCTTGCCTGCAACCGGCCATTGTCCGGGCGGGAGACGTTCAGAGTCTCAGCCTTTAGGCCGCGGCACGCTGAAGCGTGAACTCTAAACGACACGGCTGTGGCGTAATGTCAGCGGAGCACCAGTAGCTTAGCAGCTAAGCTAGGCGGCGGGGCCGGTATTTTCCGATGCAGCGCGCGCGCTCGGTGCATTGCGTTGGATTGGATCTTAATATTGACACCGGCAGGCTCGGTGCTTACCATATTGACCTAGAGTCGTCCCCAATTCACCTGCCTCCAAAGTACTCTTGTCACTCTGTCGTGTTCAGTTCGGAATCCCCTTCTGAGTAGGCCGTCACGCTCGTGTTCTTGCTTCTGCCTCCCGCCCGCACCCCTTGATAGCTCTCATCTCGACTCGCTCCGAACGACACTGTCCGGCCTTCAACGTACTGGAGTTCCGTATGATTAATCGTTATTGCGGCCGATTGCTCTTGCTCTTCATCTTCGCGATCGCTGTTGCGCAGCGACATGTCAATGCGCAACACAACGTTGCGGAGGTCGATTACCGCCCGGCCCGCGCTATGCGAGGTTATTCAATTCAGGTTGCGGCATTCGAGACTCAAGTCGCGGCGGAAAAGCAGGCGGCGGCTCTCGACGCCGCGGGTGAGATTCCAATGTGGGGTTCCGCAAACATTCCGGGACTTGGCCGCTGGATCAGGGTGTTCGTAGGATCATTCGGCAATCAAACAGCCGCACGCCGTTACGCACAGTCGTTAGTCAAGAAAGGCGTCATAACCGATTTCATCGTCAAGCCCGCGGTTGAGATCGAGAGTCTAGAGAGGCCGCGAACGGTTGCGCGCGTAGAAATAGCGGCGTCTCACGGCGGCTCCCCCGGTAATCTTTCGCGACACACTTCGTCAACTCAGCCGGAACCTGCTTTCGCGGCTCACTCGGAGCAGCCCCGGCCGTTGCCGACGGTTCGGAAGGCCGACGCTAAGAGGGCGGCCACGCCGGCTTCACTGCCGGCGGCGTCGGAGTTTGACTTCAGGCGGCTGCCACCCGTGGAGATTGGACTGCTGCCTAGAGGCGGCCCTATACGGCTTGCCTTGCAGGACGTTCTGGGCGTCGCCCAACCGGCCAGCGGAGGGCTGTGGGTGACCGGCGACGCCGAAGAGGCGCTCGAACGGCTCCGCTGGATGGCGGGAGATGACAACGCATCGCTAGTATCGCTCGGCGCTGATGGCAAAGTCCGACTCCATCTCGAGCCGCTGCTCGACAAGGCTTGCCCTTCTTGCGTAGACGTCTCAGGCGCGGCGTTGCTGCTGGCGAATGCAATATCAACGAATGAAGGTTTGTTGCTGCTCGCGCAACTCACGCTGGGCCCAGACCGCTATCAGCTTCACATCGGGCCCTCCGTCAATATCAATGGAAGCATCGTGCCGGTGTACGGATCCATCAACCTCGACAATAAGTATGACCGCCGCATCAACCCGGGCCGGCAAGACGGTAAGAAGTTGCCTTGGGAAAGACCCGCGGCCGGCGTCGATTCGCTTGTAGTCATTAACCCGGCGGCTCGTTGGCTGAATCTGGACACTAATCGTTTAGTTTCCACGGGGGCAATTGCATTTCATGAATTGGCCGAAGCGTACGCCAAAGTGCATCTCAACGTCGAATACCTGGAGTCCGAGGGGCAGCCTGGAGCACATGACCTGGCGGTCGCGCGCGAGCTCAAGCTTCTATCCGAACGGACGGCGTCCGAAGTGGTGGTCAGCGCCGGGTTAAACCGAGTCTTCAAGTCGGAGCGGGAAGCGCACCAGTTCACATCACGAGCGCACGGTCGGCGTGCGGCCATTAATTAACCCAACCCCGGTCAATCTCCGGTAAGGAACGGGCGGCTCAGTTTCTCTTCGAGCGACAGTTTGACCCGAGGCCACTCAGAGTCGATTATGCTGAAGCAAGCCGAATGACGCACGCGTCCGCTGGCGGTGATCATATGATTGCGTAACATCCCTTCTTCTTTGGCGCCTATCCTCAGAATAGCCTTCCGCGATCTCTCGTTCAACGAATCCGTTTTTAGCTCGACTCGAATTGTTCCGAGCGTCTCGAATGCATGCCGAAGCATCAGGTACTTTGCTTCGGTGTTGGCGGGCGTGCGCTGCCAACGTCGGGCGACCCAGGTCCACCCAATTTCGACACGCCGGTTAGCCCGGTCAATTTTGCCGAAGCGAGTGCTGCCGATGGCGAGGCTGGTAGTCATATCAATCGTCGCAAAAGGGAGCGCTACGCCGTCCGATAGTTGCCTCAACGCGTCTTCGATGTATTCGCGCATCTGATCCGGCGTGAATATCCGGGTGGTCGTCCATTCCCAAAGCTCTTCGTCCAATCCAATCTCGCAAAACCGAGAATGATGCTCGAGCGACAAAGGCTCGAGCCTGACATGCTTTCCTTGGAGCATCACTGGTTCCATGGTCAATTGAGTTCTCATTTTGACACCCAGGTCTCAACGGAAAGCCGGCCTAAATTCCGAGCCCGATATAAACGCGTGGGACCCTATCACTAACGCCGCAAGTCACTTCGTACGAAACCGTGCCGATGCTTCCGGCGATCTCTTCCGCGGTAATCTCTTTGTCTTCCTGGCGGCCCATCAACACCACTTCATCGCCGAGAGCCGCATGCTGAACTTCGGTAACATCGACCAGCGTCAGATCCATGCTGATCCGGCCTGCTATCGGAGCGTAGGAACCTCGCACGATGACGCGCCCTTTATTCGACAGCGCACGGCTCAGGCCGTCCGCGTAGCCTATCGGAAGAGTTGCGATACGGCTCTCGCGCCGTGTGATAAACGTGCAGCCATAGCCGAGCGCCTCTCCTGCCGGCACAGTCTTGATAAAACCAATGCGAGTGTGGAGCGACATAACCGGGCGCCAGTCCAGCGGTGGGGCGCCCGTCATTACGATATCTCGCCAATAGCCGTAAATCAGCGCTCCAATCCTGACCAGGTTGCCGAACGGCTTGTCGAGCGATTGGGCGGCGGCGCTATTCGCTTGATGAACCCAGGCAGGGTTGAAGCCGCGGTCTCTCAGCATACTCAAAGCTTCGGCGAACCGAGACATTTGGAGCAACGTGAACTCTCTCTTGGCTACTTCGTCGGCGGCCGCCAAATGAGTCATCACCCCATCGAGCCTGGTATTGCCGAAGCGCGCCGCGCGATCCAAAAAGCCCGCTAGTTCGGTGTGGGGCAGGCCCAGCCGATTCATTCCCGTGTCCACTTTAAGGTGATAGTCGGCAATCAAACCCGCCGCGTGAGCCGCGCGGTTTAGACGCTCGAGCAAATCAAGGCGGAACACAACCGGCGTTAGCCTGCCGGCTAGTAGCGTTTCTTCCTGTCCGTCCCAGAACCCGCTAAGACACAAGATGGGTCGAGTGATTCCGGCCTCTCTCAGTTTCAAGCCCTCTTCGGGCATCGCCACTCCAAACCAGTCCGCTCCGGCATGCTCGAGTGCGCGGGCGCATTCAACGGCCCCGTGACCGTATCCGTCGGCTTTAATCGCCGGCATCACCGCCACGCCGGGACCGGCGTGCGCCTTCATCACTCGCAGATTATGAACCAGATTCGGCAGACTGATTTCGGCCCACGTCGGACGGGAAGGAGGAATTGAGGAATTGAAGATTGATGAGTCCCGGGGGGGAATTGATGATTGATGATTGATGATTGATGATTCCAGGGGAATTGATGATTGATGATTGATGATTGATGAGCCCCGGGGGGAAATTGATGATTGATGATTGATGATTGATGATTCCAGGGGAATTGATGATTGATGATTGATGATTGATGAATCCAGGGGAATTGATGATTTATGATTGATGATTGATGAATCCAGGGGAATTGATGATTGATGATTGATGATTGATGATTCTCCGGGCTTTCCGTTGCGTTCCGCGTCTACATCTTCTGGGTTCCAGGATTCCACGTTCTTAATTGCCTCCGCATGGGTTGGTGCTCCGCCGCATTCATCAATCATCAATCATCAATTCCCCTGGATTCATCAATCATCAATCATCAATCATCAATCATCAATTCCCCTGGAATCATCAATTCCCCCTCACTCTCTCCACATATTCTCGAATCGGGTGAACTCCTTCAAAAACGCCATCTGAACGACGCCGGTTGGGCCGTTTCGCTGCTTGCTTATTATCAGCTCGGCCAGCCCTTTATTCTCGTCCGTTTCTTTGTAAACTTCCTCGCGATAGATGAAGCAGACCACGTCGCTGTCCTGTTCGATCGAGCCGCTCTCCCTCAAGTCGCTGAGCTGAGGCCTGTGCTCGCTTCGCATCTCAGGCGCACGGGACAACTGGGACAGAGCGATGACCGGAATGTTCAGTTCCTTCGCCAGCGACTTCAGGTCGCGTGAGATCTGAGAGACTTCTTGCTGGCGGGACTCTATGCGTCCACGGCCCGTCATCAACTGCATATAATCTATGATCAAGAGGTCAAGACCGTGCTCGGCCTTGAGGCGGCGGGCCTTCGCCCGCATCTCCATCACTCCAACTCCCGGCGTGTCGTCGAGAAAAATCTGGGTCTCGCACAGCCTGCGCAGCGCGTCCGCAAGCCGCGCCCACTCTTCGCGGTTCAGATAACCGGTCCGCAACCGATGAGCGTCGACGCGCGCTTCGGAACAGAGCAGCCGGGATACAAGCTGCTCGGCCGACATCTCGAGGCTGAATATCCCCACGACGTTGCCGTTCTTCGCCGCGTATTGCGCCATATTGAGCGCGAGAGCCGTCTTTCCTTGCGACGGCCGGGCGGCGATGATGATGAGTTCCTGGCGTTGGAGTCCCGACGTCATATGATCGAAGTCGGTGAACCCGGTGGGCACGCCGGTTATCATCTCGGGGCGGCCGGCCATCTGCTCGATCTGCTCGAGCCGGCGTTGCGCCACTTCGCCGATGTACTGAAATCCCTGCCGAATCCGATCTTCGGCGATCGAGAAGATCAAGGCTTCGGCTTGGTCCACTATTGTTTCCGCTTCATCCTCTTCATCGAAGCACTTCGCCATTACTTGATTGGACGCGTTGATCAAACGGCGCAGCATGCCTTTGTTCTTGAGGATCCTCGCGTAGTGTTCGATGGTGTCGGTGCGCGGAACGCCGTCGATCAGCGAGGCGAGGTAGGTTGCTCCGCCAACTTGTTCGAATTCACCGGCGCGCCTCAATTCATCGGAGAGAGTAATCATGTCGATCGGCTGAGTCTTCTCCGTCAAGGCAATCATCTTGTCGTAGATCCGCCGATGGTTATCGAGGAAGAAGTCGTCGCGCCGAAGCAACTCGATCGCCTGATTGCAAACGGTATTATCGAGTAGAATAGCCCCAAGGACTGAGCGTTCCGCGTCAGGGTTGGAAGGGAGCCCTTTTTCGAGAAAGGGATCGCCAGTAGCGGCCCGAGTCATATGTTGCGTTCCTGCCTAATAGAAAGAAAGAATAATTACCGCGCTCTTTGAGTATTCACGCGAATGACCAGTGGAGAGCGGCGTTCTCACGCGCGGGCAATATTAACAAAGCGACTACCAAAGCGAAAGGCGCCCTCTTCGAAGCCTCCAAGCTCTCCACGCATCAATATGCTCGACCCGATTGGTATGACGGCGGGCCGTTGTTTGCAAATCAATGTAGAGCGACTCCTAACCCAGCCCCAGGCTGCGGCGGAATGCCCGGCACAAGTTGGTTAGACATGAAATATCCGTACCTTGGTTAAGCGAACTGGTGAAAGACCGCCGGATCCGCACACCAAGCGGCGTTGCGCTATTGAACCTCTACCGCTGATCTTCGATCCCGCACAAGCGGGAACACCACTATCAAAATGGCCATCGTGATCATTGGATACGTGAGCGGGTCGCTGCTCCGGCCTATGACATGGAGGAGCCAACTCGGATAGTAGATCGCGACATATAGCAAAGCGCACCCAACTAGTGAGAGCAGAAGGTAGACAAGCAAGACAGCCTGCCGCTTAACCGCAAGGCTAATGGTGAGCGCGTATGAGAGAAGAAAGACGAGTGTGATTGGCAATTCAGTCAGGAAGTTGACCTCGCCATAGAGATTCGCTTTTTCGTGCAGCGCGATGACACGGAATGGAAGCCACAAGAAATATGAAAAAAAGATGAAAGTCATGAAGTTATTCAAATGTGGCTCCCAGTTTCGTCCTCGCATTGCGAAGAGGAAGCTGATGCTAACGACACTCAGACCAACCGTAAAAACTTGGACAAAAATGGAGACAATGAAAAGATAGCCCGTCACCGACAAGCGTTTGTCTGGTCCGTCACGCCATCCGGCAATCGCGGAGCGGAGACGCTTGCGGCGATTCTGACAGTCCTGAGCACCGGCGCCCGAATACGACGATTGTCCCGTCAACTGTAGCTGTGGGCAGTCGCCCAGTATGGAGTGCACTTCCTTAAGGAGCGGTATCCGTCTGACAACGTTGGCAGTCTCATCCGTCGAGGCGGCGCGGTTAACCAGCAAGGAATGCGCAAGACCAGACTCGTCCTCCCTCAAATCGACCAAATCCAGATCCAATATCCGGGCGTATTGCGCAAGCATCGGGTCGCCTGACGCCATATCCGAATAAGTGACGTACGCGGAAAACAGAAGGAGGAGGCCAAGCACTCGAACGTCGAGCTTCTTTCGCTTCACGAGGAAGTGAGTAGGCGCAACGAGGCAATATGGGATAAGAAAACCGATGAGAACTGGAAAAAGGAAAAAGTGGGGCGAGATCTGGGCGAGGAATATGCCTTCGGAGCGGTATTCGCACAGGAGAGACGCTAGCGGTAGCAGCCCGCATATAGTCCACCACGCGGCTGGCGCTGTTATTCGAAAAAGTCCCGCCGCACGACGAGCCTCGCCATAGCCTTCAAACTCAGGGGCAGGCAAGGCAGGATTGAGCGGCGGCGGCTCGTCCTCGCCGGCCAAGAGAGCCTCTACAGAAGCGCAGATTTTTTCAAGGTGCGAGGCGAAGGGCGTTCTTTCCGCAAATAGCCACTGACGTCGACGAAGGAAGGGCTCCAGGCCTTTGTCTGGCTTTACCCCCTCCTCCAATAGCACGGGAAGAACAACCGCGCCAGGCGTTTCATCAGAGCGCCGCTCCCACGCCATCGAAACTTCGGAATGGACCCACCTTGACTTATTGCTACTCCTGGACACGAGCAAAACCAAAACTCGACACGTCTCAGCGGCCCGCTGTATCTCGGTGGGAAAGTCCTTCCCGGGTTGAATGTCATCAGGGGCCATCCAGGCGTCAATGCCAGAACTCCTCAACGCTGCGCGAATCTGTTGAGCCTTTTCTCGGTCCTCCCCAGCATAGCTAATAAAGACGGTGTTGTGCATCAGATAACGCCTTAGCGAGCGGACTTTGCCAACTTAACTAACAAGACTCTTTGATTATTACAACCTGAGAATCGGCAACGTTGTTTGCGTTCACTACAGGTGAAATTATCGACGGGCTTAGAATGACTTGTCAAATCGCCACAAATGGAGAGGGGTTAGATTTACATATCCACGCCGACGACAATCGATCCGGAGAGAATTACATTAAGACTGAACGCCGGTCTTTCGACTGAATTAAAGGAAACTCACCTGCGAGATTCATTGAGCATATTGCAGAACAGCGCGCCCTGCTCTATGGCGTCGTCCAAAGCCTGGTGAGTGTGCGGCAAGCTGTCGAACCAGCTTCTCGGCATGTTGCGCTTCGTCGTGTCGCGGAAGTCTTTTTTTAGAATCGCCATAGCGAATGATTTGATGTCGAGCGCCGAGTGAGAGAAAGGACTCTCTCCGGCGAAGCGGATCAGATACCAGTGGACGAACATGAAATCGAATGCGGCAGGATACGCTAAAAACACCGGTTTGCCCGGCAGATCCTTAATCCACCGGAGATATCTCCTCATCACCAATTCAGGCGGCTCTGTGTTTTCGCGGCAGGCTCTCCATGCCTCAGGCTGCGTCTTCCACCACTGCATTGTCCCCGGATCGCCGTTAGCCCCCGGTAGAGTCTCGAAGTTGGCGGAGAAGGTCGCAACCAGCGTCTTGTCGGCTTCATATACCGCCGAGCCGAGGCTGAGCATGGAGTGAGGGCCTGGGACCGGTCCATCCGTTTCCACGTCGGTGCTTACATATAGCTCACTCATAGAGGTGCTTTCGGCGAGTCTCTCGTTCTCATCCATTTCAGGAAAGACGCCCGCCAAATACCGGGATCGAAGACCGGCGGCTGAAGGGCTAGGCGGGCGGTGAGAATGGCCGCCCACTAGACATTCGAGCAAAGCTCATTCCTCGGACGCCTCTTCGCTTTCGTCAGCCGGCGCAGCCGTTTCGACAACAGTCTCCTGTGGAGTTTCTTCAGCCGTACTGGCCGGCTCCGAAGCGGCCACCTCGGCGGCTCCTTCCTTGCGAACGTGCACCTTGATAGTAGGTGAAACTTCCCTATGAAGCTTGATTGTAACGTCGTACTCTCCCAGCGCCTTGATCGGCTCGCGAAGCCCGATCCTGCGCCGCTCAACCGTGTGGCCGCGTTCCTTGAGCGCCTCCGCTATGTCCAGCGTAGTGACGGAGCCGTAGAGAATCCCGTGCTCGCCGACCTTTCGATCGAATCTCAACTCGAGGCCGCCGATGTTTTCCGACTGCCGTTGCGCCCGGTCGCGTTCGCGAAGTTCGTGCTTAGCCAGCACGCGGCGCTGTTCGTCGATCATCCGCTTATTGCCGGTGGTCGCCTGGATCGCCAGGCCCTGAGGAAGGAGATAGTTCCTTCCGTAGCCCGCTCGCACTCTTACAATCTGTCCCCGATGGCCGAGGTTATCTATGTCCTCGCGCAATAACACTTCCATGTATGCCATTTCTAAACCCTCGCTCTAGCGGCCGGCTGCGGCCGCTAGATAGTCTCAACGTGGCGCCGCTCAGCCGCCAAGTATTAGATCAAGCCGTTACGAACGGCAGCAATGCTATGTTGCGCGCGCGTTTTATCGCTTCCGCCAGCATGCGTTGGTGCGGCTGGCAGGTGCCCGAGATGCGCCGCGGCAGAATCTTGCCTCGCTCCGGAATGTAGGCGCCGAGCAGCCGCGTGTCCTTATAGTCAATGTAGTCTATCTTCTCAGCGCAGAACCTGCATGACTTTCGCGCTCGAATGAAACGCCGCTGGCCGCCCCCTTGCTGTCCGCCCCGGTCGTCGCGTCTGGAATCGTCTCTTGGTCTTGGATAACTCATGATTCTTACTCACCCTCCTCATCCGCTGTATCCGCCTGGGCATGCGAACGGCTCCGGCTCGATCTTGACGTCCTGCCGGCGGCCGCCCGCTTGGCGCGCGCAGCCTTGAATTTGTCCGCGCGCTTCAACTCTTGGTCGATGCGCACGGTGATATACCGTATGACGGCGTCGGTCACGCGCATGCGGCGCTCGAGTTCGGCTATCTCCGAGCCGGTCCCCTCGACCGTGAACACAGCGTAATAACCCTCGGTGAATTTTTGAATAGGGTAGGCGAGCCGGCGGCGGCCCATTCGATCTATCTTGGCTACATTTCCGCCTTGGTTGGTTACGACGTCGCTCAACTGGGTGATGAGCGTCTCAACATCGCTCTCCTCGGTATTGGGAGAGATGATAAACATCACTTCATAAACTCTCATAAGAGAGGCTTCCTCCTTTTGGATGACTTCGTTCTCGCGCCGAGCCGCATAATGATCCTCGACGCTCCAAGTTTGGCCCCGGAACTCCGGTCCGGAGCAAGGAGATTCTATTCACGAACCTCTTGAGAAAGATCAAATCGAGCCGTCCGGCTCGTTCTTCAACCGCTCGTTGAATCTCCGCATCGCGGTTTCAACGCCGTCGGCTAAGACCACATCGACGGCGTCCGCGGCGCGTTCAATAACTTCATCGACCGTCCGGCGGCTGCGCTTCGGAATGTTTGAAAGAACATAGGAAGCCAAATCCTCGACGGGATGATCCGGCCGAATCCCCATCCTAATTCGCGGAAACTGATTTCCTCCAAGCCGTTCGATCAGGGATTTCATCCCTTTTTGGCCGCCCGCGCTCCCACCCGGCCGGATTCGGATCATTCCGAGCGGCAATGCAACATCATCAAACGCGACGATCAGAGCGGCGTGGTCCCCCTCGCCATACTTTCGAAGCAGCGGAGCAACGGCGTCGCCGCTCTGATTCATATAAGTCTGCGGTTTCACTAGCAACACGCGTTGACCGGCCAGCGTTGTTTCCGCAACCTTCGCTTCGCCCTCATCGCGCAGCCTCTTTCCGCCTGCCCGCGACATCAACCTGTCAATGAGCATGAACCCGAGATTGTGCCAGGTGTCTTCATACTCCCTGCCCGGATTTCCAAGCCCTACGATCAACTTCATGGCTCGTCATTGGTCACTTGTCATT
>JAHFUG010000102.1:0-6866 GCA_023265195.1 Blastocatellia bacterium | reverse complement strand
GTCATTCGTCACTTGTTATTGGTCATTCGTCACTGGTCACTTCTTTTCTGTCGAATGCAGCAACTCCGACTTAAACTTGATCCTGACTAGCGGCCATTGACAAAATGACAAGTGACCAATGACAAGTGACCAATGACAAGCGACAAGCGACAAGCGACAAGCGACAAGCGACAAGCGACCAGTGACAAATGACAAATGACAAATGACTATTTCCCTTCCTCAGTCTTGCCCTTCTTTATTACTTCCGGTTCCGCCGCCGCCGCTTCGCCCGGGACCGCTTCGACAACCGGCGCGGCCTCGACTATTCTGGAAGCGAGGACGCCCGCGACGACTTGGTGGTCGTCACTCAGCACCTTGACCTTGTCTCTATCGTAAATCAGATCCGCTACGATGACGTGATCTCCAATGTTCAAGTGAGACACTTGCACCTGTAAGCTCCCCGGTATGTCGCCTGGAAGACACTCGACCTCGATTTCACGCATTTCGATTTCGAGCAGCCCGCCCTCCGACTTAACCCCGACTGGCTCGCCAATTACTTGAACCGCGACTCGGACCCGCGTGACCGAAGTCAGCGAAAGCCGCTTTAGATCGGCATGCAGCAGGCGTCCTTTGACAGGATCGACCTGCCAGTCTTTGATGATCACCGTTGCGGGCTCAATTCCTGGAATGGCGACTTTGAAAATAGTGTTATGTCCGGTGTCCGAACGGAGTATGTTCGCAATGTCCTTGACGTTAACCGCAACCGCTTCCGCGGCGGCGCCTTCTCCGTATACAGCCACGGGAATCATCCCCTTGGCTCTGAGCCGCCGAGCAAAGCCCTTGCCGTTTCCCTCTTTGGCGACCGCCTCTATCGTTATGTCTTTAATCATTGCTCAACCTTTTAGCCGCGGCCTTAGAATGACCGCCTTGTTATATGAACAATCTGCTCACCGATGACTCATCGTGAATCGAAACGATGGCGTCGGCCAACAAGCCCGCCACGCTCAAGCACTTTACCTTCGGCGAATGAGACGCGCGATCGTTCGGGATCGTATTAGTGACGACCACCTCGTCGATCGGAGACTCTTCAATCCGCTGAACGGCCGGACCGGAGAACAACGCGTGAGTGGACGACGCGAGAACGCGCTGCGCCCCGTTTCGCTTCAAAGCCTCGCCGGCCCTAACAAGCGTGCCCGCGGTGTCGATCATGTCATCCACGATCACCGTCGTGCGTCCTTCGACGTCGCCGATAACGTGAAGCACTTCCACCTCTCCAAGCCGCTCGTAGTCGCGGCGCTTGTCAATAATAGCCAGCTCCGCGTTCAACCTCTTTGCGTACGCGCGCGCGCGTTCGACGCCTCCGGCGTCTGGCGCAACGACCGTCAGGTCCGGCAATCCGAGCGTGTTGAAATACCCGACAAGCACGGGAGCGGCGAACAGGTGATCGGCGGGAATATCAAAGAACCCTTGAATTTGCCCGGCGTGAAGATCGAAAAGCAGCACCCGGTCCGCGCCTGCTTGTGTGATCAGGTTAGCAACGAGTTTCGCGGAGATCGGAACTCGTGGTTTGTCTTTTCTGTCCTTTCGTCCGTAACCGTAGTACGGGATCACTGCGGTGATGCGCTTTGCCGAAGACCTGCGAAACGCATCGAGCATGATCAGCAACTCCATCAAGTTCGAGTCAACCGGCGGGCAGGTCGGCTGAACGATGAAGCAATCTTCTCCTCGCACATTCTCGAGGATTTGAAAATTGTATTCGCCGTCCGAGAACCTCGTTGTGTTGGCCTGCCCGATCTCGATGTTGAGGCTCGCGCAAATCTCTTCAGCCAGTGGACGATTTGCGTTGCCGGAGAAAACCTTGACGTTCACCGCGCCTCCAGATTATGTGTCGTCTCTATGCTCATTGTCCTGGCTCTTGGCTGGGGAGGAAGGATTCGAACCTTCGGATGGCGGATCCAAAGTCCGCTGCCTTACCGCTTGGCTACTCCCCAGTATCCCGATGCGCCCGATCCTAGTGTTTTTTTTCGATTGATCCGGTCACGAATCCCACAGCCGGCTACATTATAGGATAGACGCTCAAGACGAGAGTAGACGCTAGACACCAAATATCCGTTGCACTGCTACCAGGGAGTCAAAGGCTAGTGATTTGAGTAAGCCTTGATAACGCTGTCTTGGTATTCTTTCCCATTGACGGTACGGACTCGCGCCGCCCACATTCCAGCCGAGCGAAACACTGTTACCGCCTCCTCGCTCGCCCGCTCATTGTCAAAGACCCCCAAGACAGTTGCTCCGCTGCCGGACATCAACGAGTGTCTCGCCCCGAGTCCGATTAGCTTCAATTTCAACTCGCCTATTTCAGGATGAATCCCGAGCGCTGCTTCCTCCAGGTCGTTGCGGCCCGAAAGCGCGGCCTCACTTATATGCTTCGCCGCGACTAAAGTAACGGGTATGATACGGGCCGACTCTAACCTTGTCAACCGCGAAAGCTTTTCGTAAACAGTGCGGGTTGCGACGCTAAAGCCAGGATTCACAAGCACAATTTCACTTCGCTCGACAGGCTCCAAAGGGTACACTTCCTCGCCGCGCCCAACGCCGGCGGCCGTGCCGCCTATCAAAAAGAAAGGCACGTCGGATCCTAGCTCTGTAGAAAGCCTGACGAGATCCGGGTAACCAACGGCGCATCCCCACAGACTGCACAAACCGAGTAGCGTTGCCGCGGCATTGGAAGAGCCGCCTCCCAATCCAGCCCCAACAGGGATGCGCTTCTCTATCTCAATGCGGGCTCCCGCGCCCGTTCCGGTCAGCTCCCGGAGCGCTGCCGCCGCTCTGTAAGCCAGGTTTGTGGAATCGCATGGAACCAGCGGATCGTCGCAAGATGCTTCGATCTCTCCATCGGTGAGGCTCAGCCGTATGTGATCGTGAAGCGAAACGGTTTGAAGGATAGTTCGTATTTCGTGATAGCCGTCTTCCCTCTTGAACAGGACGTCAAGGGTCCAGTTGATCTTCGCGTACGACCGCACGCGGACTGAATCGCGGGAAGGAACTCTTGCAGTCACTTGCTGATAAAAACCTGGGTGAAATAGACGGACCCGTCGCTCGCAATCCAGGCTCCAACCGCGGCCGAAGTAAATCTGGGGTCCAGTATGTTTCGAAGGTGGCCGGGGCTTCCTAGCCATCCGTGCATGGCAGCCGCCACCGGACTGAAGTAACCTCTCGACGAGGCGATGTTCTCGCCGACGTACCGCCATCTGATTCCGGCCTTGGCCAGCCGCTCCCGCACTGTCTTACCCTCGGCGTCAGTGTGAGAGAAGAATCTCTCGTCGGCCATTTTCCGGCTGTACTCGCGAGCTAAGCCCAACACCTCACCGTCCAATTCAAGGGCGGCCACCCGGTGGAGTTTTCTGTACTTGTTGACCTCATCGAAACACTCGCGCTCGAGGAGTTTGATTTCATCGAGCGATGAAACCGTCGAAACCGCGGCCGAAACTTCGCCGCTGCTTCGGCTTCCGCTTTGCCGCCCCGGCGAAGCCGCCGCCGCCGCCAGGACGACAATGAGCGCCGGCGTCACCTTCCAGCGTGGAATCACCTTCCTCAAAACGAGCTTCTCCTCTTCCACTCCACGACGGCGCGCCGAGAACGGATGCGCCGCGAAACGGCTTACTTCTGCTTGCTGAGTTTCTCTTTCAACTTATTGGCTTCCTCTGGCTCCGTGGCAAGCTTAAGACCGGTCTCCCACGAGGCGCGGGCCTTGTCCATCTGGCCGAGCTTTTTATACAGGTCGCCCAGGTGATCGTGAATAGTTGCCGAACGCGACGAGTATACGACCGCCTGCTCTAGAAATTTCCGCGCTTCCTGAATCTTGCCCTGCTTGAACAGCAGCCATCCGAGCGAATCGAGAAATGAGCCGTTGGTCGGAGCTATGTTGACCGCCCGCCGAATGAAGTCCTCGGCCTCCTGGACTTTCTCGCCGCGCTCGGTGAGAAAGTACCCGAGGTTATTCAGAAGCGTCGCATTCTCGGGATCGATCTCCAGAGCCTTCCTCAATGTGACTTCGGAGTCCTTGAACTTCTTCTGGCGCTCCTGAATTATCGAAAGCGTGACGAGTGGATCCACATCTTTCGAATCAAGGCTCATGGCCTTGCGCGCGCTTTCTTCAGCCTGCTTGAGCTGATTGGCTTCGAGCAAGAGGGTCGACATGAAGGAGTGAAGCTCGGCGTCTTCCGGCGTTCCTTTCATCAACGAGCCCACCGTCTGCTCCGCTGTCTTGAAGTCGCCGAGCTTTGCCGCGGCCTGAGCGCGCATCAATTTGAACGACCTCTCGTCGGGATACCGGGACGCCGCGTCCGCCGTTAGATCCAGAGCGTCTTTGTACTTGCCTTCGTCGATAAGCAAACCGGCGGTCAATTGATCCGCAAGCGGGCTGTTCGGCCCCAGCACTTTTTTCATGCGGGCGAAGGTTTCGACTACCTTGTCTCGCTTTTGGGCGTTGCGGTAGGTGAGCCCAATCCGTTGAAGGATCAACCCCGCATTGCGTTTCTCCAACTCACGGTCGCTAACGGAACCATCCGGGTTGAGTATGCCGCGCAGGGCCTCCTCGTATGTTTCGACCGCCCTGTCGAACTGCTGCATCTCCTCGTAAGTCGAGGCGAGCGCGTAGACCAGCGGAAGGCTCTCCGAAACATCCTGACCCTTCAACGCCTCTTCAATGGTCTTGATGGCGTCATCGCGCTTGCCCGATCTTCTCTGTCCGTCCGCGATTATCTCGGCCGCCCGCAGATAGAGCGGGCTGTTCTTAGGCGCCCGCTTTATTATCGGATCGAGCCGGGTTACGGCGTCGCTATACCGGCCGGCGTACACGAGAGTCTCCGCGTAATCAAAGATCAGAGTCGAGGCCAGCATCAACTCCTCGCTTCCGTCCGGCTTCTTGTCTTTCTTTATGCCAAGCGCCTTTTCATAAATATCCAGAGCTTCCTGGGTTCGCCCGACCCGCACGAGCGACTGCGCCAGCAACCCCTGATACTCCGTTGTCTTTGGATCGAGATCGTAGGCCTTGCGCGCCGACGCCGCGGCGTCCCTGAACTTGGACTTCTGATAGTAGAGCCTGGCGCGAAAGTAATAGACGGGAGCGAGAGAGCCGTCTTCGCCGGTTATTCGCTCCATCGCTTTGATCGCGTTATCCGTGTCATCGAGTCTCGTGTAGAGTTCGGCGATCAACGCAAGCGCGGGCATTTCTTCGGCGCCGACTTCCATCTTCGCGTTCGGGTTATCCTTGACGACCTGCTCGATCTCCTTAATGGCGGCCTTCGCCTTGTCCTTATCAAGGCTAGTGCCAACGATCGTCTGGGCGGTGTAGATTTTGCCGAGCAGCTTGTGGGTCTCGACGGCGTCGGGAGCGATCCTGGCCGCTTCACGCCCTTGCGCCTCGGCTGCGATTATGTTCCCGTTCTTCAAGTACAGAGATCCCAGCGCAACCCTCAGTTCAACCGAGTTGGCGTCGAGGTCGATCGCTTCTTTATAAGCTCCGACCGCTCCCGAGTAGTTACCTGCTTGCTCAAGCCTCTTGCCTTCGAGGAATTTCTTCAGGGCGTCGGCGCGTTTGTCCTGGGCTGGAGCCGCCGTTTGCGGTCTGGCGCCGGCGGCGGCCACTGTAAAAAGAACCAGAACAATCACGCCGGTGAAGATAGAAATCCGAAGCCTGCTCGATGAATCCTGAATCCCTAATCCTGAATACCGCATCCTAAACCCTCCCTCTCACTACTCAATAGTCCGTCGAAGCATCAACCGTATAATGGCGGCTCTGATCCAGGTACTCAATCATTCGAGCCCATGCGTCACGCTTTGGCGCCGAGAAAAGCACGACCGCGCAAGCTACGACGCAAAATCGCACGACGTCGAAGCGGTCTCCTCCCATGATTCCCAGCACCAGCCCCAGCAACGCGATTGTCTCTCCAAGCGCGGCCGAGATCACGGTTGCCCGCATCAGGTGATTCAAAACGCCCGTAACGCCTCGTTTCGTTGCGACGGATTGAAGCCGGCCCATCTGAAACATGGTTCTTCTCGCGAAGACCGATGCAAGAGCCAGCACCAACGCGGAGCCGTACATTATGTTCCTGATTTCCAGGGTGACGCCAACTGGTTTGGACTGATTGATCAAAATGAATCCGAGCGCCATAAACATCAGGGTGCTGGCCGCATTCGCGAGCACGACCACCAGCGCTTTTCGTTGAACGAGAAGCAACTGCTTCGATGCGGTCGTTTCACTGGAGACTGGCTTCATTTGAATTTACCGCCGGGCCGTTCCGCGTCGTCAGTCCTTATCTCCACTCACCAACTTACCGTTCTCTACTACTATATCGTCTCCGCCGCCCGGCTTGCCGTCAGGACCTCGGCTTATCAATCTGTAAGAGCCCGCGGTTCCGGCGTAGTCCAACTCATGCGACCATGCGTCAAGCCTGATCACGGTTCTGAGATAACGCGGGCACAGATTGTCAATCAAGGCCGCGCCGGCATTAGCCGTTACAAATCCGCCGTGCTCGCTCCGGTATGCATCGAGAGCGGTGGCTATGGCCGTCAACTCGGCCTTGGTTCTCAAGATCTTTTCCTTCTGAACCGCGGTGTTTATCAATTCAAGTGATTCCCAGCGGCGGTCACCAACGCGTACTTCGGCGACCGTCCACTTGCCGCTCTTGTCGGTAGTGAGGTGGAAGGCTTGCTCGATGGCCGCTTCCACGACCGCGTCGCCTCCAATACCGCTTATCTTTGTTATGTGGATTCGATCGGCTTTGTCCAGACCCAACGCAAGCGCTATCTTCTCTCGCGCCTCGCGCGCCCCAAGCTGATTGGCTATTGCAACTCCGACAACGGCGAGAACGATAAGAATCGACGCC
>JAHFUG010000454.1 GCA_023265195.1 Blastocatellia bacterium | reverse complement strand
CCCAATCTCAAAAGCAAACTCCCACGAACGGCAAGCGCACCAACCGCCTCGTCATTCGCAACGCGACCGTAGTTGACGGAAATGGAACGCCTGCTTCCGGGCCGAAGGACATCGTTATCGAGGGCAACATCATAACGGAGGTTGCTTCGCTCGATCCGGTCGCGTTGAGGGAAGGGCGGGCAAGGCGGCCCGCCGGTGACGTCGAGATTGACGCAACTGGAAAATACGTGCTGCCCGGCTTGATCAACCTTCATGGCCACGTTCAAGAAGAGCGCGGAGGGATTCCTCAGCCGCTCGAATATGAACTGAAGCTCTGGCTCGCTTGCGGGATCACGACCGTTCGCGACGTCGGAAGCGATCCAAAGAGAACGCTTGCGTTGAGACAGCAAAGCAACGATGGAACCGTGGAGTCGCCGCGGTTGTTCGTATATCCGATGTTCAACTGGCCTCGAGCGCCGAAGAACGCCGAAGAGGCCCGGGCTCGTGTTCGTGAGTTCAAACAGATGGGCGCGGACGGAATCAAACTTCTCGGCGTCGACCGAGACATCATGGAAGCGATGGAGTCTGAAGCGCACGCTCTAGGACTCCCGGTTGCTCACCATGCCGGCGTCGAAGAGACTAACGCCTGGGACGACGTCAGGTTTGGCACTCGCAGCATCGAGCACTGGTATGGCGTTCCCGACGCCGCCGTTGAAAGCGGCCGCCAGAACTTTCCTTCGACTTACAACTACAACAATGAAGTGGACCGGTTTCGCTACGCGGGACGGCTCTGGCGCGAAGCCAATTGGGACCGGTTGATGAAAGTGTTCGACGCGATGATTGAAAAGAACGTCGCCTGGGATCCGACGCTGGATATCTACGAAGCGAGCCGCGATCTGCAACGAGCGCAGACGCAGCCGTGGTTCGCGGACTATCTGCATCCGGCTCTCGAGGAGTATTTCAAGCCGAATCCGGCCAATCACGGATCGTATTTCATCGGGTGGAGTTCGACCGATGAGGCTTTCTGGAAAGAGAACTATCGAATATGGATGGCCGCGCTCAAGGAGTTCGACAGGCGAGGCGGGTTGATTGGAGCAGGCGAGGACGCCGGCTTCATATACCAAATGTACGGCTTCGGCCTGCTCCGCGAACTGGAGCTTCATCAAGAGGCCGGCTTTCATCCGCTGAAGGCGATTCAACACGCGACCGGCGCCAACGCGAAGATACTCGGCCAGGAAGATAAGCTCGGGCGGGTTCGCGCCGGCTTTCTTGCCGACCTGATAGTCGTGAACGGCAACCCGCTCGAGAATTTGAAGGTGCTGTATCCGACAGGTGTGGATGAGATCCGGGATGGCAAGCCGGTTCACACCGGCGGCGTTGAATGGACGATCAAGGACGGCATTCCCTACCACGGCCCGACGCTTCTGGGTCAAGTCAAAGAGATTGTCGCCAGAGCACGCGCCGAGCGCACAGCCAAGGCCGCGAAGCATTGAACTCTTAGGAGGCGTAACGCAATGACTTCCCGTTTCGAGTTATGTGGCGGCACGAGATGAGGACCGCCGGCGAAGTGAGAACTTCACCGCGGAGGCGCAGAGATCGCTGAGAGAGCCGCGGAGAGTAAGCCCTAGGATGAGAACTAATCAGTTACTCGACGCTTTTGCCGGGGCGGTGAGCCGGATTGTCCCGTCGTCAGTTAACCGTTTCTCAGGGTAATGGAATCGACCTTGCGCGCAATGGGGGAAGTGAACAACATGCGAGCCTATAGCAGGCATCTGCTTCTCTGTCTGTTTTGTGCACTGGGACGGATGGAGGATATTGGTGGGCGCCATGATCGATGACGCCCTTGCCCAAATCGAGCTTGAGTTCGACGTCGAACTGGAACATTGGACCGGACAACTCGGGTGTGTGCATTGTACGCGAAGCGTGGTTCGTGTGGCTCAGGATGTTCCGCGCGCTTCCCCTCTGACGCCAGCGTCGGACGGCTTGATGGAATTGCAGACATCGTAAAACTACTTCGGGAGGAGAGCAGTAAATGACAAGCATAATAAGGTTAATCATCTGGGTGACTGTCATATCAGCGTGCTTCACAGCTTCTCAAACAATGGCGGCGTCCATTCAGAATCTCACGGATAGCAGCGGACCAAGCAATGAAGACCCCGCCTGGAAGAGTGGATGGACTAACATTGTCGCTCGTAATCGGACTGGGCAGAGCTTTATCGCGAACAGCCCGAGGATCTCATCAATAGAAGTTGCTCTTTTAACAACAGGCAACAATTTGGCGGATGCGGTTAAAGACATAATAACAATGAAGATACTTTCGGAAGATGGAAGAGTGCTGACAAAGGTGTCCAGAACTATTGACGTAGGGTTCAATGGCTGGCTGCGGTTTGAAGCCCCTGAACAAGGGCTGAAAGTTATACCAGGCGAAAAACTAACACTCAGGTTAGAGGATACCGGTAGAGTATTCTTCGGGTGGAAATATGGTTGGGACAAATATCCCAACGGCGCCGCAATCATGTTGGGGCGGAAGAACAAGCAACACGATTTTTTGTTCAGAGTAAATCATGAGGCCGTTGAGCACGGTGGTTCCATTTCCGGTGTGGCCTTCTCCCCGGATGGCAAGACCCTGGCGACTGGAAGCAGTGATAAGACGGCGCGGCTCTGGGATGTGCGGACCGGAAAACTGATAGCGACCCTGGAGGGGCACACTAAAGGGATCGCAACGCTTGCTATTTCGCCGGATGGTAAGACGTTGGCAACAGGAAGTGGGGACCGAACAATCCGGCTATGGGACATGATGACGGGGAAACTCAAGGACACTTTGGAAGGGCATAAGTATTGGATAACGGCGCTCGCCTTCTCACCTGATGGCAGATATTTGGCCACTGCCGGTGAGCGTGAAGCGTTGCGGCTGTGGGATGCCGCAAGCGGCCGACTCCAGGCGGTTCTGGAGGGAAACTTCAACGGAACCTTCTCACTCGCGTTCTCTCCCGACAGCACGCTACTGGCTGCCACCGCTTGGTCGGAATCCCCGAGGATATGGAACGTGGAAACCCAGGAATTGCAAGCGAGTCTCCAAAATCATCCAGGACTGGGAGGCAAGATTTTTGTCTCCACGGACAGCGTAGAAACGGAAATGCGCGCAATCGCGTTCTCGCGTGACGGCAAGGCGCTCGCAGCCGCGAGCCGGGATAAGACGGTCGGGTTATGGGACGTGACGAACGGACAACTCAAGGCTGCGTTCGAAGGGCACAATGACATCGTCTTCGTTGTCGCCTTCTCGCCCGATGGCGCGACATTGGCGACTGGAGGTTGGGACGCCACGGTTCGACTGTGGGACGCGCGGACTGGACAGCCCAAGGCCACGCTGCGAGACCATAAAGGTCCGATTTGTATGCTTACGTTCTCACCCGATGGTAAGGCGCTGGCGACGAGTAGCCGAGAGGACAGTGCGGTTCGGTTATGGGATGTAGAGAGCCGACAACTCAAGGCCAAGCTCGAAGGCCATATCCAAGGCCTAAAGGCCCTGGCTTACTCACCCGATGGCAATAAATTGGCGACGGGAAGTCGCGACGGGAAGACACGGCTATGGGACACACAAACTGGCAAGCTGATTTGGTAAAGCACCTTTAGGGAAATTCTCGGCGCAGAGGGGGCCCTCGACCGCGATAGCCGCATAAGATCGAAGCGCGAAGAAATGCGCCCGCTAGTCGGATCATTTCAGGCTTGTCGGAGGTAGTCAGAGCCGCCGTTTAATGCGCTCAGCCATTTTTCGCGAATTCAGTGTTAAGGGCGAGCGCTTAGTGGGCTGGGCCATTTGGCAAGAAGACCATAGCTCGAAATGAGGACGACAGTGGAAGCCCTCGAACTTGATGTGCGCCTGACCGAGCAGGATTACATACTCGCGAACTTTTGGTTTTTGTTTCGGACTTGGTCCGCTCGAGCTCTTATTCCGTTTGCGGTTATCCTTCTCGGCATGAGCATCTTTCCCTGGATTGAAAATCCAGTGGAGACTCCCTGGTTTGGCTTCATTCTGCCTGCCATAGTCGTCCTCATGCTAGTTTCGGTCTACTTCGGGTCGAAGCGTTCAATGGCTTCCAATAAGTCGCTGCAACGAGACCGCGAAGCAAAGCTCGAGCTTTACTCGCGGCGCGGCGTACCAGAGTATTGGATACTGGACTGGAGAATGCGGCAGGTCCAAGTCTATCGGCGTCTTAACGTTCGTCTCGAGCTTGCGGCGACCCTGCTCAACATAGACTCTCTCAGCAGTCCTCTTCTACTGCCTGGGTTTGCCTGCAAAGTCAGTGAACTCTTCGAAGACATTCCCGTGCGAGACGCGGAATGATCTGGCTGCTCCAGTCGGACTCGGCGCAATTTCGGAGCCATCTTGGCTAACGCCACATATGTTTGTAACGCCACCATCGCCGTGCTACCTTCTCAGGTTCAATCCGCGCACGAAGGAAACAATCAATGCCATTCGAAGACCTGAGAGAATTCATCCGCGCGCTCGAAAAGAAAGGTCAGCTAAAGCGCATTAGAACCGAGGTCGATCCCGAACTCGAGATCGCTGAAATCACCGACCGCGTATCCAAGCAAGGCGGACCCGCGCTTCTGTTCGAAAATGTTCGTGGCCATGAGATTCCGGTGTTGATCAACGCGCTTGGCAGCCGCGAACGAATGAAGCTCGCTTTGGGAATAGACGACTACTCCGATATAACTGGGCGCATAAGCGAGTTGACCGACGTCAAATCGCCTCAGGGTCTGATCGAGAAGATCAAAATGGTTCCGCGACTGGCCGACCTCGCTAAGATGTTCCCTAAGATAGTAAAAGACGGACCGTGCAAAGAGCGCGTGCTGAGGGAAGGGAAGTTCTCGCTCTTTGATTTTCCGATAATCAAGTGCTGGCCTGAAGACGGAGGACGTTACATAACGATGCCGCTCGTCTTCAGTAAGAACCCCGAGACCGGAAAACGGAATTGCGGCATGTACAGAATGCAGGTCTACGACGATGCTACAACCGGAATGCACTGGCAGATTCACAAGAATGGCGCGCAGCACTTTCGCAATCAGGTCCGCGGTGGAGGCGGACGGCTCGACGTGGCGGTAGCGATCGGGGCCGATCCCGTAACCGTATTTTGCGCGATACTGCCACTGCCTGAAGACCTCGATGAAATGATGATCGCCGGCTTCTTGCGCGAGAAGCCCGTTGAAATGGTCAAGTGCGAAACCGTCGACGTGGAAGCTCCCGCCAACGCCGAGATCGTTCTGGAAGGCTACGTCGACACCGCCGAAAGCCGGAACGAAGGACCTTTTGGCGATCACACGGGCTACTATTCGCTAGAGGAGGACTTTCCGGTTTTTCACGTCACCTGCGTGACTCACCGCAAGAACCCGATCTATCAGACTACGATTGTTGGCAAGCCGCCTATGGAAGACTGCTGGATGGGCGAGGCTATCGAACGGATATTCCTGCCGCTGATGCAGCGCCAGTTCCCCGAAGTGGCCGACTACCACATGCCATTCGCCGGGGTGTTTCACAATCTGATGATCATTTCGATCAGAAAAGATTATCCCGGGCACGCGCGCAAGGTGATGAATGGTATATGGTCTCTGCCGCAAGCGATGTTCACCAAAACCATTGTGGTGGTTGACGACGATACCGACGTCCGTGACCTGAACGCGGTTGCCTGGCGGGTGCTCAACAACATCGACCCCGAACGCGATATTCAGTTCATGTTCGGACCGGTCGATCAACTGGATCATTCGTCGCGCCTGCCTAATTTTGGATCCAAGATGGGTATCGACGGCACTCGAAAGTGGAAGTCGGAAGGATTCACTCGTCCCTGGCCGAAGGAACTCGCGATGAGCCTGGAGGTGAAGCGCCGGATCGACCAGCTTTGGCCGAAGCTGGGTTTGTAGAAAGAACGCCGAGTAGTTTCTTAATCCTGTGTTGCTCGTAAGAAAAGAGAAGCAACCTGAGAATATCCCCATCGCAGTTGGGGGACTGGAGTTTGG
>JAHFUG010000453.1 GCA_023265195.1 Blastocatellia bacterium | reverse complement strand
GCTTTTCTCACGGTAGTACAACAACTGCTCGCGAGCTTTTTGCTATCTCTGCCGTGAAGTGGCTGGTAGCGAACATTGAGGAAAGCGCCGAAACATTGTTGGAACATGACGACTACGAAGAGTATCGAGCGCTTTTACAAATGCATATGGTACTGGATCATGAGTTGGCGCGTAACGCCGCCTGACAACTCGCTTTAAGAAACTCGCTTTGTATTCCGTCAGACGAATGAGACAAACTATGCGAGAAAAGCCGGCGAAGTCATTCAGCATCGCGGCCGGCAATTCCGCGTCTTGTAACTGCTTCCACCGGAATGTAGCCTCGTACGCGTGAGAAGCCGGCTAAACACGATCGCGCCCACGGAGGAACCCAAGAATGTCAGGCAAGGTGACTGAACAAGATGGTGTCGGCGAATCAATTATCGAGGGAATCGCAATAGGATCTGAACTGCTTGGACCGGAGAAGACAGATAAGAACTTTCCTTATTTCGCCGCCGAACTCGCTCAACTCGGTCTCGAGTTTTCCTATAAGACGGTGGTTGGAGATACTGTATCATCGCTTCTTGGGGTTCTTGATGTAGCGTTGCGCCGGTCCGACGTCCTCATTTGCACCGGGGGCTTAGGTCCGACAACCGACGACGTGACCCGCGCGGCTATATCACATCTCACCGAACTGCCTCTGGTAGAGAATGACGAGGCGTTGACTCTCGTTCGAAATTATTACACAAGAAGAGGCATTCCACTGACGCATAAAGCGAGACGTCAGGCATTGCTGCCAGCCGGTTCAGCGATGATTGAAAATGAAGCAGGGCCGGCGCAAGGCATACTCATTGAATTCCGCGACAAAGTCATCATAGCGCTGCCGGGTCCGCCCTCGGAAAACCGGCCAATGTTTCATCGTGCAGTACTTCCGAGGCTGTTGGGCACTCGATCGAGAGGAGAAAGCCGAACATTCACGGTGGCGGGCATTTCGGAAGCCGAGATTGCGGAACAAATGTCCCGAGTGATTGACCCGTCCTCTCCAATAAAGTTGTCGGTCTATCCTTCGCCGTGGGAGGTGAAATGCTCGCTGTTTGAGCCTCCAAGTGAACTCGGGTCCACACAGAATATCGCAGCCGTCATGGAAAAGACGATCTCGGCGTTTGGCGACAATCTAGCCTCTTCGCAAGGCGAGAGCTTGGAAGAAGTGTTCTCACGATTGATTAACGAAAGAAGTCTTTCAGTAGGGGTAATCGAAGGTGGTACGGGAGGGGCCCTGAGCATGCTCATTACAAGAGCAGCCGGCGCTGCCTCATACTTCAAAGGCGGCATTGTAGCGTATTGTAATGCGATAAAAGAGCATCTCTGTCACATCTCCAAGGAGACCATGGATCGAGCCGGCGCAGTGAGCAAGGAGGCCGCGGAAATGGGGGCGGTGATGGCGCGAAGCGTACTTGAAGCGGATGTTGGACTCTATGCCTCTTGTATTGCCGGGCCGGAGGAAGGCTCTGACTTAGAGCCGGCCGGATCGATCTTTGTTGGCTGCGCCCTGGAAGGCTGGTGCGAGAGCAGACAATCGGCCTTTAGCGGCGACCGCGAGTCCATACGCCTCTGCGCCGCGAGGGCCGCGATAGATCTCGCGCGCCGGGCTCTCACGAGCCAAGGGCCGCACCCTTGATATCCCGAACGCGGAGTGTGGAGCAACGCGACTCCGCGGCCTGCTCCGAAAGAGAAACGGGAACGGAATTATCACCGTGATCGGCAACTTAGGAGGCGTAAAAAAATAACTTCCCGTTTTGAGTTATGCGGCGGCACGGGATTAGGACCGCCGGTGAAGTGAGGACTTCACCGCAGAGGACGCGGAGCTCGCTGAGAGAGCCGCAGAGAGTAAGCCACCTCTGCGTTGCTCTCCGCGGTCACTGCGGCTCCGCGGTGACCGCCCTCGAAAATGGGAAGTTATTTTTTTCGTCCCTTAGGGAGCATCAAGAAACAAGCTCCCCTTTTGCCCGATTCAAGTCTTGTACCGTCTGCCGCCGGGTGCAATAATCTACGTCACGTGATCGGCGCTGTGCGATGAACCGGAAATAAGGGCGCACTGATTGACTCCTCGGGGTACTTGCGGAATCCGGCTGAAAACCGAGTAGCAACGCCGGCGGGTGTTTAGGTCCACTTCATGGTTGGTAAGACCATACTTCAATACCGAATCCTCAAAGAAATCGGCAAAGGCGGTATGGGCGTTGTCTATAAGGCCGAAGACACCAAGCTCAACCGAACCGTAGCCATCAAGGCTCTCTCAACCGAGTTGTTAGGCGATGAGAAGGCCCGGTCGCGTTTCTTGCGCGAGGCGCGCGCGGCTTCAGCGATCGATCATCCAAACATCTGCACCGTGTACGAAATCAATGAAGCGGAGGGCTCGCTCTTTTTCGTGATGCAATACGTCGAAGGCCGTACGCTGAAGAAATTCATCGGCAACAAGCCGCTGCCGCTCGATCAGGCGCTGGATCTGTCTCTGCAACTCGCCGACGCCATATCCGAAGCTCACCACCGGAACGTCCTTCATCGCGACATAAAAGCCTCGAACATCATGGTGAACGAGCGAGGCCAGGCCAAGATACTCGATTTCGGTTTGGCCAAGCTGCTGCGTTTCGCCGAGGCCCGCAATGACGAAGAGACCGCGGCCGCGGCCGATCTGACGCAGGCGGGCGCTCCGTTTGGAACCGCCAGCTATATGTCCCCCGAGCAAGCGACGGGCGATCCCTCGGACGTCAGGTCGGACATCTTCTCGTTTGGCGTGGTCATGTATGAAATGCTCACCGGCAAGCTGCCTTTCAAGGGAAAGAGTTCAGTCGAGGTTATGCACGCTGTGATGCACCAGGAGCCGGAACCTCTGCCGTACTCGCTGCCGCCCCAGTTGCGGCACATAATTCTCAAAGCGTTGGCGAAGAATCCGGCGAATAGATACCAGTCAACGGATGCTCTGCTGGACGGGCTCCGCTCACTGGTCAAAGGCCACTACGCCGCACTCGGGGGAGCGCCAGCCGACAAGATGGCGACGCTGCAAGCCGCTCTTGCGCCGCAATCCGGCAGTCGCGGAGGTCTCATGCCGAGACTCTCAAATTGGTTTCAGCGAATCCTGGGCAGGGCGCGGAAGAAGCAGGGCGACTCCAGTTCGAGCACTACCGCCACGCCGGACGTCTCGTCTTCCACCTGGCTAACGAACGAGAAGAAGGCGCTTGCCATACTCCCGTTCAAGAACCTGTCTCACAGCCCGGACACGGAGTTCTACAGCTTCAGCCTCGCCGACAGCGTCATTACCGAACTCGCGCAAATCCGGGACCTCATCGTCCGACCTTCGTCTTACATAGCTAAGTACCAGAACGTCGAAGTCGATCCAAGATCCGCGGGCGCTGAGTTGGCCGTGGACGCGGTGCTGATCGGAGGTTACATAAGATCAGGCGATCGGTTTCGGGTTACGCCTCAGCTTGTGGACATAAAAAGCGGCGAGATCGTCTGGAGCGACAAGATCGACGTAGACGCGAAAGACATCATCACGCTTCAGGATACGATCTCCCGCCAGATCGTCGAAGGGCTTCGAGTAAGAACCGGCAGCAATGAGCCGGAGCGGCTTGTAAAAGCGCCTACGCGGGACCCGGCCGCCTACGAGAACTACCTGAAGGCGCGCACGCTTTTGTACAAATTCATAACCCAGACTCTTGCGCTCGAGGACATGGAAGCAGCCGTCGCGCTCTTCAACACAGCGGTAGCGTTGGACCCGGATTTTGCTCTGGCGCACAGCGGATTGGGCGTCTGTTACATCAACTACGTGCTCAAGGGAATCGGCGGGAGGGAATACGCCGCGCTGGCCAAACGATCTTTCGACACGGCCCTTTCGATCGAGCCTAGGCTGGTCGAGGCCCGAGTCAGGCTCGTATACGTTTATCTGATCGAGGGCGACACCGATCTCGCGCGGCGAGAGGTTAAGCGGCTATTGAGCACGGCTCCGAACGAGCCCTCGATTCATTCCATGGCCGCGTACGTGTTCAGATTGTCCGGCCAGTATGATAGGGCGCTTCGGGAATGGGAGTCCCTCTTGAAAATCAGCCCTACCGACGTCGTTATCGCCAGCTATAATCGCGCCCGTCTCTTCCTTTATCAACATGAATACGAGAAGGCCGAGGCCGAGATCAAACAGGGCATCGCCTTCGAGCCGAATCATCCGCTGCTGAGGGCGTACGGTGCGGCGATGGACTACTACGAGGGCAACGCGGAGCGGGCCGCCCACACGATGGAAGACGTGCTGGCGAAGAACCCGAGCCTGCATTCGTATAAGACATTCCTCGGGTTTTGCTATCTGGCGTTAGGCCAACGGGACCGCGCGTTCGGGTTGATTGACGATAAGCTGCTCGCGACGGCGGGCGCGGATCAGGACACGGCGTACTGGCTTGGATCGGTCTACGCGCTGGCAGGCGAATCTGACAACGCGATCGAGTGGCTCGAACGGGCGATATCGATGGGGAATGAGAACTATCCCTGGTTTGCGGCCGATCCGAACTGGGATAAGGTGCGCGACGATCCGCGTCACAGAAGAATCCTCGAGGAGTTGAAGTCGCGATGGGAAAGACTGTCGGAGTAAGTCCTTATCCGATTATGGACTCCGCATATTTTACTATTTACTAAAACTGAAGATAAAGTTGACACATTGTGTCACCGCGGATTTACCAAATTTGGTCATACTGGTGCCCAAACGGGTAGTTTACTTCAGCACGAATTCTCAACATCTCTTCAATTAACGAAGTTAATTAGCTCAAGGTCGTAGCGGTATGTGCTTTGCCTTCCCAAATGCGTCGCAGCTTGAAGCTTCTCAAGTGGCGCTAAAGAACTCGATGACGCCAAAAAGAAACGCAGCATTGGTAAACAAGCGAAAACGGAGTTGCCAGAATGAGGGCCACACTAGTAACAACGAATCTGCTCGAAGTCGCGGTCGTAGTGTTCGGCTCAGTTGCCTTGTGTCACTACGTCATTGTTTATGGCTATTGCTCACGCGACTCGCGTGGGTACATTCTTCCAGCTACAAAGGATCTCTGTTTCTTCGTATTGGGCACGACGATCCTGCACACGTTGATCGGGCTAGTACTCATCGGCCTGATTTCGTCGCTCGTTGATTGGAAGGCGAACTTGACCCAAGTTGCGCTGGCAACGGTTGGTGCCTTAGTCGGGGTTACGCTCCCTACCGGCGTCTTAAGAAGATTCAGTACGCGGCTCGCCAAAGCCGTCCACGAAAACGAGCCTGACGCTCGTGTTTCTCTCGCGCCTACAGTCATGCTTGCCTGGATCGTCTGTCAATATCGCGAGGCAATCGGACGGCTAAAGTCTCTAGACAGCTTGGCGATCCGTCGTCAGGAGGGTTGGTGGGACTTAGGAATGTCAGGCGATCCGCAGTCACGGGAAGAGGAGATCGCTTGTCGGATTCGACACCTATATGAAGTGTTCAAATATGAAATAGCAAACCGGCAATGCGATCCTCACCTATTGGATATTACAGCCAACTATTTTCCAGCAAACCAGCTTTTCTTGTTGGTTGGCTATCTGGGGAGACGCGAGTTCAGGACACACCTAAAGCGGCAGCCCAAGTCACCCGCACGTCAACATGATTGGAATGGTTCGGAAAGACGGAAGCGACGCGGCCAAGTGGAGGGCCGCAAGCAACCTGATCCGAACGTAAGTTGTGTGCGCGCGTCCGATGACAGGCAGTTGCGCCGCCAGATCAAAGAGGGAAGATTCTTGTGATTTTGCCTGGGAGGTTTGATTAAAACCAACGCGCTTCCCTGAAAAGCCCGCCGGTACATTCTTCAGGCTCACGCTATTATTCAGGGCCACTGCGAAACTCATTGCGTGAACCCCTCAAACGGAAACCGTCGACAATCCGACCGCTGCTTGAAGCCCTTCGATCACGCGCCTCTTTACATCTTCATAGCCGCCGTCGATTCGGCAGCCCGCGGCGTTGCGGTGGCCGCCTCCCCCAAAGGACTCCGCCACTTT
>JAHFUG010000452.1 GCA_023265195.1 Blastocatellia bacterium | reverse complement strand
TCGGCTACGACGCATTGAATCGAGTGAGGGCTCGCGTGTACTCAGGCGGGACAACGGCCACGCCCAGCGTCACTTACAACTACGACACGGCGATAAATGGAATAGGCCGGCTGGCTTCGGTGGTGACGGCGGGCGTTTCAACGTACACATACGCGAGCTACGACGCGATGGGGCGACCGACTGCTTACAGTCAATCGACCAACTCACAGACCTACGCGATGGGAGCCGGCTACAACAAAGCTGGAATGGTCACAAGCGAAACCTATCCATCGAACAAAGTCGTCAACACCGAGTACGACGCGGCTGGAAGGATCGCCGGAGTAAAAGACGCGGCCAAGCCTGGATACTACGCCGGAGCGGCGGCGGCAGACGCAACGAATCGGATTCAATACACGGCGCACGGAGCGGTGAGCGTGCTGAAGCTGGGGAACAATCTGTGGGAGCACACGAATTTCAACTCGCGGCTCCAACCGACTCAGATCGGCTTGGGAACGACCAGCACGGGCGCGACCAGTACGAGTGTATTGGGATTGGACTACGGTTTCGGGACATCGACCAACAACGGCAACGTACAGAGTCAGACAATCACGATTCCCAACGGCGGCGGAACAATATCGATGGTTCAGAGCTACACCTACGATCAAGTGAACCGGTTGATGACTGCGACGGAGACTGTTGGTGGTTCGACTCAGTGGACACAGAACTACGGCTACGATGTGTTTGGCAATCGCTGGGTGAACGGTTACGTGCCGAACCCGGGCCTCACGCCGCAGTCATCGAGCGCGATCAACGCGACGAACAACCGGCTTGTTATGGGAGCGAGCCACTACGACGGGTCTGGGAATCTGGACACGGACGCAGTCGGGAGTACGTTCACTTACGACGGAGAGAACCGGCAAGTCGCGGCTACGGTCGGCGGGCAACCGGCGACGTACAGCTACGATGGAGACGGCCATCGAGTAATGAAGACGGTTGGCGGCGGCGGGTCAGGCGTGACAACGGTGTTCGTTTATGATGCAATGGGAAAGCTGATCGCGGAATACCGAAGCGATCCAGCGCCGCCGCCTCCGAACGGAGGCGGGACAAGTTATTTGACAACCGATCATCTCGGCAGCACGAGGGTAGTGACCAAGTCGAATCAGAGCGTGCAAGCGCGATATGACTACCTGCCGTTTGGGGAGGAGTTGGGTGCGGGGATTGGTTCTCGCACGACTGGTATGAAGTACGGCGGAGCGGACGTCACCCGTCAGAAATTCACCCAAAAAGAAAGAGATACTGAATCGGGGCTGGACTACTTCCTGGCGAGGTACTACTCGTCATCACAAGGGAGGTTTACAAGCCCTGATGAGTTCGTCGGAGGGCCTGTTGAGTTGTTCGACTTCTCGAATGCGGCTTCGAGCGACCCCACATTCTACGCCGACTTGACCGACCCGCAGTCACTAAACAAATACCACTACGCGTATAACAATCCGTTGCGGTATATCGACGTGGATGGCCATGCCCCAACTGAGGATCCTCAAAAGAAGGTGGTTAGGCTCGGTCCCGGGGCAGAGAGCGCGGTTAAGGTCGCTCTAGGGACAATCGTTTGTGGCCCCCTCTGTGGAGCGGCAGTACTCCTGATTGATCCTCCCAAAGCGGGTGCGCCAACCAACGATAATATGGAAGTCGGGCAGACGCCGACCCCGAAGGAGGCCGTGAACTCTGCACGGGAGACGGCAGCTATGCTACCTCCTATTGGCGGCGGCGGTATGGGCAAGCTTGGCGGCGGTGGTAAGGGAGGCAAGGCCGGCAAAGCCGGTGTCAAAGAGCCAGGAGCCGTGCCAGAGGAAGTCAGCGCTCAGACGCTGCTGGAAGGGGAGCAAGGTAGAGTTGGAGGGCGAAATCAGCCAAAGGACATGAGTCCCGAGGGAACCGCAGATCAACAGAAGAGTATAGAGCAAAGGAGGAACTTAGAAGCGAAGAGAGCTAAAGAGGTAGGCCTGAAGCAACATGTCATCGATAGCACAAAAAAAAGCTCAAGGCAGAATGTCAAAAACTCTCTCAAGAGAGCTCGGGATGAGCACAACACTGGGAATGACAATTGAGTGATCAGAAGACATCAATTGACGAGCTAACTGATAAGGCGGAATTGCTCGAATATGAGGGTCGTATCAGCCAAGCACTGGAGGCTTGGCGCATGGCCCTGCAGCACTACACTACTCCCTATCTTCTGTTTAGATTCGGGAGCCTCGCGATGGAGTGCGCGCAATGGGAAGACGCCGAGCGCGCGTTATTAAACGCCGTTGACCTAGCTCCGAGCTTTCCTGCGCCCTACACTGGGCTAGGGATTCTTTATAAAGAGCAAGGAAACTTTAGATCAGCCGAAGCATGGTTGAAGAAAGGACTCGCGCTCGAGGAAAGTGCGCCAACCTACACGGCTCTCGGTGTTGCTCAACGCCGTCTCGGAGCGTCGAGCGCAGCCATTCAGAGCTTTAAGAGAGCGATCGAGATTGAGCCAGAGTATGAGGAAGCTTATTTCAACTTAGGAATTATGTTTCCAGAGGAACGAAGCGCTGAGGCGATTGCTTCATTCAGCAAAGCACTTGAACTAGACCCTGCATATCAGGAAGCCCACCGCGAGCTAGGTTGGGCTTTGAGGCGTCTCGCTAGATATGACGAAGCGGAATGGCACCTTAAGAGAGCGGTGGAGTTGGACAATTCAGATGGCTGGGCACACACCTATCTGGGCAATCTCCAATGGGCCAGAGGGGAAACTCAATCGGCCGAGCGAGCCTTTAAGAGCGCAGTTGAGGTATGGCCCGATGATAGTATGACGCACAGTCACCTCGCCTACTTTTATGAATGTCTGGATCGGAACGATGAAGCCAAGTTCTTTTACGAGAACGCGCTTCAGTTGGATCCTGATGATATCGAATCACACTTGCGCTTTGGAAGGTTGCTCGCGAAACTCGGAGAGGCCGCACGGGCGAAAATGCACTTGGAACGCGTGCTGGCATTGGAACCCGAGAATGAAGAGGCTAGGGCGGCTCTAACTGCCTTGGGTTGAACGTCTCAGCAATACTGATCGAGGAAGGAAAGACGGACTCGCGTGGCTGACCAGAGTCGATGAGATGTTCGACTGGTAACCAATAGAGGCGGGAGGATGTTGACAATGAAGGAACCGAGCTCTTCCAACTCTTTCGAGTCCGAGTTTGATAGGCTCGTGCGCGCCGCAACACGTGGGAGAGTATTACTTAGAGTTAAGGCATTGGAGGCTTTGGCGAGGATTGACGATCCAGCAGTTGGCGACCAACTTCTCCTGGCGTTGTCCGATAGGAGTCCTTCTGTCCGGTCAGTTGCGGCTGCGTGTCTTGGCACTGTACAGACAAGGAGCACTGTCATCCAATTGGAGAAAAGACTAGCCGACTCGAACAGCGAGGTACGCATGATGGCCGTTAGAAGTCTGGGAAAACTGCTCAAGTCCAGAACGGCTCCGCGTGCTCTGGTGATGAGGCTGGACGACTTGGATGAGCTTGTGCGAGTCGAAGCATGTCAGGCGCTAAAAGAAATAGGCGACCGAAATGCGCTACCAGCATTATGGCGAGCTATCGATGATAACTCGCCACTGGTCAGGCGCTACGCAGCAGGGTGTGTGGGTGCATTAGGGGGGGCGCGCCGATAGAGAAAAACTTGAGGGGAAGCTTCAGATGGAGACGTGCGAAACTGCGAAAGTGGGGCTTTACGAATCACTATATATCCTGGGGAACCGTGATGCGCTGTCGGGGTTGATTGGTTTGCTCAATAGCACTGACTATAGGGTGCGTTGCGCCAGCGCCAATGCCGTTTCTGCTTTCGAAGTACGTAGGCCAACCTCTGAGTTTATTCTCAGGGCCTTACGCGTGGCACTTTCGCGAGAGACCACGGTAGCTGCGAGGAGATCCATAACAGCGAGCATAGTGAGAGTTGGCGAGCAAATCGGAAAGAAAAGACGGCACGCTAACCAAGGGCTGCGCCCCTGATATCCCGAGTGCGGCCGAGCGAACTGAGGATCGAAAGATCCGAACGATCCGGGTGCTATGTTGCGATCTTGAAATCGCACCTCGATCATCATATTGTGCTGCTCGATCATGGCGAGGAAACCCCGAATAGAGATCGAGGGCGGACTGTACCACATCATTACTCGCGGGAATAATCGGGAGACTATCTTTCACGATGAAGGTGACTACCGGAAGATGCTGTCGCTGTTCAGTGTTCAGAAGGGGAAGCGTCCGTTCTATCTGTATGCGTACTGCCTGATGCTCGTGAGGAGGACTCATCAAGCTGAGCGGTTGCTTGCAAGCTCTGTGGTGTTGAGAGGAGTTATTAAATCGGAGGGTCATCCGATAATGCGGGATTATGTCCTCGGAGCACGCCGCCGCGCCGCTCGCGGGCGGAGGTTGTTTATTGCTCGCCGAGGCTCGCGGCTTCTTTTAGGCCGCTCGCGTCACGCCGGCTGCGTGTCGGACATAATACGCATTATCGTACGCCCGGCTTCAGTCCTCGCGCTCCGTCGCTGGCGCTCCTGCGCGCCGCGGCTGATCACCCCCCTTGCGCCCGCTTCGCTCGGCGGCTCGCGCTCTCGCACGCCTCGCTTCGCTACGCCCCCTAAACGGTGGGCTGGCCGCTCGCGGATTCGATTGTTGCGCTTCGCGCGCCTGTCATGAGGTCAGGTTGTAGCTCGCCTGCCTGCCGGCAGGCTCGCGCTTTCTCTTTAGCCGGTAGCCTCCGCTCGCGCTTGCCGTCAAGGACGGCCTGCCTGCGGCAGGCGCGCCGCTTCGCGGTCGCTCGCTTTGCTCGCGATCCTTGACCGCGCGCTCGCTTCGGCTAGGATGGCAGTTAAGGAGAAAGCCAAGCTTTCTGCCTTTGGGAGAAGAGTCTCTACATCGCCCCCTGCCCTGAAACAGGCTTTCCAGGCCAGTCACGCGCTAGCAGCCAAGCAAATCCTTTCGCAGATCGACCAGATCGGCCTTCGCAGCTTGATTGAGCCCGGCCAGTGTCATAAGCTTGGTCGTCTGAGTTGCTTCTCTCTTTAGCTGCTTTTTTGTTCCGCTTTTGGCGGCCTCGATCTTTGACAAGTAGCAGAGGTAGTTGGGGTTGGAAAGTTTTACTGCGCGTTCTTAACCCAAAAAGAAAGAGATACTGAATCGGGGCTGGATTACTTTCCTGCAAGGTATTACTCGAATGCACAAGGGAGGTTTACAACCCTGATGAGTTCGTCGGAGGGCAAGATGAGCTGTTCGAATTTGCAGATGCTGCATCGGGAAATCCCACTTTCTACGCAGAGATCACAAATCCCCAGTCGGTTAACAAGTACCAGTACTGTTACAACAATCCGCTAAAGTTCATAGATGCAGATGGGCATCAAGGACAGCGAGCAATAGAGAACATACTACGCTCACCGCAGCGCAACAGGCCCTAAGTTGGGCGGGAGCCTTTGGCGCTGCGACATGGGCTGTGACCAGGCGGCAAGGCTAAGCAGGCTGGAAAGGCAATCGCAGAGGCTTACCACCAGGGCGTCCAAGCTGAATACGAACATGATGCTGAGGTGACCCACACCATAATAAGGGCGGAAGAGCGACTTCTCTGAATCAATCAGAAAGCTAATGATAATGCAACCAATCAGCAGCATCAGGAGGGGTCAGGCTTGAGTTTCTTGACATGTTATCCTTCCCAGCAATGGCTCTGCTCCATCATGCCTCGCAAGCCGCGTATAGAAATCGGGGGAGGGCTCTATCACGTCATTACTCGAGGGAATAATCGCCGAAAGATATTCCGCTCTCACGACGACTACGTCAGGTTCACCAGCATTCTTCGACAGCAGAAATCGAAGCTGGCCTTCTATCTCTATGCCTACTGTCTGATGCCCAACCACGTTCATCTCCTGATTGAGATGCAAGACGATCCGGTTAGCCGCATCATGCAAAGAGTGCTGACCAGCTACAGCCAGCACCACAACCGCAAGCACACCCGGATCGGACACCTTTTTCAAGGACGCTACAAA
>JAHFUG010000451.1 GCA_023265195.1 Blastocatellia bacterium | reverse complement strand
TTCTGGGATTACGGAGCGCCGAACATTCCAAATGAACCGGTAGATAGCTCTGCAGCGGCCATCGCGGCGTGCGCGTTCTGGAAGCTCAAGAATATTGATGGCCTGCGCGTCGATTCTTCGCATTATCGTAACGCGTCGCTGACTATCCTCTCGACGCTGGCCGGCGAAGACTTTCTTGGCGCGCATGACCCGGCCTACGAAGGAATACTGCGGCACGGGGTTTATCACCGGCCGATGAACTGGGGCGTTGATGAATCGGTCATGTGGGGAGATTACTTCTTCATGGAAGCGCTCCAAATGGCGTTGACCGAGAAGTAACAATCCACAGATTACGCAGAACAACACAGATAGGCTGGAAAAGAGGGAATGCGCAAAGTCCGATCGCTACAGTCTGTCGTCAAAGCGGCGCGCCGGAAGCCGGGAGATCGGCTGTTCTCTGTGCGGCGGAGCACGTGGCGGCTCTTATTTTTCGTCCGATCCGTGTTGATCCGTGTTGATCCGTGTTGATCAGTGGACAAGCCCCTTCAGTTCCGTCAAAGAAGGTTTTCGATTGGCCATGAAAAGTGTTAGTCTCTACGGCATCGCAGCTAGCTTGGCCCGTGGAAGGGACTGTTAATGCCTGGCTGTTCGCTGCGGGCGGGTGCTCAACGGAGTCGCCGCCAGGTCATAGGGAATCACACTTCAGGTTCGTGCATAGTTGGGGTACGGTGAGGACCAGATTACTGCCGCGAAGCCTCGCGAGCATTTTTTCGTAATGAACATCGGGATTGAAACTCAATAGAGTTTCGATTCTCGGCGTGACCCGATAGCAAGCAAGCATAATGGCCACCCAGAGTACCGCTCTACTCACTGGCGTCGTTGCTCCATTCGCTATTGGCGGCGGATCGGCCGCGCCTGCCGTTGCTTCACAAAGCGTCTCGCAAGAGAGTTGTTTCATGTTTCATTCTTACCGTGGCAATGCCGCGGTTTGCCGCAAGCCAATTCAGTCGGCGGCGCTATCCTTTATAGAAGCGGTGTCATTCCAGAGTTGTGCCGACAACCATCCAAGCGGCGATGACGTGTACGGACGAATCACGCGCGTTGCACGGACCGGTGGTCCACCAACACTGATCCCGTTAAGCATCTTGTTACGGACGCGCCTCAGTTGAAACTGGGCCGTTCGGATTCATTCTAACGATTCGAACTTTCGCCGAGCCCGTGGAACTCGGCGCGCAAAGTCCCCGAGGAAACCAAAAACATGAGAATTAATCTCACCTTCTCAATAAAAGCCGTAGCTCTAATCTCGTTGGTCAACTGGCTGACGCCCGCTCAAGCGCCAGCCGCCGGCGCCATATCGCTTGCGGGCGAATGGCGATTTGCTCTCGACCGCGCCGACGCCGGCGTCAGGGAGGAATGGTTCAGCAAGAACCTGGTGGATCGGATCAACCTGCCAGGCGTGCTTCAATTCCAAGGCTACGGCGATGAGATCAACGCAACCACGCCGTGGGTGCTTTCACTCTATGACCGCTTCTGGTATCTGCGCGATGAGTATAAAGCCTGCGTTAAACCGGGCAACGTGAAGATCCCGTTTCTGTCTCAACCACCGCGGCATTATCTCGGCGTGGCATGGTATCAGCGCACCATCGACGTTCCACGAGACTGGCAAGACCGCCGCGTGGTGCTGACGCTTGAGCGAGCCCGCTGGGAGACCAGGGTGTGGATTGACGGCCGTCCCGTGGGCTCCAACAACAGCCTGGTTGCGCCGCACGTTTACGATCTAGGGACGCCGGCGCCGGGTCAACATCGGCTTACGATTCGCGCCGATAATAGAATGATGCTGCCTTACCGCCCCGACGCTCACAGCGTCTCCGATTCACTGGGGGGCGCTTGGAACGGGATCGTGGGAAAAATCGAGTTGACTTCAACCACGCCCGTCTGGATCGAAGACGCGCAGGTGTTTCCAAACCTGATTAAGAAGTCCGCGCTGATAAAGGTCCGGATCGGCGACATTACCGGCAAGCCCGGTTCGGGCGTTCTTTCGGTCGGCGAGACCGCTATGGCGGCGAAGTGGGACGCCGGCGGAGGCAGAGTGGAATTCGAGACGCCCCTCGGCAAAGACGTCGAGCTTTGGGATGAATTCAACCCGGCGCTTCAAAAACTGGTGGTGCGGCTCGCCGGCGAGCATGCCGACGACCGCCGCGAAATGGTTTTCGGATTGCGCGAGCTTCGCGCCGCGGGGAGTGAATTCCTGCTCAACGGAAGGCCGATAATCTTTCGCGGCACGCACAACGGCGGCGATTTTCCTTTGACGGGATATCCGCCGGCCGACGTTCAATCCTGGAAACAAATCATCGGTATCTGCCAGTCGTGGGGTCTGAATCATATGAGATTTCATTCCTGGTGCCCGCCCGAGGCGGCGTTCAGCGCGGCCGACGAACTGGGTTTCTACTTGCAGCCCGAAGCCGGTATGTGGAACGAGATAAGCCCGGACACGCCGATGGAGCGCAGGATGTACGAAGAAACGGACCGTATGATCAAGGCCTACGGAAATCATCCATCGTTCCTGCTGATGTCTCCGAGCAATGAGCCAAGAGGCGGTTGGAAGGAATCGTTGCCGAAGTGGGTGGAGCACTTTCGCAATGAAGATCCGCGGCGGTTCTATACGACGGGCACGGGTTGGCCGTTGATCGACCAGCCGGGGCCCGTCAAAGGCGCGGACTATCTGGCCGCTCATCGCATCGGGCAGAACATGCTGCGCAGAGAATCCGGCTGGTTTGGCGCCGATTATAGGCAGTCGCTCAAGGGTGTCGACGTTCCGGTGATAGCCCACGAGGTGGGACAGTGGAGTGCTTATCCGGACTACAAAATCATCGAGAAATTCAGCGGCTACCTGAAGCCAGGGAACTACGAGATATTTCGCGATTCGGCCGCCCAGCATGGTCTCCTGGATAAGAACCGGGACTTCGCTCGCGCGTCCGGCCGCTTTCAATTCGCCTGCTACAAGGAAGAAATTGAAGCGAACCTTCGCACGCCCGGACTCGGCGGTTTTCAGTTACTCGATCTGCATGATTATCTCGGACAGGGCACGGCGCCGGTTGGGTTGCTGGACGCTTTTTGGGACTCCAAGGACTACGCGACGCCGGATGAGTTCCGGCGATTTTGCAACGCTACGGCTCCGCTTGCTCGGATGAAGCGCAGGGTGTTTACAACGGCGGACAAGTTCGATGTTCAAATCGAGATCGCCCACTACGGAGCCGAACCTATTTCCGGCGCTCAGCCATTCTGGAGAATTATCGAAGCTAGCGGGGCCGTAATAGCCGAAGGCGAGTGGCCGGTGAGGACGATACCGCTTGGAAAGAACACCCCGCTCGGCGCCGTCGCCATGGATTTGTCGAAGCTGGCGGCTCCGCGCGCTTACAGGTTGGTAGTCGGACTTCAAGGGACGCTAATCGAGAACGATTGGAATTTCTGGCTCTATCCATCTCGTCTCAGAGACGCCGCGCCAAGCGACGTGCTGGTGACGCATTCGTGGGAGCAGGCGGAAGCGAGATTGGCCGCGGGCGGAAAAGTGTTGTTTCTGCCGCTCGCCTCCGACCTCGACTGGACGAGCCCTCCGCTCGACGTCGTGCCCGTATTCTGGAACCGGCAGATGAACCCCGGCTGGAGCCGCATGCTCGGTCTATGGCTGGACAAAAAAGATCCAGCGCTTGCTGGTTTCCCGACCGACGCGTACTTCGATTGGCAGTGGACGGAAATCGTCCGCGGCGCGCGGGCGGTTAATCTCGACGGCTTGCCGCCTCAGCTTCAACCAATCGTGCAGGTCATCGATGACTGGAATCGCAATAACAAGCTCGGGCTTGTCTTCGAGTGCAAAGTCGGCCAAGGCCGGCTGTTGGTTTGTTCGGCCAACCTGGATGAATCGCTCGAGAGCCGGCCGGCGGCGAGGCAGTTGAGGCGCTCGCTGCTGGACTACATGGCGGGCGGGCGGTTTCAGCCGGAGGTCGCCGTAACGTCGTCTTCAATCAGGGCGCTCTTGTTCGACACGAACGTCATGCGCGGACTGCGCGCAGTCGCCGGCGCGGCCGGCCAGCCCGCGAACGAAGCCGCGAAAGCCATCGACGGCGATCCGAACACATTCTGGTCGATCGGTGGACAAGGATCGCGTCAACCATACGACCTGATCGTCAGCTTTCCAACTACGGTGAGTATGTCGGGTCTCGCAATGATGCCGAGGCAAGACCACCGCGAGCACCAGGGTGATATCCGGGAATACGCCATCCAGTTAAGCGACGACGGAGGAAATTGGCGGGAAGCAAAGCGAGGTGAGTTGGCGTCGTCGTTCAATCGCCAACAGATTCTATTCGATCGGCCTGAAAGCGCGCGCTATGTGAAGCTAACCGCTCTCTCGGGATTCGGCGAGGACACAACCGCCGCGATCGCGGAGCTGGCGATCATTCAGGCCGGAGCGAGTTTGGCGAGCAAGCCGCCAAGGGGAAACACCGCCTCGCATTAATCTGAGGAATCACCGCAACATGGGGAATCACCGCGGAGGCGGAGAGAACGCAGAGACAGCGCAGAGGTTAGAACGGCTCTGCGCTGACCTCTGTGTTCTCCGCGCCTCCGCGGTGAAAGGCAATCGTAAGCCCGAAAGTGTAAATGTCCTGGATGGGTTGGAAAAGATTCACGCTCACGAAAGAGCGTTGTTGCTTGCTGCGATGGAGCAAGACAGTCGGGTATATGCTCAGGCAATTCAGTCAATAGAATTGGGGGATGAGCCCTCACTTAGATCAAGACTTGGTAAGCACAAATGACAAAGATCGAAGCGGTTGGTGACGAGATGCATCAAGAAGGGTCGTGGGATTTCGATGAAACTTCGGCCGCTCTGATGGCCCAGATTCGAGAGGGGTATCAAGAGTATATATATTCGGGGAGAACTCAAACCAATCGATGAGTTCATGGCGGAGCTGGTACTACACCTATGATTGATTCAAGCGTTCTCGAAGAAGGTTGGAAGCTTCTTGTGGAAGAGTTAGGTATTCAAAAAGCGACTCAGTTTGTCATCCTGCTGGAACGAGGGAAGGGCGACTCGGTTCAAGAGATAGGTGACTATTGGGGAGATGCAAACATGGACGAAATCCAGAATCGAGTCGCCGCTTGGAAGGCTCGACAGGAAGAACCAACCGCACAAAGAGAACGGGGACGTAAAGAAAGTACTTCCCGTTTTTGAGTTATGCGTGAGCGCGAGAGGGGCGCCGCCGATAGAACTGGCGGCTTCACCTCGGAAGCCATGGAGGTTTGTACATTTTCAAGAGACCAATATCCAATTTCAACGTTCAATCTTAGGCGAATCACAGGTCGGGAAGAGGGATTTATCCCCGCTCCTCTGGTTACGAATAACTCATACTGGCGTCAAGGAGAGGAGCGGGGATAAATCCCTCTTCCCGACCCGTGATTTTTTGATGTTTGGCGATCTCCTTCATCTGGGCGCCTCACAAGAGTGGGATCCAACCGGCCAAACTCCAGTGCTTCCTAAGTAAGCCGTTGAATGGCCCCCTAAAGAAATCCTACTTATGATGGCACTCTTTTATTCAGCATTGAGAGCATTCCTTTTCCCGGCCCTGCTGGTTGCCTTGCTCAGTCCGCTTCGGTTCGGCTCAATCGCTGCCTCGAATAACGCGCCGCCCAATATGAATCTAGCCGATCTGCGGCGCTTGTTCGCGAATCCTCCCGACGACTCAAGAATCATGATGCGCTGGTGGTGGTTTGGACCCGCTGTAGTCAAGTCCGAACTCGAGCGCGAAATGAAGCTGATGAAAGAAGCTGGAATCGGCGGCTTCGAGGTCCAGCCGGTATACCCGCTTGCTCTCGACCAACCGCTTCGTGGCTTCAAGAATCTTCCGTTCCTTTCAGACGAGTTTATCGACGCGCTTCGATTCACTTCCGGGAAAGCTCGAGAACTCGGACTGCGGATGGATTTGACTCTCGGAAGCGGCTGGCCTTATGGAGGGCCACAGGTTCCGATAAACCAGGCCGCCGGTAGACTGCGCGTCGAGCGCGTGAAAG
>JAHFUG010000101.1:5324-19178 GCA_023265195.1 Blastocatellia bacterium | reverse complement strand
ATATGAGCATCTTCCTTGGCATAGACATCTCGACCACCGCCGCCAAAGCGCTGCTCCTAGACGACGGCGGCAACGTCTTAAGCAGCGCCGCCGCGCCGCTCGCGCTATCGACTCCGCGTCCGTTATGGTCGGAGCAGCATCCGGAGGATTGGTGGCGGGCCGCGAGCGCAAGCATTCGCCAAGCTCTTGCGCAGGCTAACCTGTCGGGAAAAGAAATCGGCGCCATCGGGCTCACCGGACAGATGCACGGACTGGTGTTGCTCGACGAAAGCGGAGCGGTATTGAGGCCGGCCATCTTGTGGAACGATCAACGCTGCGGCGCCGAATGCGACGGGATTCGGTCACTGCTCGGCAAGGAGAGACTCATTCAGATCACTGGCAACGACGCGCTGACCGGATTCACTGCCCCCAAGATTCTGTGGGTGAAGAACCACGAACCTGCTGTCTACGCGCGTGCGCGCGGGGTCCTTCTTCCAAAAGACTACATTCGCTACAAACTAACCGGCCGGTTCGCCATGGACAAAGCGGATGGCTCGGGAACGATGCTGTTCGATCTTAAACAGCGCGACTGGTCCGCAGAAGCGCTCGACGCACTTGGGATTCCTATTGAGTGGATGCCTCGCACCTACGAAGGTCCCGAAATCACGAGCGAAGTCAGCGCCGAAGCCTCCGAGTTGACCGGTCTCAGTCCCGGAACGCCGGTAGTTGCCGGCGGCGGGGACCAAGCCGCTCAAGCAGTAGGAGTCGGCGCGGTGCGCGACGGAATCGCCGCCCTGACTCTAGGCACGTCGGGCGTTGTGTTCGCATCGACCAAATCGTGTTTGATCGAACCGCAAGGCCGGCTGCACGCATTCTGTCATGCGGTTCCAGGCCGTTGGCATTTGATGGGAGTAATGCTCAGCGCAGCCGGGAGCTTGCAGTGGCTTCGTGACGCCATCGCTCCCCAAGCCAGTTTCGATGAATTGATAGAAGAAGCCGCGCAGGTTGCGCCGGGCAGCGAAGGGCTTCTCTTTCTCCCGTATCTGACAGGCGAGCGAACGCCGCATCCCGATCCACTCGCGAGAGGGGCATGGGTCGGTCTCACGCTGCGGCACAAGCGAGGGCATCTCACTCGCGCGGTGCTGGAAGGAGTGGCGTTCGGCTTGAAAGACTGCTTCGCGTTGTTGCAAGGCGCGGGACTTGAAGCGATCGAACAAGTCCGCGTGTCCGGCGGCGGCGCGAAAAGTCTTCTATGGCGCCAGATTCTGGCCGACGTCCTCGGCGTGGAATTGGCGACGGTGACCACTACTGAAGGAGCCGCCTACGGCGCGGCGTTGCTGGCCGGCGTGGGCGTTGGGGCGTGGCCGAGTGTTGAGAGTGCATGCGCTCAAACGATCAATATCGTTGGAAGGGTCTCACCCGATGAAGCGAGTGAAAGAACATACAGGCAGGCGTATGTTCGCTATCGCGAGCTTTATCCGGCGTTGAGAGCGACTTTTAATGAAATAGCTTCATCCGGTCTGTAGAAGATTGCTCGAGTTGAAAGGGCGGGTTTCGCTACGCTTAGAAAGGGCAAGCGTCTCTCGGCGCAAGGGGCCAAGCGGGAAAGCCGCTGATTTACGCTGACTGCGTAACGCTGACCCGCGCGGATCAGCGTTACTCAATGAGAAACCTATGAGTAACTTGATAACTCGCACACTCGGTTTGATCGCCGTAGTCGGCCTTTTGAACCCTGGCGCGCATATCGGCAACAGCCAGACGCCGCAAGCCCGCATCAAGCTCGACGTCGATCGAACCATCGGTGAAGTAGATCGGCGTCTGTTCGGTAATTTCGCCGAGCACCTCGGCCGCATGATCTACGGCGGCGTTTACGAGGAAGGAAGTCCTCTGTCGGACAAAGACGGTTACCGCAAAGATGTGATGGAAGCGGTTCGGAAATTGAATGTCTCGATCCTGCGCTGGCCGGGCGGCAACTTCGCTTCGGGGTACAACTGGAAAGACGGAATCGGTCCAAAGGATCAACGGCCCGTGCGCGCCGAGTTGGCCTGGAACGCGCTCGAGTCGAACCGATTCGGCACGGATGAATTCCTGCGCTACTGCGAGTTGATCCAAGCCGAGCCATACATCTGCGTGAATTTGGGCCTCGGGACCATCGACGATGCGCGCCATTGGGTCGAGTACTGCAATGAATCGCGGCACACCTACTGGGCGGATCAGCGGCGCAAGAACGGCCGCGAGGAGCCCTACAAGGTTACTTACTGGGCGCTGGGAAATGAGATCGACGGCCCCTGGCAGTTGGGCCACAAGAGCGCGGATGAATACGCCAGATTCGCGTTGGAAGCCGCGAAGGCGATGCGGGCCGTGGATCGAGGCGTCAAGCTGGTCGCGAGCGGATCGAGCAACTACGGCGCGGACTGGGTTGGCTGGAACCGCACCGTGCTGAATACCCTGAGAAATACTATCGACTTCATCGCGATCCACACCTACATCTCAAATCGCGAGAACGATCTCGAGAGATTTCTCGCATGGTCGCAAACCATCGAGAACTACATCGACGTCACGGCGGGTCTGATCAAGCAGGCGCAAACCGGGCCGAATCCCCGTCCCATCTACATAGCTTATGATGAGTGGAACGTGTGGTATCGGGCGTTCGAGCGCGAGCGCCTGGAGGAAGTCTACAACTTCGAGGACGCTCTCGCTACGGGCATGATATTCAATTGTTTCTTCAGGCATGCCAACGTGGTCAAGATGGCCAACCTCGCCCAGATGGTCAACGTGATCGCGCCGATCATGACAAACAAGGAAGGACTTTTTTTGCAGCCGACGTTCTTCCCGATTGTCGAATACGGCAAACAGCGCGGCAATACGGCTCTTGATGTATGGGTTTCGGCGCCGTCGTACAACATAGCCAACCGGCCCCCGCTCCGTTACCTGGACGTGTCGGCGACTTACAATCCCAGAGACCGCGTGATCTACCTGAACGTTTTGAATCGGAGCAAAGATAAAGACGTCTCCACTCGAATCGAGAATCAAGAAGGAGAGATCGGGAATCACGTCGCCGTGTGGGAGATGAACCACGCGGATCTAAAAGCCACCCACGCGTTCGGCGACGACAAGAAGGTCCGGCCGGTGGAGCGCGAAGTCATGCCTTCAGTCAAAAACAACGAGTTCGTCTATACGTTCCCGGCCCACTCGCTGACTATTCTTCGGTTGGGGTTGAAGTGATTGCACGAAATCCGGCGGCGCGCCTCAGGATGTAGAGAAGTTACTTCCCGTTTTTGAGGTGTGCGGCAGCACGAGATGAGGATCCCCGGCGAAGTGAGGCCTTCACCGCGGAACTGATTTCTCGGCCCTTCATCTGAAGTGTCTTCTCATTTGATCGATCTTATCCTCGATCCTCCTTAGCGTCTCCGCCTCCTCCGTCCTCTCTGGTCTTACGCGTTCCGAATCCTCTCGCGGCGGCCCATCACCGTCTCCCCCTCTGCTATTGTTCATTATGAAGTCGACGGCCTTATCAAGTCCCTCCATGAATAAGTCCAGGCTTTCTTCGAACACCATCACACGGTGACGTTCCATCTCGCTGCCCATCTGCGTCAGTTCGCCTATGACCAGGTACTTTGAGCCGTCTTTAGTCTCTTTCACGTCAAAGTAATAAGTTCTCCTGCTGGTCACGAGTTTCTCCGAGAAGATCTCGTTCATTGTCACCTCCGATCACAATTGCTTAGAGCGCTGAGACGCAAGAAGATCGGTTTGAGGGGACGGTAATTCAGGCCAGAGCAACCGAGGATTCGAGTCCTGCCAGCGGCTCTGATCCGCGCCGATCATCCAACGAAAGGCCGCGCTGATACGCGGGTAATTCAGCGAAAAAGTTCGCGCTCCTCAAACTGGCCCACAACAGAACTCCTGACAGTATTTCGTCGAGATCGAGAATGTCAAGAAGCGTCTGGTGCAGTTTACGGGTTCCCTATTGATCCCCCGAAAGCCGGCCAGCGTCCCGCTGTATTGAGAAAGGGACGAAGTTGTCCAGGGGCGCCCCCAGCCCTTACACGTCCGCCAGGAATGACTCGATTGCGGCAGCCATGTCTTCCGGCGCTTCGAGCATTGAGAGATGGGATTTCGCGTTTACCTTCTTGACGGTGAACCAGGGATTGAGCGCCGCGAAGTTCTCCTGGGCATGAAGGAACTCCGGATCCGCGGGTTGAGCATAAAGGTGCAATGCACGCACCGGTGGACGCAACTCGGCCAATGTTTTTAGCGGGGCGCCTTCACGCCGGTACGCGCCCTCGATCGCTCTTCCCGCCCGCGCCCACATTTCGAATCCGTAAGAGCCCATGACTTCCCGGATCATCCGAATGACTTTGGGATTATCGACGTCTCGCAGCCACATGTCGAAAAGCTGATCGCGCGTCATCCGCCAATGCGAAGCCTCTTGCAAGGTTGCAAGCGCCTCGATGAAGGGCGGCGGCGGGTCAAGAACCAGCCAGTCCAAGAACACAATTGCCGGGACTCTTTCCCCCAGACGCCGCCGCAGTTCGATGGCAGCCCAGCCGGCATGGGAGAGCGCCACGGGAACGACCCGTTCGATCTCACTCTCCTCAATAACCGCCAGCGCGTCTTCGAGCAAAGCCTCTTCGCCGAAGTCTACTTCACTGGCCGCGGACTCGCCGTGTCCGCGCCAATCCAAAGATAGCGTGCGGCGGAAGCGGCTGCATGCCCGCGTGAGGTCCTGAAACGCCGACCGATCGATGCACCAACCCGGAAGACAGAGCAAAGCCGGTTCGCCTCGGCCCTGGTCATCAAAAGCAATCGGCGCTATTGACTTAGTGTGCGGCATGATTCCTCCAACGATTTGTGATGTTGCGGATACATCGAGCGGGGCGCAGCGTTTAGTAGGACGTTATGCTATACGCTCGAGTTTCTCGCGACGCACGCGCCGTATGATCTTTTCCAAGGGTTCTTGTTTCTGGCTGTGTATTACGTTAGGCATTATTGATCAAAATTGATCAAGGTTTGATATTTTCCGCGTCCGGCCGCATTCACGACATTCCGGAAACCAGGCTAGCGCCTCACCATCGAGCCTTATCGTAATGCGAGTCATGCCAGGAGCGGAAGCATCAGTGCAGCCTCTGCCCGCCACAATCAGGCCGCGGCGTCGCCCGGAAGCTCCCAGCCCGGGAAAACTAGAACGCCGGGGTGGCGCTTCAGCGCCCGCGACAGAATCTTAGCTCGTTCCACCCCGAGCCGGACTCGGTCATTCTCAATTGCCGAGATCGTTGCTTGCGGTATTCCAGTAAGCTGGGCCAACTGGTTCTGGCTCATCTCTTGAAGTTCACGAATGATGCGCACGGATTGACCTACTGACACTGATATACGTTTCTTTGCGGCGCGATACTCTTTCATTAGGGCCTCCGATAGTCATAATCGCGAGACACACCGGCATGGCGGGCGTTTAGCAGTCCGTTTGAACCGTCCGCCATTATCACCCGCGCCTCGTCGTTACACGCTAGGCAGGCCCTGCTCGTGCGCTAGCCTCATTGCCGATGTCTCGTGTGAGCCGCTCGATTGTTAGCCGGTCGAGTTTTTCGAATGGAAGCGAACAGAAGAGCTCTATGCGGCGCTGGAGAAGCAACGCAACGTTCTTGAATTCCTGAAATATCTCGTCGTCAGCGCCCGTAGCCAAGGCCGGATCGGGAGCGCCCCAGTGAGCGATGATCGGCTGTCCCGGCCAGAAGGGGCAGGACTCGCGCGCGTTGTCGCAGACGGTGATCACGAAATCGAACGCCGCATCCTTGAACTCATCCCAGGACTTGCTTCGCGCCTCGCCGGCGTCAATGTGATAGAGGTCTTTAAGGACTCGAATGGCGAACGGGTTGACGACGCCGGTTGGCTGGGCGCCGGCGCTGAAGGCTTCGAACCGTCCGCCGCCGATCCGCCGCAAAAGGTACTCGCCGAATATGCTTCGAGCCGAGTTCCCGGTGCACAGGAACAGAACTCGCCTTAGTTCATTCATTGGTATCTCTCCGTCTCTACGCGCCGGTGTTTCCTTTGACTGAGGACTTCAGATCGTACAGGACCAAAATGGATTGCGAAAAGAGATCGCTCGCCGATTTGTTCGACGAGCGATCTCCATTGCGTTCAACACCGACTCGAGAAGGGCCTGATTGAGTCAGAAGTTGAAACGTAGCGCGAACTGAATCTGCCTGTTTGTTCCGAGCCCGACCGTTCGCTCCACCGTTCGGTTGACCACGCCAAAGGCGCTGCCCGCCAGCGCCCCCGTGAAAGGCTGGCCGGGCTGCAACGTCAGCGCTGAGCCTGTAGTGAAGGTGTTGGGCAGTTGCCCCGGCGGGTTGGCGAAGTTCGTCGTGTTGAAGATATTGAAGACTTCGCACCGAAACTCGACGTTGGCGGACTCCGCAATGCGGAATTTCTTTGCAAGGATGAAGTCCTGTTGGAAGAAGCCCGGCCCATGGATTTGATTGCGCACCAGATTGCCGAACGTACCCGGCTTCGGAATCGCGAAGGCGGCGGGATTGAGGATCGTGCGGCCCTGATCGAGAAATGGATTGACGCCCGGAATAAGATCGGGACGGCGCACGTTGCGCGAGTTGCCGCCGCCCGGCGTATTGATTATGGCCGTTCGTCCTGCTCCCGGTCCTCCGTAGTAAACGCCCGCCGCGTCGACGTAGATGATGTCGGGGCGGGTTATCTGAACTGGGATCGGAAGGCCGCTGCGTATGTTTACGATCGCGCCCAGGTCCCAGCCGCCGAACAGCGCTTTGCCGACGCCTGACAGACCCTTGCCCAAAGGCAGCGTGTAGACCGCGCTGACGTTGAACGTGTGCCGCACGTCGAAGTTGTTGTAGCCTTCATCGTAGTCGAAGTCAGCCGTCTTGCGAGCTATGTTGCCCGCCGTCAAAGCTTCATTCGATCCCGCCGTGTTGCCCCAACTCCGGCCGAATGTGTATTGCGAGTTGAGCGTCACGCCATTGTTGAATCTGCGTCCGAGCGTCATCTGAAACGCGTTGTAGCTGTCATGCCCGCCGCTCCGCTTGTAGTCAATCTCGGCGAACGGGTTGAGCACCGTTGGATTCTGGCCCGCGCCGTTCTCCGTAACAATAGAGAACTCGCGGATGATGACGGCCGCGTTCGCCGGATTAACGTTGGTGCGAACCTGGGTAATCTGATTGGCTACGCTGCGCAGAAAAAGATTTCGTCCCTGGCTGCCGACATACGCCAGCGTCAGAGTCATCTTGCCCGGGAGTTCCTGTTGAATAGAACCTGAATAGGAGAATATGCGCTCAGGGACGCTGTAGTTGGCGCGGTCATAGGCGCGAGGTTGATAGCTGCGGTTGTTAGGATTGGCGGCGAAGTTCGCGACGATGCCCGCGATGTTGGCTGGAAAGGCGTTGGCCACGTTGCTCAATGTCGAGGCGATTCGGTCGGACTCGATCGGCTGAATCTGGTCTTCAACCTGACCGGGCCCGTAGTTGACGCCGAAGCCGCCGCGAATTACTGTCTTGCCGCCCCCAAGAAAGCCCGCGCCGCTTGGATTCGGCGACCAGGCCAACGCGAGGCGTGGCGCGAAATTAGTCTTCGCCGCCTTATAAACGGCGGTGTCCGAGGGCAGGATGATACCCTTGTCTATGTCGAAGACCACCTGCCGATTCTTGTCTTCGCGGAGGGGCGTGTAGTATTCGTATCGCAGTCCATAGTTGAGCGTCAGATTTGGTTTGATCTTCCACTCATCCTGCGCGAAGCCGATGTAATACTCCTCTTTGGCGAAGCGGTTGCCGGTGACGCCGCCGTTGAACGGGCTGGCCGCGCTCACGTCGCCGTTATACTGAACCGACGACGCCGTGTTCGCCAGGAAGTTCGCTAGGTTGGAATAGGAGTAGGTCGTGCCGCCCAAGCGATCAGTGTAGAGCCTGACTAAACGAATTTCTCCGCCAGCCTTGAGTGAATGGCTCCCTCGCAGCCAAGCCAAGCTATCAATCAGGCCGATGGTGTAGGGCGTGTAGGGCGCGCCGCGTCCGTTGGTTGCCGAATTCAGGCGGAACAGCCCGCCGGGAATCGAGAGACCGGCGGAATTGCCCTGGCCCGGAATATTCTGGAGGGCCACGCTGCCTGAGAGGTTGATCGTCACCGCCGAAAGATCGATGCCGCCCACGGTCGGCGCTGCTCCCGCGACGCGAGTGTAAGCCGAGTTGTAGCCTAGCTTGAACTCGTTGACCTTTGTGGCGCCGATGGTTGTTTGCCATGCGGCGACGCCGTTCTGCGGAACGTATTTGTATACGGCCCGCGCGCCTGAAACGTTTTGCGGTTGGTTGTTATCTCCCTGATCGCGGAAGAAGCGAAAATAGAAAGAGTTCTTCGCATTGGCTCTGTAGTCAATCCGTAGCGAGGCCGAGTTCTCGTTCACCGGGTTGCTGGCCAGCAACTGGCCGATGTCGAAATCCGGGCTCGAGATCGGATTGGTCATGATGCGAGTGGCGCCCGCCGCCAGAAACCCATTCTCACACAGCGGACGAACCGCCGGAACGGCCGAAGCGCAACGCGAAAGCTTAGGCACGCCTTCCACGATGTTGACGCCCGACCGCAACCGATAGCCTTCGAAGCTGCCGAAGAAGAAGAGCTTATCTTTCACGATCGGTCCCCCGGCGCTCGCTCCGAACTGGTTGAGCCTAAGCGCCGACTTGAAGTCACGGTCGAACCAGTTGCGCGAGTCGAGACTGTCGTTGCGCAGGTATTCAAAGACCGAGCCGTGAAACCGGTTGCCGCCCGATTTCGTGACGACGTTGATCTGACCGCCCGTGCCCGTGCCGTACTCGGCGGGATAGCTGTTCGAATCGACGCGGAACTCTTGCACGTTCTCCAGCGAAGCTTGCAGCCGGAAAGGCGAAGCGATTTCACCGTTGAGATTGCCGGGTGATGCGTCGATGATCGCGGTGCCCTCGACGCCGTCGTAGCGAACGGCGTTCTGTTCAACCGCGCGCCCGCTGAAGCGAATGTCTCCGAATGTGCCCGCGCCGCTATTCAACGAGCCGGGCGCCTGCAGGTATAGCTGCGACAATTGGCGGCCGTTGAGCGGTAGCGCCTGCACTTCTCTCGGATTGACGTTGACCCCCATTGTGGCGGAACTCGTTTCGAGCGACGCGCCTTCGCTGGCGACGACGTTGACGGTTTCGCTGGTCCCAGCGGGCCTAATCTGGAAATCGCTGGTCATGGTCTGGCCTACCAGCAGCTCGACTCCAGTAACTTCGGAGTCTACGAAACCCTGAGCGCCGGCGCGAAGCGTGTAGAGCGACGGCCTGAGATTAGTCACCATGTAGTTGCCCTGTTCATCCGTGTTCGAGCTTCGTTCCTCGCCCGTGCGTTCATTCTTCACGGTTACCTTCGCGCCCGAGACCACCGCCTTGTTCTGGTCGCGCACGGCGCCGGTGATGCGAGCATTGTCCGTTTGAGCCGAGGCAGCCGATTGCAAAAGCAACTCGGCAATGAGAGTGATGATGAGTCCTAAGCTAAATGAGCGCCGCCGCTTCCTGATTTCCTGCTTACGCATGTTTCCTCCTGTTTGAATTGCAAAAAAAGATCGACTTCATTCCGTGAATACACGTTGTCTTAAAGGGCCGCTGGACGTGAATCGTTGACGCGCCCCGGTGCTCGCGAAACTCCTGATTGGGTTTGCCGATTTCAAGCGCGGAGTCTAACAACGAGTCCTTAACCGGGTATGAAACCGAGCTTAAATCCATGTGAACTTCAACTGCCCCGACGTGCGGGTCTAAACTAGCAGTAGCGAGCGACCTCATACCGCCGAGTTCCTGCCCGAAAAAACTTGACTCATTTGTGAACTTCTCGGTGGCCTGGCATTCCCTAGCGCAGGGCTCCGCCGTTGTTGTCCCGAGTGCGGAATGCGGCGTTGGGAACGACCTGTTATTTCTTGATGTTTGTCGCCCTCCGTTAGGAAGGCGCTGGAGTTTTGCCATCTTGGGTTGCGTTTTTTGGCTGGAAGAAATTGGTTAGTTCGCCAAAATATCAAAACATCACAGGTCGGGAAGAGGGATTTATCCCCGCTCCTCTCCTTCCGCGAGTTTGACCGAATCGCAGCAGAAGAGCGGGGATAAATCCCTCTTCCCGACCTGTGATTTGCCTAAAGATTGAGCATGGAAATTGATGTTGGTCTCTCTGAAAATGGCCAAACCCCAGCGCCCTCGTTAGGAGGGCGGGCCGTTCCGCCACGCGAGCCATAAATATGACCCTACTCTGGAGAGCCGAAATGGAATGTCCAAACTCCAGGCGCCGCGCCGAAGATGGTCAAACTCGAGCGGGACTCTGATAGAATCCCCGACACATGGGAGAGTCTTTTATGAGCAATGCAATCATGAACAATGCGATCACCACCAGAGCGCCGCACGGACGCGAGATAAGTTGCAAGGGATGGCATCAAGAGGCGGCGCTTCGAATGTTGATGAATAACTTGGATCCCGAGGTTGCGGAGAAACCGGAGGAGCTGATCGTCTACGGCGGAACCGGCCGCGCCGCGCGAGACTGGCGATCTTTTCACGCCATCGTAAACTCGCTCCGCGGCCTGGAAAACGACGAAACGCTGCTGGTTCAATCCGGCAAACCAGTCGGGATCTTTCGCACTCATGAGTACGCTCCCCGCGTCCTCATCGCCAACTCCAACCTCGTCGGTCACTGGTCTAATTGGGATGAGTTTCACAGGCTCGAGCGATTGGGGTTGACCATGTATGGCCAGATGACGGCCGGCTCCTGGATTTATATCGGCAGTCAAGGGATCGTTCAGGGAACTTTCGAAACTTTCGCGGCCGCGGCCTCAAAGCATTTTGGCGGTTCTCTCGCCGGCAAGCTTGTCGTATCAGGCGGCATGGGCGGGATGGGCGGCGCGCAACCGCTCGCCGCGACAATGAACGGCGCATGCTTCCTGGGCGTCGACGTCGATCCCGCGAGAATCGAGAAGCGAATCAGCGGCGGTTACTGCGACCGGCTGAGCTACGATCTCGACGACGCGCTGCGCACCCTGGACGACGCGCGCGCGCGCGGCGAGGCGTTGTCGATAGGTTTGGTGGGCAACTGCGCCGACGTAGTGCCAGAGTTGGCTCGGCGGAACGTCGTCCCCGACGTGCTGACCGACCAGACCAGCGCGCACGACCCGTTGAATGGCTACGTCCCGAATGAAATGAGCCTCGAAGCCGCGGTCGCGCTCAGAAGCGAAAATCCTGAAGAATACAAACGCCGCTCGATGGCGGCGATGGCAGCGCATGTTCGAGCGATGCTTGAATTGAAACGGCTCGGCGCGGTGACTTTCGACTATGGAAACAACATCCGAGCGCACGCCAGGCAGGCGGGTGTCGAAGACGCGTTCGAAATACCCGGCTTTGTACCAGAGTATATTAGACCGCTCTTCTGTCAGGGACGCGGACCATTCCGTTGGGTGGCTTTGTCCGGCAGCGCGAGTGACATTCGCAAGACCGACGATCTGGCGATGGAGCTTTTCCCCGATAACGAAATACTGTCGCGGTGGCTGAGACTCGCGCGCGAGCGAGTCCGCTTTCAAGGACTGCCCGCGCGAATATGCTGGCTGGGTTATGGAGAGCGGGCGGAGTTTGGCGAAGCTATGAACGATATGGTTCGGACGGGCAAGCTCGAGGCTCCCATCGTGATCGGCCGCGATCATCTCGACACGGGATCGGTTGCTTCGCCGTATCGCGAGACCGAAGCGATGCAGGACGGCTCGGACGCCATAGCCGACTGGCCGCTTTTGAACGCCCTTCTGAACACGGCCTCCGGAGCGTCGTGGGTCTCCATCCATAACGGTGGAGGCGTCGGCATAGGCTATTCGCTTCACGCGGGACAAGTCAGCGTGGCGGACGGAACGGCGGATGGCGGGCGAAGGCTGAACCGCGTGCTGACCAACGATCCTGGTATTGGAGTGGCTCGCCACGCCGATTCCGGTTATGAAGAAGCAAAGCAAACCGCAAGAGAGAAAGGAATCGCTATACCGCTGCTGGATCGAGAAATCCACGATCACTGAACTGCGCGGGCTTCGCCGTTCCTCTTGTATGCTCGTATGAAGAAGGCGCGGTCTCCGACGCGAGGATCCAAGCTCTGGTCCCGTCCAAACACGGCGCAAGCGGTATAGTTCCGATCGATCCAGCCCATCAATCGCGTGCAATAATCGCGGCCGAAAACGACGGGCCCAAACTCCGGCGTGGGCCGGTTCGCTATTAGCACGAATCGCACGCCTGATTGTTCGATTTGACTGATGGCGCGCTCTTCTCCCTTATCGTCAAGAAAGCCAGGCGTCGTGATTTCCTCTCTTAGCGGATTTGGCCGGCCGGTGAAGAAATTTATCGAGGTCCCTTCAGGCAACACGACGACCGGTTCCGTCTTCCCTGTCTCCCGGCCGACAAATTCCATCGCCTGCGTAAATGCGACTCCGAGATCGGGAACGACGCGCATCGTTCCGCGTGGAGTGGTCAGAGTGAAGGTGTTGTCCTTGTTATAACGCCGAGCGAAGACTAACGCGGTTCCCACCACCCAGACAAAGATGAGAGTAAGCATGACCCCGCGCGCCATTCGAGCCGCGCGAGGCTCCCTCACCAAATTGGGAAAAATCGTCGAAGCGCATAAGACGAAGAGTATCACCGACGCGGGTAGGAGGTAGGATGCGTATGCTCCGCCGCTTCGGACCCGCAGGAGCACTCGAAAGAGGCTCACGAGCGCGTATACAGACATCAAGAGAATCACTAATGAGTTGGAAGGATAAGGGCCTTCGACCCTCCGCCGCGCCGCCATTCGACGAGTCTCGGCCACCATCAGCGCGATTAGAAGGATCGGCATCGCTAGATAGGGTCCTTTTTCCAACTGCATGTTGCCGATCAGCGAGAGACCCGCGAACAAAATAAGACACGCCGCCATTCCGAGCCACAAGCGCGATTGGCGAGGCTTGGAAGAGCCGGCCGCCGCATCCGCCGACTGATTGCCTCGAGGCCCTCTGCGTGATAACGCAACGCACAATAGACCTAGGAATCCCGCGAACAGCGCGATGCGCAGCGCCATTGCCGCCATCTGCGCGACCGACGAAAGCGGATCGTCGAAGCCGGACATACGCTTATTAAAGAAGACCAACTCGGGCGGCATGTTGAACAAGAGCAGAAAACTGTCGCCGAATAGCGAACGCAATCCTATCCGCGCGGCAATCGCGCCATATACAGCTAGAAGAACGGCGGCGGCCGGCGCCAGGAACAAACTTAATCTTGTGAGTTTCGGTTGAATCTTTGGCGGACCGGTCATCAACACCGCGGCGGCGCCCGCGGCAATACACGGGATTCCCATTTCGGTCTTCGCGAGCAGCGCCAAGCCACTGATGAAACCCGCGGCGACGAGCATCAGAGCGGCGCGCCTTGTGGCGGGCGGCGTGGTTGATCGGTCCGCGGAGCCTGCTCCGTTGACGGCGACGTTCATGTAGCCGACCAAGATCGCAAGAGCGGATAGTCCCAGCGCCGAGCCGTGCAACGCGGCGAATGAGTAGGGAAGTATGTAATTCCCGGCCTGCTTGAAAGCGCACAGCCACATCACGCTCAATGTCGCGGCGGTGGACTCGATACGCCCCATCAATTGGCGTGAGAGCCAATACACGAGCCCAACTATTATTAGCGCGGTTACGATCCCGTCTCCGCATAGCACGCCGAGGGAGGGGCCGAATATCTTGAATAGCCCCGCGTTGAGGTAGGGTGAGAGGGGGCCATATATGTGACGGACGTCAGAGTATAGAGTCTGGCCTTCCGCAAGCCGAAGCGCCTGGTTCATCTCGCGTCCGCAGTCGACGAGCGGATTCCCCCATCGCTGCCACGA
>JAHFUG010000101.1:0-5224 GCA_023265195.1 Blastocatellia bacterium | reverse complement strand
TCGTGGGGGCCGATGATCCTGGGCCACGCGCACGCTTCGGTAATAGAAGCGATTCGCGCGGCGGCGGCGAGTGGAACAAGCTACGGCGCGCCAACCGAAATCGAGGTGCTTCTCGCGGAAGAGATAATCGCGGCGTTTCCCTCCGTAGAGAAAGTCAGGATGGTGAGTTCCGGCACCGAAGCGACGATGACCGCGATTCGGCTCGCTCGCGGCTTCACCGGCCGCGACCTCGCAATCAAGTTTGAAGGTTGCTATCACGGCCATTCGGACGGCTTACTTGTCAAAGCCGGTTCGGGTCTTGCTACGTTCGGCACGCCGGACAGCGCGGGGATTCCCGGAGACGTCGCCCGCAACACCATAGTGCTCCCGTACAACGATCCAGCATCGCTCGCCAGGGTCTTTGAAGAACAAGGTGATGCAATCGCCTGCGTGATCGTGGAGCCGGTGGCCGGCAACATCGGTTGCGTGCCGCCTCGACCCGAGTTCTTGAACTCGATGAGAGAGTTAACGCTGCGTCACGGATCGATCCTGATCTTCGACGAAGTGATCACCGGCTTTCGCGTGGCTTATGGGGGCGCGCAAGAACTGCTTGGGATCAAGCCCGATCTCACTTGTCTCGGCAAGATCATAGGTGGCGGCTTACCCGCGGCGGCGGTCGGCGGGAGAGCCGAAATAATGGAGAGGCTGGCGCCGTTAGGCGCCGTCTATCAGGCTGGAACTCTTTCGGGGAATCCGCTCGCGGTGACCGCGGGCCTGGCGACGCTGAAGTTGCTCAAGGAACTCAATCCGTATCCGGAACTCGAACGCCGTGGAGCAAATCTCGAAAAAGGTCTCCGCGACGCCGCGGGTGAGTTGGGTATTCCGTCAACGGTCAATAGAGTCGGTTCGATGCTCACGGCGTTCTTTGCGGAGGGCCCGGTCACCGACTGGCCAAGCGCAAAGAGATCAAACACGGATCAATACGCCAGGTTCTTTCGCGCGATGCTTGACGAAGGAGTGTACCTGGCTCCGTCGCAATTCGAGTGCGCGTTCGTCAGTTACGCTCACACCGACGAGTTGATAGAAAAAACGATCCAAGCCGCGAACAAAGCGCTGCAGGAATCGATCCACAGATGACGCAGATGACGCAGAGAAACAGAACATGGTTAAGGAACCGCCTGCGAGATACTGAGGCAAATCCGCGCCAGAGCAGGGCGGAAATTATAAAGGTGATAAACGGTGACTTGGCTAAACAAATCGACTGTGAGAGGCTACAGACCCACGTTCATCTCTTGTCGGAGCCGAAAGATGTGCGTCTTTTTCGTCGGTCGCCACTTGTCTATCGAGTCTTAACGGCGCGGGTTGCTCCACCTTCTTGCTAACTAAAGCGGTTAACCACCCCAGTCTCAGTCCGCCGTCGGCAATTGCAAATCATCTACGCGAATTCTTTGGTTCCTCTTTAACCTAAGCGAGCGCCGCTCCATCTTCCACGGCCAGCTTTCCAAGTGTTGTTCGGAGAATCTGCGTAATCTGCGTAATCTGTGGATCAGAGAATCCGCGTAATCCGCGTAATCTGTGGATCAGAGAATCCGTGTAATCCGCGTAACCTGTGGATCAGTCCGTTTTGTTTTTGGCGCGTTTGAGGAAGCGCGTCATCAAGAAGCGGGGCTCATCGCCTTTGAACGCCTCGGCAAAATAGTCTATGCCCCGTTCGATGGCTCGTTCGGTGGGCAACTCTTCCCATTCACGAATCAACGCCTTTTGCAGCCTGACCGCATTGCGGCCCGCCTTGCATATGGCGTCGATCCATTCACCGACAACCTCGTCGAGATGTTCGGTTGGCGCGGCCCTTTCGATCAGCCCAATCCGCAGCGCCTCCTCCGCCGTCATTCGCTCTCCCGTAAAGAGCAGCTCGCGTGTCTTTCCCCAACCGATCAATCGCGGCAAGAGCGCAGCCTCGATGACTGATGGGATTCCGACTCGAACCTCGGGCATCCCGAATGTTGAATCGAGAGTAGCGGCGCGCAGATCGCAAGAGGCCGCGATCTCCAGCCCCGCCCCCAGGCAGTAACCGCCGATCTTTGCGATCACCGGCACGGGCAGGGATCGAATCGACGCACAAACGCGGTGTAAATCGGTGATGAACTCCCGCGCGGTGTCATAGTCGAGCCGCGACATTTCGTTAATGTCCGCGCCGCCGATGAACGCCCGGGTTCCGGCCCCAGTCAGGGTCACCGCGCGAAGCGATGTGTTTTCACGAAGAGAATCCAGAACCGAGATTAGCTGCTTGATAAGCACGCTGCCCAGAATGTTGAACCTGGCTTCGCTATCGACGACGACCTGCGCCACCGAACCCGCGCGGCCGCGGTCGTCGATAGACAGGGCAATGTTTGAATTCGAATTCATCTTGTTCTTTCTATCGGAGCGGGGCTGGTTAAAGTGAGGGGAGGCAAGTTGCTCGCGCCAGCATACAAATCTGAGCCGAGGTTTTGTGAGACTTGTTCTCCGCTAAAGCTGACTCTTCTACTTTGCGTCCTTCGGTTGTTTGAGCCAACTCGATTCGGCTCTCACGGCCTTGGCTATCCTCGCTCCTTGATGCGTTCCGCCTTTTCTTCCAGATACCTGGTGGTCTGCTCGGTGACGCTGGCGGGGGGCATCGCGCCAATCGGCTGAGGTGGCGTCGGTGGAAGTTCGGCGGTTCTAGGCGCGGTCTGAACGGCGGGGATGTTAACCGGAGGCTGAATTCCTTGGAGGTTCCGGGCGTTGAAGATGTCGGCGGCGCCTTTGCCCAGCATCGTGAATCCCGGTATCAACATCCAAATTCCCCATCTCTGTTTCGTGACGATCAGGGCGAGGGCCAGCAACAGGAAACCGGCTCCCATGAAAACGCTCCTGATGCCCGAGGACATGCGATCCTCGTAGCGGCGGCCTCCGCGGCCTCGGTGGCCTTCGCCGGCTCCAAACTGAACGACGGGCGCGGTCGGCAAGGCGCCTTGCAGCGCGTGGGGTATAAGGCTGAGGTTCGCGCCGCAATTGCGGCAGAACTTCGTCGTCTCGCTGTTATCGGTCGCGCATCTTGGGCAGTACATCTCTTTCACCTCACTGGATGAAGTAGAAGCCGACTCCGTTTCCGTTCCGGTCAACGCGGACTCTGGAAGACCAACTCCACGCGCCGATTCAAGGCCTTGCCCTTCAATGTCTTGTTCGAAGCCACTGGTGTCGTGTCGGCGCTCGAGTCTACCCTGAATTTGTTCCGAGATACTCCAAACGCGGCAATGTAGTCCGCAACCGACTGAGCCCGCCCCAGAGCAAACGCCTCGGCCCCCGGTCTTGCGTCCGAGTGGCCCATGATGGCGAATACAATGCCGGGATGAGCGGCGATGGTCGCCGAGATCGCATCTATCCTGGCTTTGCTCTTGAGCGCGAGGTCTTTCTTGTTGATGAGAAAAAAAGTGTCCGAGAGCGTTGCAACAAAGCCATCCGAGTTGGGCTTGACCGGCAGAAGAGCCAACAAGGCCGATTGCAAGGTAGAGAAGTCGCGGCGGCGAGCTTCCATCTCACGCCGCTCGCGTTCCATTCGCTCGAGTTCAGCCGCCTTGGTCGAGGCTTCGTTCAATCTTACATTCGTCGAACTCAACTGCGACGACGACGCCGACAACTGTGATTGGAGCGAACTCACTTGCGACCGCAGATCCGATAAATCTCTAGCCAATCGTTCATTATCATCGCGCAATTGATTTACTTCGGTATGAAGCCTGCGATTCTCGGCTCGCGACTCCGCCGCTTCACGAATCGCAATATTGTGCTGCTCCTCGGCGTTGACGCGCGCGATTTCGGAGGCTCGCAATCGAGACTCGGTGTCCGAGAGCCTCGACTGCAAATCCGAGGCGTTCTCCGTCGCGCGGCGCACCTCTTCATCCCGCCGCGTGATCTCCGCTCTGCGCGCGGCCGCGACGGCCTTCTCTTCGGATATGTCGAGGGCCCGCACCGCCTTTGAAATAGCTTCGCGCGCAATGCGGCCGACTTCATATGGGGCGGCGCCGCGGCGATACGCGTCTTCAGCCTGATTCAGGGTCTGAACGGCTTCGTGGTAATCCGAGGGATCATACCGCTCGCCATCGGCCATCTTCGCGATTTGAATCGCCCTGCGGCCCTGTATTAACTCCGGAGGCGTCTTCTCATAATCGCGAGTGGCGATCTCCGGAGCGGACGAGTCGGTATAGTATCTGCCGGAGTCGCCGCTGAAGTATATTTCGGATGACTTGATTTGAACGTTCCTGGAAGTGGGCGCGCGATTTTCCAAGACGACTTTCTTCGAGGGCAGTTTAACCAGGTAATGAGGCTCGGCGGTAACGATCAACGCGAAGGTTTGATAGGGGGTCGCCGCCTTTAGCCGCGCTTCGCCGTTCTTCAATCTGAACTCTCCGAGGTTGTCGACCTGGCCTTCAGGCGTTATGGCCCATAGCACATAAGTCGTGTAGTCGGCCCCGTAATTGAACGCGGGGATCAAATTCTCGACTTTGACGTCTATCTCGCTTTCGTTACGCTTCCGCCATCGCTCTACCGTAGCCTCGCCGCGGGCGTTGGGCCGAATGGTGGTGCCCGACAACGTCACCGTAACCGGGTCCTTCAAGTAGGTCATGGCGACCGTGCGCCGCCGCGCATCGCCCTGCGCCAATGCGAGCGAAGCTAAACTTAGTAGGGCCGCCAGTGCGCGGAAAGACATCGACGTTGTTGTGGTTGTCTTCATTAGAACGTCACCTCACAATGAAATCGAGACGTTTGAGTCGAGATCGATACTTCTCTCAGACTACTGGGATACTCATTCGAGACTCGAGAAACGCTGGTCCATTGCCGCCTGCCGCCCGTTGATTCTAGCAAGCACGGATTGACAGCCACAAGCAAATTGCCCTTTTGTCCTTTTGCCTTAAGTCATAGCGAGTACTCTCCTGTTTTGGGGAATCCGCGAGAGCAGCTACGTCGGCTTTGCGTATCTTTGATGCGTGTAGGTACATGGTATTTTGCAGTCGCGCACCGAGGCGGGTGGTGGTTTTGATTGTCCTTGCATCCTTCTCTTTCTGAGGAATCCTGATAGCGGTAGCGAGGATTATTATGAGGAATTATGACCACCCGGAAGATATTGCAAGCTGGATAAGTCATAATATTACCGGCGAAAGGCTACCCAATAATCAGGCTCCAAACCTCACCGAACAACTTGCCGGCAACCTTGGAATCCTGGCCCTGA
>JAHFUG010000450.1 GCA_023265195.1 Blastocatellia bacterium | reverse complement strand
CGAACTCCGCGATCCGGACTCCGCACCCCGCACACCGAACCCCGCACACCGAACTCCGCACACCGAACTCCGCACTCCGAACTCCGCACTTCGCACTCCGCCCTCCGCACTCATCATTTCTTCCTAAAATCGTTTTCGTATTCTAATGTCGAATCCGATATCGCGCTCATCCCGCACACCTATTATCGAGAGCCTGTTGCTGATCCGGTATTCCACCAGCACAACTCGATCCAGACCGTTGATGCCGGAAGTAAGGTTTTGCGAATAGGTGATTGTGAAGTCTTTGGTCACCCGTTGGCCTATTGTCACCCTGGCGCCGGGGTCGCTGCCTCTCCCGACCAGAAGCGGATCTATCGAGAATCGGTTCAACCCAAACAGCCGTTGCGTCTGACGTTCGATCTGCTCCGAAAGTGTGGCCGACAATAGCGATTGCGCAAGGCCGAGTCCCGTTTGAGCCGCGGCGGCGGCCGTTGTGGTGTCTCCCGTCGGACGCCCCGTCAGCACTAGCGCCACAAGATCGTTGACCGAAAGCTCGGGGTCCGATCTCAGCCGCGTATGCAGCTTGCTAATTGTTCCGTCGAAGTTGATCGTCACGCGGTAGCCGCTTATGTCGGCGTCGGCCTGAACGTCGAATACGGGTTCAGCTCCCCGGTTTGGAGGGAAGGTGATCAACGCGCGCGCGAGTTCGTAGCGGTCGTTGCGAAACTGAATCGTTCCGTGATTCAACGCCACTCGTCCAGCCGCGATCGGGTCGCTCAGCGGCCCGCGCAGATTCAAGTAGACCCCGCCGGCCGCGTCCGCGATGTTGTTCCTCACGATTAGCGTGTCGTCCGCGGAGATTCGCATATCGATCGCCAGCGTATTGGCCCCACTGCCTCCACCGCCGCCGCCCGGTCCAGTTTCAACGAACTGTTTGCCGAAAGGTCCTCCGGTTGCGATTAGATCCGCCAGCGTCAGGTCTTTGGTATAAGCCGCGCGGCGGACACGGACGTCGCCCGACAGCACCTGAAACTTCCGATTGCCCTGGAACACAAAGTTGCCGTCGAAGAGCGTTTGCGTATCGCGGGGGTACTCGATGTTGACCTGCTCGGCCGCCGCCTCTATACGCCAGCGATCCGGCGCGAGCCCCGAAAGGGCGGCCCCTCCCGCTATCGAGATTCTGCCGCCGCCCGGCGCGGCCGCTTTGAAGTTCTCGATCAGCGCCTGGTCTTCCGTGAATCTTATGATCCCGTTTCCATGCAAGATCGAGATCGGGAAGTTCAGGATTCGCACGCCGGCGTCGCTCAACTCGGCCGTGCCGCTCAACCTTGGCGCCCCGATCGTACCGACTATGGACGACTTCACCTTGGCGACTCCGGTCGTGTACAAAACTTGAGTGAAGGAAGCGAGAAGCCGGAGATTCAATTCGCCGTTCAGCGCGAGGTTGGAATCCGACGGGTTATTGAGCGACATGATTCCGCCGATTGCTATGCTGGTGCCGTCTCCCGTCAAAGTCACGGGCTCGACGGATATCGCGCTCGGCGAAGCCGTGATCACGATGTCGCCGTCGTTCTTGATCCGGTAGTTGCGCCCCTCGGCGAGAGCGCCGCCGAAGTCGAGTTTTGTTATTCTGGCGACGGCCTGGACCTTATCGGTGTTCGATAGCGGCCCGCCAAGACTTATTGTTCCAGTCGCCCTTCCCTGGATGTCAGACAGCGATGGTGAAATAAGTTCGAGATACGGCCCAAGCTCGGCGTCGGTGAAGTCGATTCTCGCGCTGACCGGATAGTTGTCCTTGTCGCGCAAGTCGATCGTCCCGCTGACGGTGCGCATCTCGTCCAGTACTTTTCCGGCCGCGTCGAGTTTCAGCATGCCATCAAGGGTCGACGCGGCCAGAGAGGCGTCTCCGAATTGCCGCCCGTTGACGGCCACGTCCTTGCCTTGAATCTGGGCGTTCAGTTTGACCGTGGTCCAATTGTCCCACTCACCCGCGCTGTCGACCGTTACGTCCGCTTTTCCGGCCAGCTTCAGGTTGTCCGCCAGATCGACCTGCGCCAGATCGATGTTCTTGCCGTTGGCGTTCACCGAGTACTCATAGGTGTCCAGATTGAGCTTGAGCCTGCCGCTTATATCGCTGTCTCCGAGCTGCATCTTCACTTCAGGAACGTTGAGGATGCTGTCCGCAATGCTCATGCTGCCGGTGAATTCCGGCACTGAGAATCGTCTCGCTACGGGTTCCTCGTCTGTCGACTCGGTTGACGGAATCACGAATTCAGCCGCCTTGAGAGTGACGTCGCCGGAACCTTTCAGCGTTCGAAGCCCCGGGAGCCCGCTCATCTCGATCTTGCCCGTCAGGAATCCGCGGCTCACGAATCCCTCCAGGCCGGGAGCCCCGATCTTGGTCAGGGCCGCGAGATCCAGCTCGGACACACTTGCGCGGAAGGAAATCTCATTATCGCTCTTGAGAGGAGCGTTCACGCTGAACTCCGCATGCGAACCGTCGTCTCGGGAGAGCCGTCCGTTCTCAACTCTAAGCAGGGCGGACGAGTAAGAGATCGCGCCTTCGAACGATCCGATCCGTTCCTTGTGAGCTTCGAGAGTCTCGAGTTGAACCCGGCCGCTTACGTGGATAGCGTTGAGCTTGCCGCTCACGCGGCCGGTGAATTCGCCCGAATCGCTCACGACAAATTCATATTTGTCATTGACCTCTTCGGGCACGAGACCAAACGCGTCGAGAGCGCGTTGAACCTCGGACATATCTTCCGATTTGAATCGGACGTCCAGGGAGAGTTCGCCATCCATTCCAACCGTTCCAGCCGCCGTCGCTTCGCTTTTGGCGGAATGAATCACGGCGTTCTCCACGGTGAATCCATTTCCCAGAGCGATGAGACTGATCTGGCCTTTTGCCGGTGATCGTTCGGCTCCCGGCCGCGCCGGAGCCAACGAAGCGTCAAATGAAGATTCGATGCGCCCAGTGGCCGACTGATACTTGAGGCCGGGAAAGGTGACTCGAACAGCGCCGCTCGCGTTGCCGCTAACCGACACTTCCTTAGCCGAAGCGGCTTCGGCGGCCTGTTCCAAGTCGATGGCGTTGAACGCCAACTCGACGTTCGAAACGCCGCCCCCGTAAGCCAGGGTTGCGGAGCCGGTCACGGTTCCCCCCAGCGTCGCGGCGGTTATATCGGAGAACGTCGCTCGGCTTCGGTTCGCTTCAACACGAGCGCGAAGCTCACTGACACGGATATTGCCGCTGTCGACGGAGCCGAGAGCGAGCTTTCCGCTTGCGTCGAAGTTCAATCCAGTTCCCTTGAGAACGGCGCCAAGTTGAACCTTACTTGAATCGACCGCGCTCGCGTTGGCGCTTTCCGCGCGGAGTTCGGACGTTGCTTTGTACTCGCCGCCGGAGCCGTTCACGCTCGTACTTGCCCGGAAGCCGGATACTCGAAAGTCCGAAACGGTGAAGCCGGTGGAGGAAGCCTCTCCGGTGAATTGATAGTCCGCGTCCGCGCCGTCTACGTGACCATTGAGACTTGCGGCTCCGTTCATGCCGGTCAGCGGCGTGAGAACTCGGCCGAGCTGATTCAGCGGAACTGAAATCTTAACGTCGGCCGCGTACTTGAGCTTATCTGTTTTTGAGACCTCGCCGGCCGCGTTCAGCGTTCCGAGATCAGAGCCGGCGCTCAGCTTGACTTCTTTAGCGCTGAACGAGCGAGTACCTTCCTCCACGAGGCGCGCGTTAACGCCCGCTTTGATGTTCCTTATCGCACGGCCTTCGTAAGATGCGGTTGCCCGAACGATCTCGAAAGCGAGATTGTGGTTTATGCGATCGTGAGCGTTTGATCCACCAGCCGGCGTAAGATCCACTTTGAACTCGGCCACGTCGGCGGTTACGTTCCGCTTGTGGTCTATCAGACTCAACCTTCCGCCGGTGACGCTTATGGTTGCGGAGCCAAAATCCACGTTATCATCTCGCCCGGACTCGCGTTCTTTTGGGGTTTTGAGCGAGTCGAGATTCGACACGCCCTGCGCGTCGTACTCGATGAATACTTGCGGATCGATTATATCGATCGAAGTAATTCTGATCTTCTGTCTCAGGTAATCGGTCACGGAAAAGGCGGCGGTAAAGCGAGACATCGAGCCCAAAGTCCGTCCGTCCTTCTCCAGGAAAAGCTTTATATCGTCGAGGGTGACTCGATAGCCGCGAAGGTCGAGGTTCACGCCGCCAACTTCGGCTCTAATTCCGCGTTCGGCGAAGCCCTCGACGATCTGATCGTGAATGTACCTGTCCAGCCTGCCACTGCGGACAAATACAATCACGGCGATGCTCGAAAGCGTGATGAATCCCAGAGCCGTCAGCAGACCAATGAAGAATTTCCTGCGCATAATTAGATGTGGAAGGGAATTGATGAAAGGGGAATTGATGAATGATGAAAAGGGGAATTGATGATTGATGATTGATGATTGATGAATAAAGAGAGAGGGGTTGAGCGTTCATCAGTCATCCCTTCCCCTGTTCATCAATCATCAATCATCATTCATCAATTCCCCTCTTCCCCTGTTCATCAATCATCAATCATCAATCATCAATTCCCCCTTCATCAATCATCAATTCCCCTCTTCCCCCGTTCATCAATCATCAATCATCAATTTCCCCTCCCCCGTCACACTTTTGTCAGCAAGTGCCCGAGCTTCTCCTTCCTGGCCCGTAGTATCTTCTCGTTCGATTGATTCGGCTCCATTTCGATCTCCATGCGATCGGTGATTTCCAATCCGAACCCTTCGATCGCGGCCCGTTTGACCGGGTGATTTGTGATGATTTTCATCTTCCGCACGCCCAGTTCATGTAATATCTGAGCGCCTATTCCGTATTCACGCGGGTCCATTTTCCGCGCGCCGACCAATTGCGAGTCCGCTTCAACCGTGTCGAGGTCGTGCTCGTCCATGAGCTGATAAGCCCGCAGTTGATTGACTAGTCCGATGCCGCGCCCTTCCTGCTTGAGATAGACCAGCACGCCCCGTCCTTCCTTGGCGATTAACTCGAGCGACCGGTGCAACTGCCAGCCCGTATCGTCGCGTAGCGATCCGAACACGTCGCCCAGCACGCATTGCGAGTGCACTCGGACCGGCAAGCTCACGTCGGGGCTAATCTCGCCCATCACCAACGCCAGATGCACGTCGGACGTGATGTCGTTGGTGAACGCGGCCGCGCGGAATTCGCCGTAGACCGTGGGCACGACGGCTTCGCCCGAGCGATGCACCAGAACTTCGTGCGCCATACGATAGCCGACCAGATCGGCTACGGATATGATTTTCAAATCATGCTGCTCGGCGAACGTTCTCAACTCCGGCAGCCGCGCCATCGTGCCTTCGTCATTCATTACTTCACAGATCACGCCGGCGGGAGTCATGCCGGCTATGCGGGCCAAATCGACAACCGCCTCCGTTTGACCCGGCCTCACCAGAACGCCGCCTTTGCGGGATCGCAATGGAAATATATGACCTGGCCTCGCGAGATCCGCTGGCTTGCTTCGCGGATCGACCGCTACCTGAATCGTCGTGGCCCGGTCAGCCGCCGAGATTCCGGTGGTGATTCCCCGCTTCGCCTCGATAGAGACGCAAAAAGCAGTGCCTCGCGTTGCCGTGTTATCGGATTCAGACACCTGTAGCGGGATTTGAAGCTGATCGAGCCGCTCTTCGGTCATCGATAAGCAGATCAGACCCCGGCCGAATCGGGCCATGAAGTTGATGACTTCAGGGGTGACTTTTTCGGCCGCGCAAGCGAGATCGCCTTCGTTCTCGCGGTCTTCATCGTCCACGATGATGACTAATCGGCCGGTCTGAAAATCCTCGACAGCTTCTTGAATTGTTGCAAATGGCATTAGAACCTCTCAATGGGGAGATGGAGAAGGAAGAATTGATGATTGAAGAAGGAAGAATTGATGATTGATAATTGATGATTGATGAATGAGGGGGAGGGGAATTGATGATTGATAATTGATGATTGATGAATAACGGGAGGGGAAGGGGAATTGATGATTGAGAATTGATGATTGATGAATGAGGG
>JAHFUG010000009.1:22648-42607 GCA_023265195.1 Blastocatellia bacterium | reverse complement strand
TGGAAGGAATTACGGGATCGAATTCTGAAAGGCGTCGCCGAAATTAACGAAGCCCCTGTAGTTCATCGCTGGAAGAAGTTCGAGACCCTACACAGTGAATAGATATGTTTTAATGAAACGATATACTAGGCCATGTCCGAGGATGAAGAGCATGTAATGTTTCGCCCGATACTCTTCGGCGCAGAAATTTAAGAAAGACTGCAACGACTCATTCGGCCCTGGTCCGGAATTCTCATCGGGTTCAGCGTCGGCGTTACCGTCCGTCGAAGATCGCGTCGGCGGCGCCTCTGGCCGGTCGTCGGTGTAGCCCGTCTTATCCTTCAATCGCCTTATTATCAAATCTCTGATTCTTTCCTCATTCCTATTCTTTTCGTCTCTCCACAACCTGTCCTCGATCAAATTTCTAACGAAGGGGTCTGCTGGATCAAAGCCAATCTTCGGCATTGGGTCTACCAGTTTGTAAATGGAATTGACATCAAAAACATGAGTGGGGGTTCCAGCGGGCTCGGGATCAAAGTACGCGACGACGTTTACTTTATGATGGTATCCGGCGTTCTTGATAGACTTCAGTTGGGAAACAATTCCGGGAGCGAGCGGGTTGTCACTCGCAAAATAAAACATCAGCGTCCATTCCCTGTCTCTACGTATGTTGGTCATATCATTCTCCTTCCCAGTCAAATGCCGGCGAGGCAGAACACTTGCTTCAGCAGAATAGCCACGGAATTGCCGCGTTAGCCTCGTTGGAAAGATCACCGTCCACTCTTAATGCCTAGAGGTGTTAAATCGTTTCAGATATCTAATGCCAGGTCTCGCGCTTCTTTGTAATGTAAGGACGTTGATTCCGGTTGTGCGACGACAAGCATCCCCTCTGTTTCGTCGAAGCCCACCATTGTGTTTGCAGTCAAGTTAGAAGAATACATTTCCGCGCAAAGTCTCCACCAGCATCTCCATCTACTTCGGAGCTTCTCCGCTCATTGGACCTCTCTTGTTCTTCGTCAGGAGACTCCCTTATAGACCGCGGCCGGAGGTCTTCGACGTTTCTCACTATGCCAAGGACCTCCGCGGCAGGACTATAGACGGCTGGTTCCAAAGAATCAATGCCGACTGGACGTGGAGGGACGTGGATGGCGAGTAAGCAAATGACTCTGTGGGTAGTTCGAGCGGCTCTGCGGGCGCCGGAGTCGAAACTAGTCGAGGTCGGATTTGATTGGGATTGGACGGCCGCAATGCGGCTTCGCTCGGTTGAGCACACACTCTTCACGCTAGCCTTGAAACATTTCTCCAAATTCAATCATTTAAGCTGAACGTAGCCTTGAGGGGCATTAGGCGTTGGCCTTGTCGCCTTTGAAAGGACCCGAGCGGCCTGCCGAATATCAGCGACGGTTGCGGCAGGCAAGCTGCCCAGCAGAATGAAGAGAAATGTTGAAAGATCGGATAAGGCGAGAGACGCGATGGACCGGCGATGCATAAATAGACATGGTAGTCACGGATAGAAGAGGCAAAATCTGATTCTTTCATTGCCTTGCCCGTCTCTACGCCGAATTCTCTTCGCCAGTATCGGGCAGAGCCGCATCGGGACAGGCGCGCACAATCGAAATACTCGGAGGATCGAAAATGAAAAACCAACTCTCACTAACGCGAAAATCATTCGGAATTCTCTTGATCGCAGCTCTTGTTGCTAACTTTTTCCTGTTGGGAGCAAGTCCAGTCCAGGCCCAGAAGCGGAAGCCGATAATCATCACATCCGACCAACCTAACATCTGGACGCTCGAGCAGGCTCATTATTTGCTTGAGCAGAGGCACAGGCGAAACCTCGATTTGAAGACCAAGCATCTTGAAGACCTCGACCCAAACGAAATTACGGGCCTGCGGATAGATGTGCTGAAAACACTCCTCGAAGTCGGCGTCAATTACGATGACGCCAATCGAGTAACGAACAACCTGCTGGCCGGCAGCAAGAAATTCAATGTTGAGCGCCGCCAAACTCTGCTCTCTCGCCGCGATCAGTTACGAGCGGAGTCGCTCAGTCTGACCCGCGATATATCGAATTTGCAAAGCGACCGCGCGAGGGCTACAGACCCAGCCGAACAGGCGCGTCTTGACGCCGCAATAAAACGGAAAACAGACCTGCGCGAAAGGGTAGACAAGGAGAGCGAATTCACAGATGGCGAACTGAAAACACTGACTGATCCATCCGGCGAATTCAAGCCCACAACAGCTAATGTTGCGTTCGACCCCGCAAAGTTGCCCAGCGGCTTGCTTGACGACGCCTTCAAGAACGCGGCCAAGGAATTGATTGAGAGTTCTACGAAGGCTCCAAAGCTCAACGCATCGCTAATGCTGTCAAACTTTCTTCAGATGCAGGATGAGATTATTTCCAAGCAACTGACTCTCCTGCGAGACGAGGTGGGCCCCGGGGAGCGATTGCTTTTCCTCGAACTGCCACAATCGCTCAATGTTGTCTATGATAAAGCCAATAAAAAATGGGCTCAGTCGTGGTGGAAAATCCTGGGCTATACCAAACCTAAAAGGAATGGGCCCCCTAGAAATGGTGGAGATCCAAACAGTCAGGCCAACCCCCCTCGGACGACATCGGAAATCTATGACTCCATCCTTAATCCGTTGTCTCTCAGCCTGGATGATTTCACGGACATAGACAGTGTGATCAAGAAACTGCGGAAAGAAAGAGATCTCGTTTCGAAGTATCTTTCCGGCAAGTTTGAAGCTGGAACCAAAACACTGCTGAATGAGTATGAGGATGGCCCTCCGAGCTATGAATTGCTTGAAGCTCTTACTTCTGAGTTAAACAAGCTGATCAAAGACCCCACCTTGTACACCGCAATCGGAAAGCTTGTAGGCAACGCTTCACCGGAAACAATACAGTTGCAAAACAAAATCAAGGACGATTCCTCCAGCGACGATAAAATCCGCTTGAACCTGCTCTTGCTCGCGGATGCTTACTCGAAAGAGATGACTCTTCCTGAATATGTCGATTTGGACGCCATGAAAGGGAGCCTTCGCCCAATTCAGGGAATCGATGCGGCAAAGATATCGGTCCGGAAAGTGCGAACCATCGATCTGATTCCTCGTCAAAGCTCACTTAACGTTCAGGACGTCAAACTACAAACACACGCGGGCGCCTTAACGGCAGTAGCCTCCTTTCTCTTCGGTTTCGGCGCAAAAGTCAATTATCAGCGGCAGCGTGAACAATTTTCGCAATTCGTACAACAGGAGCTTTATTCGTCCGGATTCGGAAAAGGCTCGCGCGAGTTCGGCTGGACATTCATGCCGATGCCCGGCGCTGACCGGCTACTGAGTGGTTTGCGCACGACATACGCAGTGATGATCGTCCCCGATGATGCGACAACGATCTTGCTGGAATCGACCGGCTGCTACTTTCCACGCTCCGCGTATCAGCCTAATGATTTTGCTGATACTGAAGGGTGGGGAAAGTTGGATGAAGAAACCAGAAATTGCAGCGATCATCAGTCGTTTCTTATCCCCATTCCGGGCGGCGGTAACGATAGGAACAATGATTTCTATATTACGGGCCTCACTTATAACAGTGTTGACAAGGAAGGCCGCGTAGTCCTTTCAATTTACGGCAGGAATTTCTCATCGCAAATCGGCGTGCTTGTCGATGGCGTTCCGCTTATTCCTGCAGTAGGGCTGGCTCAACCTTTGATTCGCGATGACAGCGAGGCCGGGAAAGCGGCTGCCAAAGAGCTTGAAGACCGGAAGGAGATTGTCGGCAAATTCGAGCGTATTGACGCCAATCAGATTCTGGCGGCGTTTGAAAGAGCCGATGGTAAAGAAGGCACGCCAGTAATCACTCTGGTCGCACCCGGCAAAGCCAAAGACCTCAACAAGCTAATGCTCTACATAAACGGGCGCAGGGATTCGAAGCTCGAGGATGCAGATTGGATGTTTGGGAAAAGACCAACAAGCAAGCCGCTTGGGATTGAAAGGGTGGACATATTTCGCAGCGTAATACGCGGCAATTTGACAGCCATGATTAGCGGTGCTCGCTTTACAGATCCGACAGAAGCGGCGCCGATTTCACAGAAAATCTACATTAACGGAACTACCCACCATCAGCAGTTTCTCTCTTCAAAGCTCCTAAGGGTGGATCTTCCCGTAACATCGGATGAAGCGATACAGGTCACGTTGATAGCTGCTGGTGTAGACGCACAGGGCAATCAAGTGGAGAACACTATAAAAGCGCAGCCGGTCACTAACCCGGCGCAATTGAGGATCAGCAATGTAACCCTGGTGAGCTACGAAGCCGGTCGCAAGGCGTCACCTGCGGTTTTGGTTGTAAAGATCGAAGGCTCTGGGTTCAGCAGCGATCTTGCATCGAACGTCGGGGTTCTTATCGTTCAGTCGCCAAACGTAGCATTTTTGAAGATAGCTAACCCCGGCGCCGCCGTGGTAGTAAGCCTCACGGATAACCGAACCGGCGCTCAAGTCAGCACCCTGGTCACACGCAGGCAGCCGCCAAAGTGAGAGGGCATTGTGCGGCGCAGTAGCCGATACCGCGCAAGAGAGCGGGCTCTCTCTCGAAGAAATCGCATTAAGAGCCACTTAGCGAAACAACATCGCAAAAACATTTGCGATGTTCAAGCGGCCAACGCAAAACCCAAAAGCTGACCGCTAGCTGATAGCTGACGGCTGAAAGCTGATCGCGCTTTTTCGCAGACTGCGCTGGGGAATCGGTTGCCCGAAGGGCCACTTTTTTGCAGCGCAGTCCGCGAAAAAGCCTAGACGCTTAGCAATACGCGAGCGTCGGCCAGGAGCGCTTCGGCGATCTTTTCCCCCCGCCGCGAGCTAGATACTGACGTAAAGCTCATGGGCCGGAACTGATGTTGAGCAGCCGGTCTCCGAGGCGTGATGCAATCACCGAGGGCTTGCCGGTCTCGTCGAACAGATGCTCCGTCGACAATTCGAATGAAACCTCTTGGTAGTGCTCTATTCTTGTGTTGCTGTAGAGCACTACCAACCTTTTCGTTCTCTGACCATTACCGTACACTCTTCCTATCCTAACGTCGGCTTCCGCGGCAAGTCCGGCGCTCAGAAACGTTAAGGAGGGTACGGGCTCACTGCGGCAGCACCTTTCGCGGTTAAGAATCACATTATGCGCAAGGAGATGGAATGGACAGAACCAACATTTCTTCGGGAACGCCCTGGGAGCCGATTGTCGGCTATTCCAGAGCCGTTCGGATTGGTCCGTTCGTCTACGTATCGGGCACGACGGCTACGGATGAATCGGGGAACGTTGTCGGCGCCGGCGACGCGTACGCGCAGGCGATACAGACGTTGAAGAACGTCGAGACGGCCGTCATCAAAGCAGGAGCAACATTGAACGACGTCGTGCGTACGCGAATGTACGTTACTAATGTAGACGATTCCGAGAAAGTAGGCCGGGCCCATTTCGAGTTCTTTGGCCAGATAAGACCCGCCACCAGTATGGTCGTGATAAGCCGGTTGATCTCGCCGGAGATGCTTGTAGAAATCGAAGCCGACGCCGTCGTCGGAGAGGGCTAGTGGCGCTCGGTACAAGGCGCCATACGGGAAAGCCGCTGATTTGCGCTGACTGCGTAACGCTGATCCGCGCGGATCAGCGTTACGCAGTCAGCGCAAATCAGCGGCTTCAAAACATCACCGCTCCGACTGGTAGAGATACCGGCCTTTTTGACGAGATGAAGTCGATTCGGCCACTTTCAAGAACGCAAGCGCCGCGTGCGAGAGGTTAGCGTTCTTTCGATAAACGATCCTGAGCTTTCGCTCCATCTTTAGCTCCTTAACCGGCACGCGAACCAGTTCTCCGCGCCTGACCTCGGCGTCGACGCAGATGCCCGGCGCAAGCGCTACGCCGTTGCCGATCGAGACGAATTTCTTTATCGCTTCTATTGTCGGCAGCTCTACGTCCATGTTGAGCGGAGTCTTATGACGTTTGAATGTCTCCAGCACCTTAGCCCGATAAGGCGAGGGCACATTGTGCGCGACGAACGATTCAGCCCCGAGCTGTTTGATGCTGACCTGTCCCGCGGACGCCAGCGGGTGCTTTGGATGGACGACAAAAACCAACTCGTCGCGATAAACGACGATCGACCGTAACAGCGGCTCTTCCGGATTGAACGATATCACGCCCATCTCCGCGCCGCGCCTGAGCACGTCGTCCGGAATCTTGCTCGCGAGAGAACGCTGCACCGTGACCTTGATCATCGGGTACAGACCGCGGAACTCCGCCAGCACCGGCAACAGGTACAGGCACGTGAATTCATTCGCGGCCAGCGCCAGCTTGCCTTTGTGCATCTCGCGCAACTCGGTTAGAGCCGCGTGAGCCTCCGAGCGAAGATTCATTAGCTTGTGAGCGTACTCCTGGAGGACCCGGCCCGCGTCGGTCAGGGTTCCGTCGCGCGAGGACCTGTCGAAGAGCGATTCGCCAAGCTCGGTTTCGAGCTTTCGGATTGCCTGGCTCACCGCCGGCTGAGTTCGGTACAACTTCTCAGCGGCTCGCGAGAAACTTCTTTCGCGGGCAACGCTCAAAAAGACCTCTAGCTGAAAGATATCCAAAGACCCCTCCCTTATTCACGAAACTTCGACCCGCAACGGGTTCGCATTATAGCATAAGTAAAATAATATGCTATCCGAAGAATTATAACTTTGACTTTGATCCGCGATCCGGATAGGATCACGGCCTCATCAGGCGCCACGTGACTTGGAGGTGTGCATGGCGCGCAATCGCGTTCTGGTATTCGATACGACGTTGAGGGACGGGGAGCAGTCGCCGGGCTGCAGCATGAACCTGAATGAAAAGCTGACCCTCGCGCGGCAACTCGACCGGCTGGGAGTCGACATCATAGAAGCGGGCTTTCCCATAGCATCCGAAGGCGACTTTGACGCGGTGAAAGCGATCGCCGCGCAGGTTCGCCGCCCCGTGATCGCGGCTCTGGCCCGCGCCACGGAGCGGGATATTGAATGCGCCTGGAACGCCATCAAACAGGCGGCCAAGCCGAGGATACACACTTTTTTGGCGACGTCCGACATTCATCTCGAACATAAATTGAAGCTCACGCGCGAGGAAGCTCTCGCTCAGGCCCGGGCCGCGGTTCGCGCCGCGAAGTCGCTTTGCAATGACGTCGAGTTCTCTCCTGAAGACGCGACCCGAACCGATCTCGCCTTCCTTTGCGCCGTCGTCGAGGCGGTGATTGAAGAAGGCGCGACAACCATCAACATTCCGGACACGGTGGGTTACGCAACTCCTCGCGAGTTCGCGCGGATAATCGAAACTCTCCGGACGCGGGTGAACGGCATAGACCGCGCAACTGTATCCGCTCATTGTCACAACGATCTCGGACTGGCGGTCGCGAATACAATCGCGGCTCTCGAGGCCGGAGCGCGGCAAGTCGAATGCACGATCAACGGCATCGGCGAGCGCGCGGGCAACGCGTCGTTGGAAGAGATAGTGATGGCGCTCAAGACGCGGGGTGACGTCATGCCGTTTGAAACGGCGGTTGCGGCCGAAGAACTTTTTCCCGCAAGCCAGTTGTTGACCGAGAGCACCGGCGTAGCCGTTCAGCCCAACAAGGCCATAGTCGGGCGAAACGCGTTCGCGCACGAAGCGGGCATTCATCAGGATGGAATGATCAAGAACAAGACGACCTACGAGATTATGACGCCCCAATCCGTGGGCGTCCCGGACAGCCGCCTCGTGTTGGGCAAACATTCGGGCCGCCACGCCCTGGCCTTGAAGTGTGAGGAGCTGGGATACCGGTTCGAACGCCGCGAGATGGATCGAATATACCGCCGCTTTGTCACGCTGGCTGACGAGATAAAGGTCGTTGAAGACGCTCAGATCGCCGACATTATCCGTGATGAAACCCGTCAGGCGAGCGCCGCGTGACGAAGCGCCGAAGTAGCGCAGGCCTTAAGGAGGCGTACAAAACAACTTTTAATTTTGAGTTATGCGGCAGCACGAGATGAGGACCGCCGGTGAAGTGAGGACTTCACCGCGGAGGCGCAGAGATCGCCGAGAGAGCCGCAGAGAGTAAGCCCCTCTCTGCGGCTCCGCGGTGAACTCCCTCGAAAAAAGGGAACTCATTTTTTCTACGCCCCCTTAGTCGTTCATGCCGATCGTTATGAGAATTCTGTTCGCGTTTCAGCCGAGGACCACCGCGTGATCCGGCATTCCGCACTCCGAATTCCGCACTCCGAACTCCGCACTTGGGACATCAAGGGCGGAACCCTTGGCTAGTCTGTATCCGGCTGCACGGGTGAGATTGCAGGCACGCCGCAACTCTTGAGTTGAACGAATTGCAATGCGACAGGCTGACGTTACCGCGAATGCCCGCGGTATACCGAAAAGCGAGCAGTTATCCGACGAAATCTTATGACTATTCCAATGACCATTACAGAGAAGATTTTGTGCGCGCATTCGGGCCGCGAATCCGTGCGCCCGGGTGAGATAGTCAACGCCCGAATCGATTTGATAGTCGCGCACGAAGTTACGACTCCACCCGCGGTGAACATGCTGGCCAAGATGGGAATCACTCGGGTATTCGATCCGAGTTGCATCGTGGTCACGCCGGATCACTTCGTGCCTAACAAAGACATTCAGACGGCGGAGCTAACCAGGAAGCTTCGCGAGTGGGTCAAAGAACAGGGCATAGAGAACTACTACGAGCTTGGCGATCACGGAATATGTCACGCCCTGGTCCCGGAGCGTGGGCACATCCTGCCGGGCCAGACGGCTATATGCGGAGACTCGCACACGACGACCCTCGGCGCATTCGGAGCATTCGCGACGGGGGTCGGTTCGACGGACTTGGCGGCGGCGCTAGCAACTGGAGAGCTATGGTTCAAGGTGCCTGAGACCATGCGCTTCAATGTCAGCGGGGCGTTGCCGCCAGGCGTTTATTCGAAGGACTTGATTCTTTATGTCATATCGATGATCGGCGTCGATGGAGCCCGTTACCGCGCGATGGAATATCACGGATCCTGCATTGATTCGCTTTCAATGGAAGCGCGCATGACCATATGCAATATGGCCGTGGAAGCTGGAGGCAAGAGCGGCATAATGGAAGCCGATCAAACAACGGCCTCTTACGTCCGCGCGCGAACGGCCAGGGACTTCACCGTCTATTCGTCCGACGAAGACGCTGAGTATTCATCGGTGTTCGACGTAGACGCTTCATCGCTCGAGCCCATAGTCGCCCTGCCTCACCTTCCTTCGAACGGACGATTCATCGGCGAGGTCGAGCCGGTCGCGATCGATCAGGCGTACATTGGATCGTGCACGAATGCTCGAATCGAAGATCTGCGCGAAGCCGCCCGCATAATCAAGGGCAGACATGTGGCTCGCGGCGTTCGCGCGATCGTTGTTCCGGCTACTTCGGCGATATGGCGGCAGGCGCTCAAGGAAGGCTTATTTGAAATTTTTTCAGAAGCGGGCTGTGTGGTTTCCACCGCCACGTGCGGCGCCTGTCTTGGCGGCCATATGGGAGTGCTCGGGCGCAAGGAGAGATGCATCTCGACCACGAATCGTAATTTCGTTGGGCGAATGGGACACCCGGAAGCGGAGGTCTACCTGGCCAGTCCGGCGACCGTTGCGGCGTCGGCGATCACGGGCTGCATCACCGACCCGCGTATTTTTCTGGACCACGCGCCGGATCTCAATGCCCCGGCGCCTCGCACCGAAGCCGCCGCAATGCAAAAGGAGTAATTTTGATCATGAAGCTTTACCACTGGGATTCCTTCGAACGGCGGTTCTTGCCCGTGCCGGTGCAGGATCACCTGCCCACCGGTGAGCGAGTGCGCATGATGAGCCTTCAGGTCGGGAAAGGCGAGCGAGTGAGCGCCGTGGCCGCGTCCGACGATCAAATGATCTGTATGCTAAGGGGCGCATGGCGAATGAGCATCGCAAACAGCGAACTCGTAGTCCGCCGCAATGAAGCGGTCATCATCCCATCGGGATTCATTCATTCCGCCGAAGCCATCGAGGATAGCTTCGCCTTGCAGATGGTGCGCGAACCGGAGCGCGAAGAGGAGTGCCTGTGGGGAGTATGATCAGCGGTCGAGCGCACGTATTCAGCCGGGCCCACATAAACACGGACGAGATAATTCCGGCGCGATACTTGACCGCGCACGACGAAGCCGAGCTTGCGAGACACGCAATGGAGGACATATCGAAGGAGTTTGTCTCGCGCGTACGGCCCGGCGACCTCATCGTTGCGGGAGAGGACTTCGGCTGCGGCTCGTCGCGGGAACACGCCGTTTGGGCGTTGCGCGGCGCAGGCGTGGCGGCGGTCATTGCAACGACATTCGCGCGAATCTTTTTCCGCAACGCGCTCAACAACGGATTTCTCGCGGTCGAGTGTCCGGGTCTCGCCGAGGAAACGTCGGACGGCGATGAGATGGAACTGGATCTCGAAGGTGGGGTCGTCCGCAATCACACAACTGGCGCGATCCGCGAATTTACTCCGCTCACTCCGTTTGTGAATGAATTACTGGAAGCGGGCGGACTGCTGTCTTACGTGGCTCGAAAACGGGAAGCGCAGGCGTAGCGTGGCCGCCCTCTCTTAGCCACAATCGATTTTCAGACAAAGATCGGTCGTCGTGAGAACTTCTCCGACGCTGCGTGCCGGAGTGGAAATGACCTTCAGATACAATCCCGCTTTTCGATTAACGAGTGATCGTCTTGGAAAGAGGGGCGGCCAGGGACGGCCGCCCGTACATTCATTGCGACGGTGGCGATTGTCATATCAAACGAGATTAGCGCCGTGTTATTGAAGATCGCAGTGTTGCCTGGTGACGGCGTAGGTCCGGAGGTCACGGCCGAGGCGATGCGCGTTCTCGAAGCAGCCGCTCTCGCCTTCGGCCACGGCCTCGACTTGAGCTTCAAAGAGATTGGCGGAAGCGCGATAAAGCGCTTCGGCGTCCCGTTGCCGGATGAGACGCTGGAAGCCTGTTTGGCGTCCAGCGCTGTACTCATGGGCGCCGTAGGCGATCCCGCGTTTGACGCCTTTCCGCTTGAAGCGAGGCCCGAGAGCGCACTGCTGGGGCTTCGACGTGAACTCGGCGCGTTCGCGAATCTCAGGCCGGCCGTGGCCTTTCAATCTCTCCTTGGTTCATCCCCGTTGCGGCGAAGCATCGTGGAAGGAACCGACGTACTGATCGTGCGGGAGTTGCTGGGCGGCCTTTATTTTGGCGAGCCGCGCGGCGCGAGTTCTGGCGAGTGTAGTCCCGAGGCGTTCAATACGATGCGCTATAACGCAGGCGAGATCGAACGCGTCGCGGTGATGGCTTTCGAGTTGGCTCGCGCCCGTCGTTCAAAGGTCACGTCGGTAGACAAAGCCAATGTTCTGGAGTGCTCACGTTTGTGGCGGCAGACGGTCAGCCGCATCGCTGAGGATTATCCTGACGTAGAGATCGAACATCAATATGTTGATTCGTGCGCTATGGCGCTAGTGTCCAGGCCTTCGAGCTTTGATGTGATCTTGACGGAGAACATGTTTGGCGACATTTTGTCCGATGAGGCTGGCGCGGTGGTTGGCTCGCTCGGTCTGTTGGCGTCGGCGAGCATTGGCGGCGCGGTTGGTTTATTTGAGCCGGTGCATGGATCCGCTCCGGACATCGCGGGGCGCGGAATCGCGAACCCTCTCGGCGCAATCTTATCGGTGGCGATGATGTTCCGGCATTCGTTCCATCTCGACAACGAAGCGGCGTCGATCGAGCGAGCCGTCGAAAAGACGCTTGCGGAAGGCTTTCGCACCCGCGACCTCGTCGAGGACCAATCTGACTGGCGTACAACCTTCGAGATGGGAACGCGTGTCGCCGAATGTGTCAGGGAGATCAAGCCGCAAAAAGGCGCAAGAGCCACATAAATGGGAAAAGATGGACAAGAAGGCTTTCAAGCAAGTAGCCGCGCGATACGATAAATGAAAATGCGCGGAATGCCTTCGAACAAGTAGCTGCGCGATGCTTCGTTTAGTCTCCTTTTCGTCTTTCTTGTCTTTGGTCCTTCTCTTTCGTTCTTTTCTTCGTCTTTGTCGTTTTCTCTTTCCCCTCAGTTTTTTGTTTCTTGTGGTCCTCGCGCTTCTTTGTGGCGATTCATCTCCGGTTCGCGCTGCGATACAATTACCGCCGATGTACGCAGAGGTCGCGGTTGCAGTCGGTCTTCGTCAAACCTTCACATATCGCCTGCCGGGCGAGATGTCGCGGCATGCCGGCGTTGGGCGCCGCGTTGCGGTTCCGCTTGGCAAGCAGATGGCGACGGGCTTCATCGTCGCGCTTCACGAATTGAAACCGGAGGGCATTGATGAGAATGACATCAAAGAAGTCGAGGAGTTGATCGACGAAGAGCCGGTTGTTTCATCGGAGATGCTCGAGCTAACACGATGGATGGCGGATTATTACTACGCCTCCTGGGGCGAGTGCTTGAAGGCCGCGTTGCCAGCCGGGGCCGCCGACTCGGCTGAAAAGCTAATAACCATAACCGAGCCGGGCGTATCCGCGCTGACTAACCCGAACGAGAAAAAGCTGACGGCGTCTCAGAAGCAAGCGCTCGAGGCGATCTCTCGACGAGGCTCAGCCGAGGCCGGCGAGATCGAGCAGACGTTGTCCCATCTGAAGCCGGCTACTGTAGCGGCGTTGATCCGGGAACTCGAGAAACTGTCCTTCGTGCGAGTGATCAGGCGGGCCGGCGAGAGCCGCCTCGTGCCCAAGCTACAAAACGCGGTTCGCCTTTCCGAAGCCTGGACGATGCGCAGGGGCGAATTTGAAGAGGGGCCGTTTGCGAACCGCCGTCCGGACGGCGCCGGGAGTTCGGAACTGAGCCTGGCTCGCGAGAACGCCTCGGGGAAACCGCCAGGCAAAGGTCTGAGCGAACAGCAGCGCAAGGTGATCGACGAGCTTTCATCGGGAGAAGAGAGTATCGCCCTTGGTGAACTACTTACTCGGACGGACGTCTCCGCTTCGGTCGTGCGTACTCTCGAGAAACGAGGCGTGGTCGAAGTCTTCGCTCGCGAGGTAAGGCGCGATCCGCTCGCGCACTTGCCTAGGGCTTCGGAGGATTCCGTCACGCTCACAGCCGATCAGAAGAACGCCGTGGATCAGCTTGTCGCCGGCGTCGAAAGCAAGACCTACTCGGCCTTTCTCTTGCACGGCGTAACCGGCAGTGGCAAGACCGAGATTTACGTGAGAGCGATGCGCGAGGCGGTTGATCTTGGCCGGACGGCGTTGATGCTGGCGCCGGAGATATCGCTTACGCCCATGTTCTCGAGGAGGCTGCGGGCTCAGTTCGGCGATCAGCTCGCGGTGCTTCACTCGAGCCTTTCGGACGGTGAGCGCAGAGACGAATGGCGCCGCATCAAAGAAGGCGAGGCCCGCGTGGTCCTCGGCACTCGCTCGGCCGTGTTCGCGCCGCTGGATAACCTCGGCGTCATTGTTGTTGACGAAGAGCACGATTCTTCATACAAGCAGGAAGAGAACCCTCGGTACAGCGGACGAGACACCGCGATAGTCAGAGCCGCGCGCGCCGGGGCGGTCGCCGTGCTCGGGTCGGCTACTCCTTCGATTGAATCGTTCCACAACGCGCGGTCGGGCAAGTACAAGTACATTCGCCTGGGGTCGAGAATCGGCGGCCGGCCGCTGGCGAATGTCGAGACCGTGGACATGCGCGATGTCTTCAAGCGCCACGGCAAGCAGCAAACTTTCTCCGACGAGTTGAAGGCCGCGATAGAGGAGACATTCGCCCGAGGCGAGCAGATCATGATACTGCTCAACCGGCGTGGCTTTTCTTCATTCTTGTTGTGCCGCTCGTGCGGGCTTTCAATTCACTGCGTCAACTGCGACGTAACCCTGACGTATCACAAGTACAACACGAGTCTTCAGTGCCATTATTGCAACTACATCAGCGCGGCTCCGGACAGGTGCCCCGCGTGCGGCGGGCAGTACATTCACTACGCCGGCGAAGGAACGGAGCAACTGGAAGAGCGCTTGAAGGAGATGTATCCGGCGATGCGAATCGCGCGGCTGGATCGCGACACGACGCGGCGGCGAGGCGGCTACGAGCATATACTGATGGAATTTCATTCCGGCGGGACCGATCTGCTGGTTGGAACCCAGATGATAGCGAAAGGTCATGACTTCCCCAACGTGACTCTTGTCGGCGTGGTCTCGGTTGACGTTGGGCTCTCGCTCCCGGATTTTCGATCGGCGGAGAGGACCTTTCAATTACTGACGCAGGTAGCCGGGCGCGCCGGACGTGGCGATCGTCCCGGCCGCGTGATCATTCAAACTTATCATCCTTCTCATTACGCGCTGATGGCGGCCAAGTCGCAGGACTACGAGCAATTCTACAATCGCGAGATAGAGTTCAGGCGGTCGATGCACTATCCCCCGTTCACCGCCCTGATCAACATCGGCGTTCGCGACAAGGACAGACAGCGGGCCGCCGACACGGCGAGCGACTTTGCGCGTGATTTGCGGGCAGCGGCGCGCGCCTTGAACGTTCGGGTGTTGGGCCCGGCTCCGGCGGCGATACCACGGCTAAAGGGCGAGTATCGCTTTCAGGTCTTGATCAAAGCTGGAAGCCGCGCCCAGGCTCGTGAAGCGCTCGATGCGGCAACGGCGCGCGCGGCCTCAGCCGGCCGCAAACCGAGGACAATTTCCGTTGAAGTGGATCCACTGAACTTGATGTAACGAGATCACAACGAGAATTCCGTTCCTGTTTTTCTTCGGAGCTGGCGCAGTCATGCTTCGTGAGCTTCGTGGTTTGTCGTGTCCCGCTTTTGGTTTGCAATTCCCCCTGATAAGCTTCTGGGAACCCGGCTAAACATATTCGGGCTTTTCATGGCTATAGAAACGGATATCGACCAGAGCATGGGCGCGGCGCTTCTCGAAAGCGGCGCCATTTCGATCGTTGTCCTCGATGCGGAGCGACGGGTGATTAATGTGAGCCCCGCATTTGAAAGATTGGTTGGCCGCGCAGCCGGAGAGATCCGCGGGCGTCCCTTCGCCGAGATGCTTTCCGCGTCTGGTTCGCCGGATCAGGTTGAAACCCAGTTCGATTCCACAATAGGCGAATCGGGAGGCCGCATACGCGCTCGAATGGTTAGCGGCGACGGTTCGAACAGCGAGTTTCTTTGGAGCCTCACCCGCCTCAACAATACGAATGGGGCCGGGGCTTGGGCCGCCATCGGCGTCGACATAACGGAGATTGCTCGAGTGGAAGCAGCCGTGGAAGAATCCCTGGCGCGCTACGAGAGCATACTGGCCTCGGCGATGGACGCAATAATTACTATTGGCCCAGACCAATGCGTCACAATGTTCAACGCGGCCGCGGAAAAGATGTTTCTGTGCAAGGCGGAAGCCGCCGTAGGCCGGCCCATAGGACAGTTTATTCCGGACCAGTTTCGCGGAGCCCATAAACATCATGTGCGGACATTCGGCCAAACCAACGTGACGGCGCGGTCGATGGGCTCGCTCGGAGCAATCGCGGGCTTGCGGTCGAACGGGGAAGAGTTCCCGCTCGAAGCTTCTATTTCACAGAGTGGCTCCGGCGACAACAAACTCTACACCGTAATACTCCGGGACATTTCTTTGCGCGTTCAGAGCGAGGAGCGGCTGCGCGAACAAGCGGCGCTCTTGAATCACGCGCAAGAGGCTATTCTGGTGCGCGATCTGGATCATCGCGTGCTCTTCTGGAACAAAGGCGCCGAACGGTTGTACGGCTGGAAGTCGGAGGAAGTAATAGGCAAGGCCATCGGCGATCTTCTGTATCAGGGCGACGCCACGCGGTTTGAAGAAGCGTTCAAGACAGTACTCGAGCATGGCGAGTTCACCGGGGAGATGATTCAGTATTCAAGAGATGGAAAGAAAGTCTTCGTCGAAGGCCGTTGGACTCTCGTCCGCGACCACCAGGGCAAAGCAAAATCCGTGCTTGTTATTAACACCGACGTCACCGAACGCAAGAAGCTGGAGGCGCAGTTTCTCAGGGCCCAGCGAATGGAGAGCATCGGAACCCTGGCTGGTGGAATAGCCCACGATCTCAACAACATTCTCTCGCCGATCATCATGGCGATGAATCTTCTCAGGCTTAGATTCAAGGACGAAGAAAGCCAGCGTGTTCTGTCGGTATTGCAGTCGAACGCGGAACGCGGAGCCGACATGGTCAAGCAAGTGCTGTCGTTCGCGCGAGGGATAGAGGGCGAGCGAATCTCACTGCATCCGAAACACTTGATCAGGGATATTGTCAAGATATTGAAGGACACGCTACCCAAGTCCATCGACATAAGATTCTTCATACCGGAGACGGCATGGCCGGTCCTCGGCGACGCAACCCAGTTGCATCAGGTGCTGATGAATCTGTGCGTGAACGCGCGCGACGCGATGCCCGCCGGCGGGGAGATCAAGATCGAAGCCGCCAATGTTAGCATTGACGAGAACTACGCTCAGATGCAGATTGACGCCCGGCCCGGAAAATTCGTTTTGATCACCGTGGCCGACAGCGGCGCCGGAATACCCCACGATATCATCAACAGCATATTCGATCCCTTCTTCACGACAAAGGAATTCGGCAAGGGAACGGGCCTCGGCCTGTCAACGGTGCTGGGAATCGTGAAGAGCCACGGCGGCTTCGTGAACGTCTACAGCGAAACGGGCCGGGGCGCTCAGTTCAAGGTGTATTTGCCGGCTGATTCTTCGTTCACCTCGGCTCACGAGGAGGCCGCGCCAGAACAGGTTCGATTCGGCAACGGCCAGTTGATACTGGTGGTGGATGATGAGGCATCCATCCGCGAAATCACTCGAGGCACCCTCGAGGCTTATGGCTATAAGGTATTGGTCGCCGGCGACGGCGCCGAAGCGGTCGCTCTTTATGCGCAGAACCGCGACGAGATAAGGGCGGTGCTGACCGATATGATGATGCCTTATCTCGACGGCCCCGCCACGATCCGCGCGCTGCAAAAAATGAATTCCGGCGTCCGAATAATCGCGGCGAGCGGCCTGGCCGACAATGAGAAACTGATGGAGGCGTCCAGGGCCGGAGTCCATTCATTCCTGGCGAAGCCATTCACTGCCGACGCCCTGCTAAAGAGAATCGCCGAAACACTGGATCAAGAATAAAGTTTCGATATGTTGATGCGGCTGCGCCACCGCCGGTGGATAAACGGGAATCGTTCGACAAGAGCAGCGTTTCCCAAAGGAGAGAAGAACGTAGAGTTCGCCAGAGAACTCACACCATTGCGGATAGACTTTTAAATGGCTTCGGGATTCCCATCATTCCCATCATTCCCATCAATCTATCTTGACAACCGCGGACTGCTATCATAATCTGCACCCGGCGATTCCGGACTGCGGTGCACGATCCTTTTTGCTTAAATTCCGCACGGTCTCTCAACCTCAGCGTACGGGAAAAGGAGTCCAGCTATGAAGATACTCAACCGCATTGTCTGGCTTTGCGCTTTGATTTCCCTTGGAGGCGCCGAGGCTCGGTCTCAGCAGGAATCATATCTATCTTGGACGGCGGACGAAGCCGTCAAGGCCGGGAAGGCGATGCGAGTCAACGGAACCGTCGGGGGCCATTTCGATTTCCGCGTTATCCATACCGAGCGTTCGTATAACTACAAACTGCGCGCGACCTGGCTTTCCCCGGAGGTCATTCGAGCAACCGCCAGGCTCGAGCAGCTTCGCATGCGCCTCAGCGATGAACAAACGAAGGCTCTGGTGGCTGAAGCGGAGGCCGAGGCAAAAACGGGGACCGTGTTTCTGGTCGAGATCGATCCGCGAGAAGGTTCGGGAGTGATTCCCCTGGATTGGCGGGCGATTCTCCAACCCAAAGGGCTGAAAGTGGGCGCGCCGGGAGCCCTAACGGGGGTCAGCACTCCCGCGTTGAAAAAAGTGAAAGCACTGGCCGGCGTGGCTCAACGGGATTATAGCTATGACGTCTTTTGGGTTGTGTTTCCTTTGCTCGACGACAAGGGAGCGCCGGTGTTTTCAGACTCCGTGCGGGAGATCGAATTGGTGGTCGGCATCTACAATAAAGAAGGCAGAGTAAGCTGGCCCGTTCCGGAATCGATTCGGCAACGTATGGGGACATCTAAACCCAAGTAAGCGGATGGAAACTGCGTAACGTTTCACCTGGAGGATGATATGAAAGGCATGAAGACGATCACTTTGACGGCAGTGTTTTTGACGCTGGCTCTTACTGCTCCGGCTCGGCAATCAAAGACAGAGTCCGAGCAACAGTATCACTTGTTGGCGACGACCAAGACGTCAACCATGCAGAAAGAACTGGACGAAGCCTCGTCCAAAGGTTACCGGATTCTAGTCGGCTCTCCGACGAGCGGCTCTGAGATGGCGCTTTTTCTCGAGCGCGTGGCGCAACCACCGGACACCTATAAGTACAAGCTTCTCGCGACGACTCGGACGGGTACGATGCAGAAGGAACTGAACGAGTCGGCCGAAGGTGGCTTTCGCCTGCTTGCGCGGACGATGATCTCCAAGAAGCAAATCATAGGCGGCGACGAGATCGTGATCATTATGGAGCGGCCTCCGAAGATTGTGAATAAGTATGAATATAAACTCCTCGCGACGACTCTCACCTCGACCTTGCAGAAAGAAGTTTCCGAAGCTCTTGCGGCCGGTTTTATTCTGGTGGGCATGGTGAGCCGAGGGGAACACATGGTCATTATGGAAAGGGAGAGCGCCGTGAGGTGATAACAAGCGAGACTGGTCACGCCACAACGGGCTAGTTTTGTCACTTGTCATTTGTCATTTGGTGTAAGTAGCTTCTACTGAATCGCGAATCCTGATTCCTGAATGCCGAATTCCGACTCCTGCATCCTGAACTCCTGAGGGTTTCTCAAGACGGCAGGACGACAACGGTAAACCAATACTCGCTGATCAACTTAATCACCCGCACGAACTGCGCGAAGTCGACCGGCTTGACTATGTATGAACTGCAACGCAGCGTGTACATTTTGAGAATCTCCTGCTCGTCGGCGGAAGTGGTCAAGATAACCACGGGCAAATGGACCGTGCGTAACTTCAGGTTGTGTATAACCCTGCATAGAGGCCCGAGGCGATTCTCCGCACCGGCTACCGTGGCAATGCGCGCCACTCCCGTGTAAGAGCCGCCAGCCCGCTCGGATCAGAATGGGGTGTTCCGCATAGAGCTTGGGAAGAGTCGAGGGCGTGCTTTGAGCTTGTGAGTCATCGAAGAGTCCCTTGCTTCAATCGGTTCTTTTCCCGCGAGTCTAGTTTCGTTGAATATTGATACGCTTGAGATGGAAGACCTGGAAGACGTGATGCGTATTAGCCGTAAGCAGCACACGCAACCGCGCGGCGAAACCTGCGCCCATCGGCGATTCTCATCGCTTTTCAAGTCAACGCCTCACTTGCGGGGCAACGCTTGCCCGATAGATTTAGCCGCTCACATTCGCATTCGTGGCGGCGGAGGTCTCCAATCTGGCTACTCTCTCCTCGATTGCGGCAAGCGAATCAGGCAAGAGTCCTTGCTGAGCGTGCGAGCTGAATATCGGGTGGTTGACCCACCAGTCCATACCCATTTCTTTGGCTTTGTCCACCGAGCAGATGACCAGGCGTATTTGAATGGAGAGTAGCTCGATGTCTACGAGCTTGATCTTGATATCGCCCGCAATTACGATCCCCTTGTCCAGCACGCGCTCGAGCACATCCGCCAGCGTAGTGGTCTGGACCGCATGTGGCATGCCTGATTGCTGCATCATGGTGTCTCCTACGATCGCCGTCTGATTACAGCAGTGTTCCCAGAGGGCCGAGGTCGACATTAAGGTCTTCCTCTTCGAGACCGAACTCACGCCGGAGCCTGTCAATCTCCTGGGCCTGTTTCATCAAGGTTATTCCCAGCCTCTCGATCTGAACCTCGCTCAGCGACCCGGCGTCGATGCGCCGGATCGCCTGGCGCTCCAAAAGCTC
>JAHFUG010000009.1:3974-22548 GCA_023265195.1 Blastocatellia bacterium | reverse complement strand
TTCAAAGACTCTCCATCAAGCCATTCGTTGTTTTGTCTCGCGCGCCTTCGATTGAAGTAAGCACCAGGTGAAGGTTGAGATAAATGAGATCTATGCCGGCGACGGAGAGAGTCAACTCGCCGGCCACGACGGCGCCCTTGTTTAGGATGCGGTCGAGCGTCTCGCAGAGTGAAACGCGCTCGGCGTCATTGAGCGAAAGACCGTGCATAAGCTCCTTGTTTTGGAGTTCCGCGTGCGAGCGGCTCCTTTTGCGCGGGTTGGTACAGGCTCCACCCCAGGTCGCCAAGCCGCTCGAGACCGCGAAGCTCTCCCTGACGGTAGATCAACGTGTGGTGCTGCGTGGAAAAGCTCTGCTTGAATCCGCTCATTACAAGCGACTCACGCCGATACAGCGCCGAGCACAAACGGCACTCGCCGTTGGGCGTGGCGAGGTTGAGGAATAACACCGGCGCGTTGATTCTCATCCGCTTGCAAGCGGCCATCAGGTCCTTGGTTTCTTCAAGAGCCATCTCGGCCGGAATGCTGACGGCATAAAGCGCTACCCTGGCGGAGTCGCATAACAACGTCCTCAGCGTTTTGAGTCCCCGCGACATCTCCACCAGCTTCTCCGAGACCCTGGGCAGGCGGAACAGGCGTTTGTATTTCAGGAAGAGTCCAAAGAACGCCTTGAGCCACTGGTCTATGATCTCCGGCAGCTCCAGTAATCGAATCAGATGGCCGGTCGGAGCCGAATCAAGCACGAAGATCTCATATTGATCCCGGCCCAGAAAATCCATCACCCGGGTCAGCGCCATCACCTCGTCCAGACCGGGAGGCGAGAGGTCCAAAAACTGTTCCATTACTTCGCGGTCAAACCGCAAGTCCATATTGTCAAAGAGCGAGTCAAGGAATTCCTTCAGTTCGGCGGCGTACAACGCTCTCAACGCCTCAAACTCCGCCTCAGCGTCCAGTTGCATGGCCCACAACCCATAAGACAGGCGTGTGGGGGCTGAAGCCACCGGCGCATCCAGGCAAGCCGGCAAAGAGCGAGCAGGATCCGTCGAGAAGAGAAGCACCTTCTTTCCTTCTTGAGCCAGGCGGGCGGCTGTGGCGCAGGCCAGCGTAGTCTTCCCAACGCCGCCCTTGCCGGCGAAGATCAAGAGCCTCGCTTCAGGCGAGGGATGTTGGGCCGCGAATTCGACCGCGTGTATCGAAGGCGCCGGGGTTTCCAGAGCGATTGAGGTTTCAAGCGGTTCCTCTTCGCTGAGAGCCACGGCGCTGTCCCAGAACGTTTCAAGCGGCCCAAGTCCGCGAACCTCCGATGCGTAAAGCGGGACTCCCCAGAACTCGTATGCGGACAAGGTTGCATCGCAAAAAAGCTCCTTCAGCTCCTTCATCTGCCGCGCGCGCTCACGGGTACAGACCGTACAGTCATTATCCGGGTAAAGGCGGTTGATAATCGCATCCGCGATCGGCAACTTCATGCGTTCAAGCTCGCTCGCCATTCCCGACGTCTCGCGGATGCTCATCGCCTCGGCGATCATCACGGGCACAAACGAGCAGCGGACCGGATCCCGCAGCAGCGCCTTCATCCGATTCACCGACCGCGCCAGATCTTCGAGCAGCCCGTCCACTTCATCCTTGTAGTAGCGGCCGCCGAACAACATCTTCATGTAGCGGTGCTTGGCCAACAACGAATCGAGCGCCTTAAGCCATCTGAGAATAAGGCCGGGCATTCCCAGGAGTCTCATCGTGTGTCCCGTGGGGGCAGTGTCCACGACTATGCACTCGTAGCTTTGCAACTCGACCCATGCGGCGATCTCCAGAAAGGCCATAAGCTCGTCAAGACCGGGAAGCGAAAGATCGAGAAACCGTTGAATGTCGTCGTCGTCCAGGAACGTTCCGCGCCGAGCCATCTCCCTTAGCTTCCATCCATGTTTTTCCTTGAATACCGCGAGCGCCTGCCCGGCGTCGAGTTCGAGGGTCTTCAGATTGGCGGGCGAGGGAGAGCCGGCAAAACCGTCAGCCAGCGAGTGAGCCGGGTCGGTCGAGACTAACAGGAAGAGGCTCTCGGGCGCGCTCTTGGCCAGCATAATCGCCGTCGCCGTGGCGCACGTGGTCTTACCGACGCCTCCTTTGCCGCCAAACAGCAGCAATCGCCGGCGCCGGCGGATCAAGAAAGCAGGTATAGCCATGCCTTACGCTTTCGCCCCCTTGGTCTTACGGAACGCGGCGGTCTGTTTGGTGACCATACCGCGAAGCTTCTTGTCCAGACTCTTGGCGGTCCGCGAACAAACCCCGATCTCAGCGGCAATGTCCGCGATGGAGTCTCCCTTCGAGATCGCGCGCAATAACGCGATGGCCTGTTGAGGCCGCAGATGTGTTCCCCCAAAGGCAGTCCCGGTATAGAGGTTGTATACGCAACCGCATGGCTTGCAGCGATAGACCATTAGATTGGTGCGCCGTGCGATCCGAAAATGGCGGGCTGCGGTCACCTCGGCCTTGCATCTTGGACAGTGGAGCCCGAACGGATGAAGCAAGGGCGACAGTTCCTTCTCACTTCGGCGATAATCCACGGATTCATCGGCGGGAATGTTGATTCGCTTTGCGGGCTTCGACGGCGCCGTGGGGTTTAACCACGCCTCTCCATTTGAATGCGCGGAGCGTTCTTCGATTTCGTCCTGCTCCTCGCCCGTCTCACGATCGCCTTCCAGACCGGCTTCATCAGCCCTCAAGCGGTCTAGGCGATCGAGCAATGTTTTCTCCTGAGCGTCGAACTCAGCTTCCGTGATCTCATTGGTCTCGAGCCTCATGTATAGCTCGCTCAACCGGGCCGTGATGGCGTCAGCCTCGTTGCCGAGCTCCTGCTGGGCAGCCTCGTGAACCTCGCGGAACACCCACAGAATACTGGTGACTGGAAAAAGCAGTACGTCGTCGACCAACAGCATAATCGTATCCTAACGCCTTGGGATCAGAGCTTGAGGTTCAGATCGATGAAGTTGTGGGGAGCCCAGGGGCCGTTGTAGTCGAAAGAGAAGTCATTATCGAATAGCTTAGCCGCTTCGAGCACGATGGCCTCAAACTCCGGTCCCGACTCGCGCCCCACCAGACAAGCCAGATTCATCACTTCGTGTTCGTTTCGGCACTTGTTCCGCTTGATCTCACGGCAATGCCGGGAGAATATCTCCTCCACCCGGCGCGCGTATGTTTCGCGGTCGGCGTCGAGCGTTCGCTCGAACAATCGGCCGAGTTCAATCTTATCCTCCTGTGTTGGCGCCCGCTGTCCCTCGCGCAATCGGTCTCGGGCGGCGCGCAGCTCAGGGTGAACGTTGACGAAGAATTCGAAAATGTTCTCCACGTCCCACACAACACGCAGTCCCATCTCCTGTTTGCCTTCCACTCGGCGAAGCTGCTCGTAGAAGCCCTCCTGGTTGAGCGAGAGGATCTTTCGAATTTCGTTTGACCCGTCCGCGATCATCCCAAAGGACATTGGCAAGGGCGTCGTTTCTTCCATCAGCCGCCTCAGAACCCGCTGGTGCACCGCGAGGTAGCGTCGTTCGGGGCGAATCCTTTCGTAAGACACGTCGCTAACAACCGCCGAAACGCGGCGGTCGGGGATGGAGTAGACGGGACTGTCGTTTATGCCCAGGGCGTCGTAACTCGTCTCAAGCCCGCCCGCTACGACTGCGTACAAATACTTCCGGCTCCGCTGGGCTGTTTGATTGTACATATGAAACCCGACTCCTTTCTTCAGAGATGTACAATCTCAAATAGATCCACCGGCGGCTCTTCCTGAAGCATCGGCTTTTTATCCTCCAGGCCGCCTGCGTTCAGTGTTCGATCGAGCGTTTCTCCGCGGCCGGCGCGAACGCTTCCTTCATTAGCGGAGGAGTGGATAGTAGACGGATTTGTCTCTCGATCGGCTTGCCGGGCGAAAGAAATGATGATCTCAATGAGAATCCGTCCACGGAATGACGCGGTTTCCCGATCCGTGTCGAGTATGTTACCGGCAATCCGCGACGGATCGAGGCCCGAGTCGCTGAGTTCCAGTATGCGGACGAGCATAGCCCGGTGGGCGATGGTGCGGCAGTTCTCCATGAGACTAAGTCCTCAACGGGCGATTCGCGGCGTGCTCGAAGGCTCGCCGCCCTGACTGATTTGGCTCCACTCTAGCCAGATTGACGGATTTGAGATTGCCGTCCTCGGTCTTGATCTCGAGGATTGCGCCGCAGACGAAGTCTTTGATCTGCCCTTCATAGTTGTCGTAGGCGTCGTCCAGATTCACCTTGTGTCCGCAGGAAAGACAAATGATTTTCATTATTATTCCCTTCCGGTCACCGCCGTCCGTTCGCAAGGCTGGGTCTATCGCAACCGTTTAGAGTTCACGCTTCAGCGTGCAGCAGCCCAAAGGCTGAACTCCGAATTCCAGCCTCAGTATCTCAGCCTCAATCCGCCCGTGCTCGCGCGATGACCGGACCTTGAGCCGGCGCCGGCCGCGTCCAAGCACTTGGCGTTATTGCGCTCGCCAACGGCCTTGAGAAGCAACTCTTTCTCAGCCTCAATTTCCACCAGGCGAGCGTCCAGGTCCAGAATCCGCTGTCTCGCGTTGTTCTTCTCCCGTTGCCGCCTGAGCTTCTCCATCTCGAGACAGGTGATTTGCATATACGCCTTGTACGGGAGAACAACTTGGTCAGCCCTTCCTGAAAGGGTGCGAATTTCCCGGAGCCCTCTTCGGGGTATGGTCATCGGTTGACTCCTTTTCGAACACTGGGATTTCATCTTGGTTCTTTGCGCGTTTCGCATCGGGCCCGCATAGTCGCTGAATCACGTCCTGCACTTTCTCCCGCAGAAGCGATTGGCCGTCCCGGGTGACCTTTGCGGTATTGGTGTCGAGAACGTCGCGGCACACCCATTGGAACGTTGAATCGTCGATGCGGGCTTGCCCGCCACGGCTCGCGAGGATTTTGGCGATTGCGATACAAGACCTGATCGTGGGCCGATGGTTGTTCACGCCAATGCCCCGAATCTCTCTAACCACGTCGACAATCCTTTCGGCATTGTTCCGCGAGATTCCGGATCTGGCCATAGTGATCTCAATTTCGGTCTCGCGATCGAAATGGCCCAGACTGATCGTTATCATTCGGTCCATGAGGGCGTCCTGGGTGGTGTGAACGCCCGCGTACTCTTCAGGGTTCGAGGTGAAAATGGCGCGGAAGTCCGGGTGCACCTCGATATAACCCTCTCCGGCTACTCGCAGTTTTGGCAGGTTGAGGATCTTCTCTTCCAGAACGCTGAGGAACGGATTGTTCGCCTCGGGCTTTGACCGATTGAATTCATCATAAATGAGCGTGTGGCCGTTCTGGCAGGAGGTGGTGAGCCGGTTATCGACCCAAAGCGTGTTCATGTTCTCTTCGGTCTTCAAGACGGAACGGATGTAGTTGTCGATTAGCTTGGACCTATGATAGCCGGAGTCTCTTCCAATCAAATCTGAGCTGCCGAATTCATCGTCGCCGTGCACCAGCGTGACCGGCCGGCCGAGCTTCGCGGCGACGTGAAACGCCAGAGTGGTCTTGCCCGTCCCCGCCGGGCCCGCGAAGTGAACCGCGTACCCCACTTCCAAATACGCGAGCGCCCGTTCGGTCAGCTCCTCGACGAATGGCGTCACAACGAACTCGCTGCTTGGCTCGGGCACGATGCTGTCGCCTTCCGGCTGAATCCGCACCGTCGTTGCCGGTATGCTCCTCAGGGCTTGGCCGCTCATTTTCTTTTCTTCTCCTTTCCATTCCGAGGCCGCGGTCAAAGGCGAGTTGCTCGACGACGGTTCATCGCATTGACGCTACTTTCGGGGAAGCCCGAAAAAACCCAGCCTCGGCCCCGGCACTTCAGACAGGCCATTGACGGCGCTGAAAGATCATCCCCGGTTCCCATGCACTCCCGGCACACAAAGGTCGGGCCGGGAGGGAGTGGAATCTTGCCCTTTCCGCCGCATGCCGTGCACGTCAGCGTTTTGATGGCCCCGCTTCCCCCACAGTGCGCGCAGTCCGTGTGAGGGGCCCGCACTCGGACGACGCCTCTGCCCCCACATATGCAGCATGTCGAAAGCGATGACATGATCCCGAACGGATCCGTTCCCAGGCCCTGGCAAAAGGCGCACGAGATTTCCGCCACTCTGGATTCGCCGGAGATTTGTGTTTGAAGCGCCATCGGTATGCTCGCTCGAGATTACGCCTTTCTTTTTCCTTGGGGCTTGGACAGGCCCGCGGGTTGAGCCATCGCCCGCTCTTTTTGGCCTGCCTTGGCTTCCGGTTCCGCGAACTGCCGCTTTACCGGTTCAACGGGTCTGATCCGAGCCGAAGCCGCGCCGGACCACGCCCGCTGAGCACCCGCGAGATCATCTCTGAACTCACGCCGTTTTCGTGCAACAGCACGCTTCAAGTTGGATGCGAACGCTTCTCGTCCGGCCTTTGTCTTTCTAGCCATTTCTCCGTGAGCATTAGCGAAGCCGGCCTGCATTTTGCGGACGGCGGCCTTGCGATCTTTGGTTGCGCGAGCAAGCTCGCTCTTCATCGCAAAACGCGCTTTCCGCATACTGCGTATCTCACCGCACAATCGAGTCATGTCATCGGTTAGAGCGCCCATGGAAAAACCTCCTTTCTTCTCGTTCGATCACCGCCGCCCTCGATTATCGGCGCGCTGTTTGCTGAACCGCCGAATCGAATTCTCCGCTAGAGCTCTCACGACGCCTGCGTATAGAACTCCCCTCGCCGGCCGGGAAGCCGCCCTCGCCGTAACCTCTCCGTTCGTTGTGACCTTTCGCGCGCCAGGCAGGATGAGCCGAGTCATACTTTGCGCCCTTTGCCGGACCATGCCTGGCGAGCGCCGTTCAGATCCGCCCTGAACTCTCTCTGCCTGCCGGCTACGGTACGTTTCAGGTTTGATACGAAAGCGCGGCGGCCGCTTCGGGCCTGTCTAGACATTTCTCTATGCGCGCTGGAAAAGCCGGCCTGCATTTCGCTGACCGCCGCTCTTCGATCCTTGGTCGCTTGCTCTAACTGCCTTATCATCGCGGATCGCGCATTTCGCATACCGTTTATTGCGTCACACAACCGAGTCATATCGTTGGTCAAAGCACCCATAACTCCCTCCTCTCCGTTCAGTCTCTTGCCGGCGATTGAGAAAACTATCGCCGGGCTTCTCATTAATTTACAAATTGGACTCTCCGCCAAGGGAGATCGTATTAACTGGAGAAAGAGCTCCCTTGGCGAACAGGGGAGGGCGCTGTTGCTTGACCGCTCTGGCGCTCCCCAGGCGATGAGAATCCTCTTATGACCGGACATTACGCCGGAGCGGCGGCGCTGGCGGTCAGACCGATTGCCTCGGCGTACTTCAGGTATGTTTCAACCGAAGCAATCACAACACGAGCTTCAATGGAAAGCAGTTCGATTCCGACCAGCGACACCTTGGCCCAGGCGTCGATGACGATACCTTTGTCAAGGATGCGGTCCACCACCTCGGCCAAACTGGATGAGTCAGTCGATTTCATTACTCGCGCCATTTTCTTACCTCCTTTTCATATTCACAGGGAGTCACCGTGGTTGTCACAGGGATATGATCCGGCGTTCCATCTTTTTAGAGGCACGATACGTGCCAGGCGCCGGAGACATTGACCTTCAGAAAAGGGGCAACGATCTAAGGAACTTTTGGGTGGGAACTTAGCACTTGGTTTGGTGAATATGGAATCCGTTCCATAGAATCCATTCCCTGGTTGGAACGAGATTCCTTCACGGCTAGATAAAGATCCCGCGGTTGAACGAAGTTATAAGGGGGCCAGGGACCGCTGAGCAGAACCTTTGCGCCCTCAATGTGGTTCAAGTCCCCGAACGCGTTGCGAAAATCCTTCACGCCGTTTCCGCGCACAAGGAAATAAAGGGACAGTAAAACGCTTCCAGCCATTACGGAGGACTCTTGCTTCCGCCGGACAAAGAGACCGGATAAACGCCCGCAAATCCTCTCCGACAAGACGGCCTGTGCGCTATCAATGCCGTCTCTCTCAACATAGCGGTCCCTGCGGGCTAGCAGGTAAGCTCTCCCGCTTTCTGGGTAACAGCCCCCGCTGTCCTCCGACACAATCGCTCCGGCTTTTGCTCGTGGCGCGGACGAAGAAGGCGCCAAGCGGCAGGTTGATTCCGCGGTTGTGCTCACGGCGGTTTTTTCCAGCATTGGGATGAGGACACGAACGCCCATCTCGACGAGACCCTCCAATTCCTCGAGGGCGGCTTGAAACTGCTCGTGGTTATCTTCAAGAAGCCGCATGATCTGGGCCTCTTCATTGAACACGCATCCGTACCGCATGGGTACGACCGTCCGTTCAATATGAAACGACTCGATTGCCTTTTCATAAGCGAGAATTCGCGGCGCATCAGCGGTGAGATCCCTTCCGTCAGTGAGTGAAACGGCGGCGTTCAAGCCGTTGCCGCCGACAATCGAGACAGGTTGACCGTCAACGCCCGGCGTCAGCCACGGCGTTTTGGGCCTTGGGTCGAGGAAGATGCAATAACTCAAGTAAGTCAAATCTCCGGCTCCATCGAGAGCGAAGGCGAAAAGGTGTAAGGGGGCCACGGCCCGGACGTTTCAAAAACGAGACCTTGCTCCGCATAGTCCTCGTTCGCCCGAGCTATTCTCGATTGGAAGCCGGCCACTCCGCTCGCCGGCACCAGAAAAGCCCAGTTCACAATCATATCCGCGCCGCCGTCTGGCGCCTGATCCAGCCGCACTTTGCGCTCGCGAAAGCCGGAGCAGTGCGCGCTTAGATCGTTCGCAAGCGTCTTGCACACGTCTCCCAGCCACCGGTTCAAATCCTTCTCGGCGTCTAAACGGATTCGATGCTCTTGAAAGTAACGCAGTCCCGGAGAGCAGGAAGCCAGGTATTCTTGCCGTTGCGTCAGATGAACTGATTGAAGCGCCTTCGTAGCTTGCACTCTGTGCAGCATGGCTTTGACCGCCCATTCCCCTCTGCCGGCCACGCCGTCCAGGAAATCCGAAATTGCCCGGTGATGCTTGTTCAACAGCTTCTCGACATTCTCCTTCGAAGTGAAAAGAGTTCCATAGCGGGCGGGGAGGACGGGGGATTGGGCGGCGATTCGCTCGATCACCTCTTCGTGCCTGCAAGCTCGCCATCCAAGCCAGGATAAGTCTTGCATCCTGGCTTCCGCCGCCTCTCCACAAAACTCACTTGGCGAAGCCGCGCTCATTACGGCTGTAATACCGCCTTGATCCAACTGGAATAACGGACTGTGTCCGTCTATGCCCGTCCCATCGAGATTCCGTATCGAGTCCGAACGGGCCACGCAAAAGAGATAGAACACACTGTCGCCGCCGTCACTCATTGCGTCTCTCTCAGTTCCGCTCACTCAACTGAAACCGCGTTGCCTCATCCAGAGCCGCTTCAATATCGCCGGCCTTGATAATCACGCTTACTTCCTGGGCCGATTCTTGTTCTAGCGAAGCAACCGCGCGGCGGACGGCTCGCAGAGCGGCCTTGCCGCACACCCCGGCGATATCGGCGCCGCTGAACCCCGCAGTCTTTCGTCCGAGATCGTTGACATCGATCGCTGCTTCCAGAGGCTTGTCTCTCAGGTGGACCTTGAATATTTCCCCGCGCCCCTCTTCATCCGGAACCGGAATATCGATAACGTCATCAAAGCGGCCCGGTCGTAGCACAGCCGGGTCGAGCATGTCCGGCCTGTTGGTCGCCGCGAGCACAAGAACCCCTTTCAGTTCCTCGACGCCGTCCATCTCCGCGAGAAGCTGGCTGAGAACTCGTTCTGAAACGTGCGAATCGCTTGCGCTCGAGCTGCGCACTGGAACGAGCGCGTCTATCTCGTCAAAGAAGATGATGCAGGGCGCGGCCTGTTTAGCCTTTCGAAATACATCCCGCATGCCCCGCTCCGACTCTCCAACATATCTCGAAAGAAGAGCGGGCCCCTTCACCGAAATGAAATTCACCCTGCTCTCATTCGCGATGGCTTTGGCCGCAAGCGTCTTGCCGCATCCTGGAGGACCAGCGAGAAGAATGCCTTTTGGGGGTCTGATCCCCGCGCTCTCGAAGAGGCGGCCGTATTTCAACGGCCACTCGACCGCTTCCACCAGCCGCTCCTTGACCTGAGTCAGTCCGCCAACGTCATCCCAGCGCACGTCGGGGACTTCTACAAAGACCTCTCGTATGGCCGATGGCTCGACTTCGCGCAACGCCGCCAGGAAATCGTCCATTCGAACTTCGAGCTTCGCGAGTTGCTCGTACGGGATGTCAGCCAGCGCAAAATCGACGTCAGCCAGGATACGGCGTAAACAAATCATAGCCGCTTCGCGGCACAGCGCTTCGAGATCCGCGCCGACAAAGCCGTGCGTGATCTCAGCTAGATGCTCCAGGGCGACGTCTTCGGCGAGTGGCATTCCCCGGCTGTGTATTTGAAGCACCTGGAGCCGGCCGTTGCGGTCTGGAATGGGGATCGCTATTTCACGGTCAAATCGGCCGGGACGCCGCAACGCCGGATCGAGAACATTGGGCAGGTTCGTAGCGGCGATGACGATCACGTTCCGGCGTTTTGCGAGGCCGTCCATCAAAGCCAGCAACTGAGCGACGACGCGTTTTTCCACGTCGCCGACGACTTGCTCGCGCCTGGGAGCGATGGCGTCAATCTCATCCAGGAAAATTATGCTTGGCCCTTTTCGCGTCGCTTCCTCGAATATCTTTCTCAGGTGAGCCTCGGACTCGCCGTAGAACTTGTGAATGATTTCGGGGCCGCTCACGGAATGAAAGCTCGCTTCGGTTTCGTGCGCGATTGCGCGCGCTATAAGCGTCTTGCCGCATCCGGGAGGGCCATAAAGCAAGACGCCCTTGGGCGCGTCGATCCCCAGCCGCTCGAATACCTCGGGATAGCGGAGCGGAAGCTCAATCATTTCTCTTATGCGGTGGAGTTGCGGCTTGAGTCCCCCGACGTCCTCGTATGAAAGCGCCCGAGCATCCTCACCCGAAGCGCCACGGTCTCGCGCCGCGTCTTTCGCTCTTTCGATGACAAGCTCGGTTGTCGGGTTGATGAGAACCGGCCCTTTTTGGCCGGTGCTCTCGACCTTGAAGTCAGCCCAGCGGCTGCCGAACAGGGTTGCCCGGATGCGGTCTCCCTCCATAACCGGCAGGCCATCGACCAGGCCGCCGATGTACTTCAGATCGCGTTCCGAAGGCGTGACGTTGATCGGGCTGAGCACCACTCGATCCGCCGGGCGGCAGGACACCTTGCAAACCGCTACGAATTCATCGAGTCCCGCTCCGGCGTTTTCGCGAGTGACGCCGTCCAGTTGAATCCGCGATTGCCCGCGCAATTCTTTGTAGGCGGGCATCACCTTGCAGACGGTCTTGCGCTTACCGGCAACCTCCACTGTATCGCCTACGCCCAACCGCAACCCATCGAAGTCTTCAGGCCCCATGCGCGCGTAGGCGCGTCCGGCGTCTTTGATCAAGGCTTCAGTCACCTTGAGCTTGAGCGTCTGTTCATTCGTGTTGGCCATCGCCCCCCTTGTTACGCCGCGGCCCCAACGCCTATTTGACGCACTTGATCTCCGTAATGCCGTTGTTGCAGGAAACGGCGATCTTTTCCTTCGAAACGCTGCCGGGCAATAGAATCTCCTTGCGATATTTCTTGTCGCCCCGTTCCGCGTAAATGGTCAGCAAGTCATCCTTGGCCTCGATCTGAATATCATCGGCCGTGACGCCGGGCATTTCCGCTATCACCAGGGTGTAGTCGTCCTCTTCAAATATGTCTACTACAGGCTCGCGTATCTCCTGGACGACGGATCGGCCGGTCTTTGAATCACGGCGGATGTTTCCAAAAGGCTCGACGCGGGTCTTCTCATTTCCGAGGCCGACCTTCACGGTGAAGCCGTAGATTCCCTTGACCTCTTTTCCTTCGCCGTGAATCTCCGTGGTGTCAGACACCTCTTGACCGCTTTCGGCGATTTCGCCCAGCTTTTCCACCAGACCCGCCAGCCCTTTCAATATTCCCCCGAGGCCGGCGTCGAATCCACTCCCGGCGTCGGCGGGCTTATCTTTCCTTCTAGTTTCCTTGGCCATAGTAACCTCCGTCGTCCATCTCAATGCCGTACTCTTTCACCTTTGAGTGAACGGTCTTGTAGTCGACTTGAAGCAGTCTAGCCGCCTTAGCTTTGTTGCCCCCGCTCTTGCGGAGCACTTGGGTTAGAACCTCTCGCTCGATTGCGATTGTGTTGCGCCTGACGATCTCCTTCAGAGGCAGGTCGGGCCAGTCGCGCCCCGCGGCTCCCGGTTTGCCGCCGGCGGCGAAGTCCTTCTTCACATCGAGAAGCTCTTCCGTTATTACCTCGTCCGCAAGCAGAACGGCGCGGCGTATCGTGGATCTAAGCTGCCGCACGTTGCCCGGCCATCGGTTGCTGATCAAGGCTTCAATGGCCGTCTTTGAAAAGTCCTTCACGCACTTATTCAGCTCCGCATTCGTAATGTCGAGAAACCGCCTGGCCAGGTAGAGAATATCTTCATCGCGCTCTCGCAGCGGGGGTATCGTTATGGCGAACTCGTTCAGCCTGTAAAAAAGGTCGCGGCGGAACGATCCAGCCGCCGTTAAGCCGTCAAGATTGAGATTGCTGGCGGCCAGGACTCTCACATCAACGTTAATGGGCTTAGCGCCGCCGATGCGGTAGACCGTTTTTTCTTGAAGCACGCGCAATAACTTTGCCTGCGCGGATAGAGGCAAGTTCGAGATTTCATCCAGAAATAACGTGCCGCCGATCGCCGTTTCGAATTTTCCAGGCCGTCTGGTCAGCGCGCCCGTGAACGCCCCTCTTTCGTATCCAAAGAGCTCGCTCTCGAGTAGCGCATCGGGAATCGCCCCGCAATCAACCGGGACAAAGGGCCCCTTTGATCTGGAGCTGACTTGATGAATGGCGCTCGCCACAAGCTCCTTGCCCGAGCCGGTCTCGCCTAAAATGACTACGCTGAAATTGGATTTCGCCACGCGGTTGACATCGGCGACCAAGCGGCAGATGGCTCCGCTGGTTCCCATCATTTCCCGCAGCGATGCTCTCTGAATATGATCGGCCAATCGCTTCAGACTTCGTTTGAGCGCGCATTCGCGCAGCGCGCGGACGACCACCCGAATCACCTCATCGTTATTCAGAGGCTTGGTCAAGTAGTCATGGGCGCCGGCCTTCATCGCGTCTACCGCGCACTTGATTTCGCCACAGCCGGTGATCAGAATGACCGGGAGATCTTCATCCATGCCCCTCGCCCTTCGGAGCACCTCCAGGCCGTCAAGGCCCGGCATTCTGAGATCAACTATGACGGCGTCGAGAGGCGTGAAACCGATTATCTTGAGGGCCGCTTCGCCGTCATGAGCCACCTGAGCCGTCAGGCCCTCTTGCCTCATTAGAAGAGACAGCATCTCGCGGATAGGTTGCTCATCGTCCACGATGAGGATTCTGCCGTTGCTCGTTTTCACGGTTATCCACCAGCCCCAGCGCTCGCCCGGCCGAGCGGATAAATCAACTCGATGTCGTTGTCGAGCCATTGCTCGACCGAGTGAAACAACCCAAGAAATAGGAGTCCAGTTTCATGCTCGCGCAGAGTGCCGTTGATCCGGGCGGCGATGAACTGATCGCGCCTCTTTAGTAAAGAATCACCGATCGTCTTTGGGCGCCGCCGAATCGCGGCCGCTTCCATCGTATCGGCTGAGGCAAAAGCCCGCTTGGCGGATTGGTACTCCTCGACAAGCAGTTCGGGGGATTCGGTCCCCATTATCGTCGCGCCCTTTTCCTTGAGCCGCAGAAGCAGTTGATGATTCCGGCTACCCGCGCTTGCCAACTCGCCAACGACGTCGAGCTCGCGTCCGAATACGGGTAAGCCATCCTGATAGACTCGAACCGTTTCGTATTGGAGGAGCAGTCCCTCGAGTTTGCGTTCGATGTCCTTCCAGGATTCTTCTATCAGGTTCTGATTGCGGCGCAAACGATATTTTCCGAACCTCCGCGCCTTGACCTGGCGAACCACTTCCTTGAGTTCGCCCAGATCGGCCTGCGTATGGATGATTGGAAAGTACAAGAGCCTTCTTTTCTTGCACGTGGATGGCGCGCTCGCTTCGTTGTTCCTCGTGGGGAGAATTGCCATAGTGAGGCGGCCTTATTGGTCAAAATTCCACGGTAAAAAGAATGAACCCCAGTGAACACGGCCCCTTTTCCCTGGGTGACAAACCACTAGCCGCAAAACTCGGTTAAACGCCGCTCCGCGCAGCGGGGGCGGCGAGAAGCTAAGTCACACCGTAATGGCGTGGTTGCGTTGCGGAGCCACTTGGTCCCACTATTGCGGCGCCGGTTTGTCAACAATCGCGGTCTGCCTTGGTCAATGAGCCGTGCCGGCTAGGCGGAGATGAGCACGCATCTTTAATTCCACGCCTTCCCCTGACATCAACAAGGCGTGTGATTGATGGCCGCCCTCTGTAATGTACCGGCGGCGCCAGACTGAGTAACAACGCATGATGTGGACTTAAGGGCCAGGCGCAATGGTACGCGAGTCCCCAGCCGCGATGCGGAGCTGAATCGCCGGAGCATAAGCCGGTCGCTACGGCGGTTGGCGTGAATGAAGGTTCTCGTCTCACTTCGTTACCGAATCCCAGCAGTTTCCGGTTCTTGCATATCTCATAAACCAATTCCAAACATCCGGCGCCCGGCTTAGGTTCCGATGGCACGCACGTTGCGCAAGAAAGCAGCGAGTTGATGGGTCCACCGGATGGAGAACGCTTGGAGAGAGAGGGTTCCAGGATGCTTTGCCGCTATCGCCCGCCAGGTGAGGAGGCTGGTTACAGCCTGATCGAGCTAACGATAGTCGTCGCTTTCGGAGCGATCGTCACCGCGATGGCGATGATGACCTTCGAAAAGGGGCGGGAGCGGTATCAGTTGAAGACGAACGCGACGCGGTTAGTCTGGCAGATCGAGCGAGCCCGGTCTCTCGCCATCAGATACAATCAGACACTGACGCTCGGCTTCACGGTGCAAGACACGGTCTTCGGACTGACCTGCGACTGTCCCGACGCCGCGAGCGAATTGCCGAGCATGACCTTGCCGGCAGACGACGTCCTTTCCGCTCATCCGACGTTGACGCTCAAGGGCAACGGTACAATTCAAACGACGAGCTCTACGATTACCCTCGATGACCAGAGGGGCCGCCAGGTAACGATAACGATCAGCAACGCGGGCAGAACGAGCGTTGGAGAGACAACCGCTTCCAGTCAGCCGAATTAGAGGCGTCAAGGTCATGAAAGAGACAGGGGAAGAGAAGTCAATCAGAGAGAGCGCATTGGGGATGACCCTGATAGAGGTTGTTTTCAGTCTGCTCTTGGCAGGCGTCGTGCTGGGTGCGTTGGGCCAGGGACTTGTGCTCGGCGTCAGGATGAACACCGACGCTAAGACACGCGTGGGGAGCCTGGATCTCGCCAAGCGAGTGATGGAAAAGCTGAAGAGCGAAGTTCAGTACTCGCAAGCCGTCTTTGACTCCGCTGAAACAAACGTTAACTTCAGCCGCACGTTCTATACCGACAATGACGGCGTTGAGGTCTCCAGTGCGGAAGTCGGCCAAAGGTCCCTTTCCAGAGTTACAACAAACGTGGCGAACTGGCTGGATTCAGGCGGGGCAACGCTCAGCGCAACGGATGCAAACGGAGTATCGCACGTGCTAGTGAAAGCGCTTACGGTGAGAGTTCTGGCCCTGCATAGCGCCGCCGCGCTCAATGCAACCAGCAACGCCGGCTCTCCTCGCGAAGTCGCCATGCAAGTCGAGATAATGCGGCCGTCGTCATAAAGGCAACATATGAGAAGTTCGGAAAACGGTTTTACGCTTATCGAGTTCCTGCTTTCAACGGTGGTGCTGCTCGTCGTGCTTAGCATCGCGTTGGGGTTTTTCTCGCGCAACCAGGCGATTTATACAAATGAACGGGCGACTCTCGATATGGTTCAGGATCTGCGCACGGCGTTCGACCGCTTTACCGGAGAGATCCGAATGGCCGGCGCCGGTCTCCCGGGTTATCACGGCGTAGTCAGCGGCACATCCACGACGTTGATAGTCAGAGGCGACTACAACAATACTTCCACGATTATCTCTTCCGCGGGCCCAAACACGGGCGGCGTGTTCAGCGTCGGCGCGACCACGGGCTTTACGCCCGGCCAGACGATTTCGTTGTTGAACACGAATACCGGAGCGGCGGCGTTGGTGAGCATCACGGCCATTGACTCCGCTTTGAACAGGATTACCGTCAACTCATTTGGCCTCGCGCCCATTACATCCGGCGCGCAGATCGGCGACTTTGGCGCGGGCTCGCTGATCAACGTCATAGAGCGAAGGACGTACGCGATAAAGACCGGAGATACGGACCCTGACCGGGGCGCCATCACGAGAACCGTGGTCTACGAAAACACGCTGTCGCCGGGCGCGACCGTGTCCGCGGAAGAGATCATAGCGCGGAACGTGCTAACTCCGGAGGGGACGATCGGTTTGACCTTCACTTATCTCGATGCGTCGGGGAACGCCCTGAGCGTCGATCCGGACTCCGGGTTGGTTGATGCTTCGCTCGTCGCCAAGGTGCAGATCGGAATACGGGCGCGCACGGCCTCGCCGGATATTGGAACGGGAAACTTTCGCACCGTTAACATGACCGCGCTCGTTCAGGTGCGAGGCCAGTACATTCCCGCCGTGGGATTTTAGACAGGAGCGACATCATGAAATCAATAACGCGAGTCTTTTCCGGCGGCGAGAGAGGCATAGCCCTGGCCACCGTGCTGATGCTGACTCTTTTAATGTCGATACTGGTTGGCGCAATGCTCGTTGGATCGGCCAACGATACGCTGATAAGCGGTAACGACGTGAAGACTAATCAAGCGTTCTACATTGCCGAGGCGGGCATTCACAGGGCCGCGGGGTGGTTCTCCTCGAAGTTCGGAGCCGATCCGAACTCCGGCCTCTTCGTCCTGCCGCAGGAGTATTCGTCCAATACGGCCGGGGTGGCCGGACAACTGAGTTATACGCCCGCTCCGTTCTTTCAGAAGGGCGCGTTACTAAACACCGCCGAGCAGAAGATTCCAACCGCGGTTAAGGTGTTGAGCGGCGGTGTTCTTCAAAACGTGGTTCTGGCGGGCGACGGCGGCAATACGTTCTTTTCCAGCTACACCGTCACCGCGAACGACCTCGCGGGAAATCCAAAGGCATTCTCTTATTCCGGCTTGGCGGCGGATTTTGCGAATACTCTTTACAACCAGACCGTGGGAGAAGGGAAGTTCTCGGTCAAGGCCACGCTGGTGTCCGTGATACCGCCGAGTGGTTCTCAGCACGGGACCGTTACCTGGTTGCTTGAAAGCGACGGCGTGATCTTCCGGGCGGGGAACACGGCAATGGCTAACGCCACGATTTGGGCCTACCTTTCGGCTCTGGTGACGCCGATCCAGCAAACGACAACCGTCACTACGACTCAAACAGTGCCGGCGGGGGCCGGCGTGATAGGCCGCGGCATGATTTACTGGAACGCTAATGGGATCGTGACTGACAGTTACAAGTCCTCGAAGGGAGCTTATGGCGCCGCTCTCGCCGCGCATTCCTACACCGGCCAGATCGGTTCGGTGAACAAAGGCAGCCGCGGCGATCTCCGGACCAATAATGAGTTCTCCGGTTATATCGACGTTAGCAACGGTGCGGTGACAGGCAGCGCCTCCGCGACGCTCGGGGCGCCGGCGCTGCCTTCGGACCCGCAGGCAATCGTCATCGACACGAGCAAGGTGCAGGACGGCCAGGGACATGCATTCTCTCCTTCAAGCGAGTATTTCGCCCAACCGCCGCTGACGTTCCAGGACATACCCGACCCCACGCCGCCCGCGGCCGGCTCGAACGACTATTCCTGGGCGTCGAAGTCGGCCGGCACGCTGCCGTCCGGCAACTACAACAACATCAGCATCAGTAAAGGCGCGCTCACGGTTCCGCCCGGCAACTACGGAACGATCGACGTGTCGTCGCAAGGTTCGATCGTGCTCGGAGCGCAGGGAACGACCACGACTTATAACCTTCAGGGCTTCACGTCGGGCGCGCAAACGACCATAATCTTCAAGGGTCCCGTTGTGATCAACGTGATGTCGTCGCTCGACGTCGGCGCGCAGAGCAGCCCGTCGGATCTCAGCCTGCCGGCTTCCGCGATAAGGTGGAATTTCAAAGGCGGCCCCGGGAAAACCGTCTCGATCGGCGGCGGAGGAAGAACGCTAGGCGTCTTCTATGCGCCGAACAACGATTTAACGATGAGGGGGAACACTTCTTTTTACGGAGCCATAGTCGCGAGAAGCATAAACGTCGTTGGCACGGCCGACATTCATATCGACGAAGACTCTTTGACGGGCGTTACGACCACGACTGGTTCGTCGACTACAACGACCACTACCGTGGGCTACACGGGTACGAATTATAACTTGTGGCGAATCACGCAGAGCTTGAATTGAGGAATTGACAAATGACAAATGACAAATGACAAATGACAAATGACAA
>JAHFUG010000009.1:0-3874 GCA_023265195.1 Blastocatellia bacterium | reverse complement strand
GCACGGGCACACCCTGGTCCGCAGCGCGCCCTTGCTTCCCGCGAACGACCCCACATTGTTGTTCACAAACGCCGGAATGAATCAATTCAAGGAAGTGTTTCTCGGCAATGAGAAGCGGGATTACAAGCGCGCGGCGTCGCCGCAGAAGTGCATCCGTGCGGGCGGCAAACACAACGATCTCGACGAGGTCGGGCGGACGGCTCGTCATCATACGTTCTTCGAGATGCTCGGCAACTTTTCGTTTGGGGATTACTTCAAGAAGGAAGCGATCCAATACGCCTGGGATTTCCTGGTCAACGAGATGGGACTGGATCCGGCTCGAATGTGGTTCACCTTTTTCGCCGGGGATTCCGAGGTGCCTGCCGACAACGAAGCCGCGCAACTCTGGGAGAGCGCCGGCGCGCCGCGCAGCCGCATTCTTCCGTTTGGCCGCAAAGACAACTTCTGGCAGATGGGCGACACGGGGCCGTGCGGACCTTGTTCGGAGATTCACTACTACATGGGCGAGCATCCCGAGAATCCCGAGTTCAACAGCGCCGTGCACGTCAACGGCCCGGGCGATACGGCCGTCGAAATCTGGAACCTCGTGTTCATGCAGTTCAATCGAATAGGCCAGGGAGCGGTAAGCGGCGGAAGATACGAATCATATCGAATGGACCCGCTGCCGGCTCCGTCTGTTGACACCGGCGCGGGCCTGGAGCGAATTACCGCGGTTATGCAGGGTGTAAAGTCGAACTACGACACTGACCTTATCATGCCTATCATCGATTTCATCGCGAGTCTGGCGGGCAAGAAGTACGTCTACGAATCGGTCGACGGCTTCGCGATGCGGGTGATCGCGGATCACGCAAGGGCGACCGCGTTCTCGATTGCCGATGGAATCTCACCGGGCAATGTCGGGCGGAACTACGTTCTGCGGAAGATCATGCGCCGCGGCGTGTTTCACGGCGTAAAAGAGCTGGGGCTTCGGCCGCCTTTCTTCTACAAGGTCACTGAGTTCGTCATCGGCTTGATGGCAGAACCCTATCCGGAACTAGCCGCCGCCCGTCCGGCGATCGAGCAAACGGTTCGTGACGAAGAACAGCGATTCAGCAGAATTCTCAACGTAGGGGAGCCCAAGCTGGAGGAACTATTCGACCGATTTTCAGGAGGAGCGCCGCCTATGATCGAGATGGCGCGAACCTATGACACGTACGGTGTGCCTCGCGACTTGATTCGCGTGGTGCTCGGCCGGCACGGAGTCGAAACGGACGAAGACGACTTCAACAGCCGGTTCGACGCCGCGCTTCGCGAGCTGCAGCAGCAGGCCGCCCCTCCGATTGGGGCCGTTGCGCGAAGGACCCGCGAAATCTATGACATCATCGCGGGTTCGCTCGAGCCAACGGAGTTCACCGGTTATGTCGAGACCGAAACGAGCGGCGCGACGGTAGCCGCCATCGTGGTTGGTGAAGAACGCCGAGAATCGCTGCGCGCCGGCGAGACGGGTGAGATCGTGCTCGACCGAACTCCGTTCTACGCCGAATCGGGCGGCCAGGTCGGAGACACCGGAATGATCGAGGCGGAGAACGTTATTGCTCAGGTGGAGGACGCTTATGCTCCAGTGACGGGTTACACCTTTCATAAAGTGAAGGTGGAGCGCGGCGAGCTTCGAACCGGCGGCGTCGTTACCGCTCGCGTCGACGTTGAGAGGCGGCGAAAGATCAAAGCGAATCATACGGGCACTCATCTCTTGCACGCGGCTCTGCGCGAGGCGCTAGGGCCTCACGTCAAGCAGGCCGGGTCGCTTGTAGCGCCGGACCGACTACGCTTCGACTTCACTCACTACGCCCCGCTTACCGAAGACGATGTTTCCGAGATCGAGCGGCTGATCAACAACGAGGTGCTTCAAAACCGAGTGGTGCAAACCGAAGTCAAGCCGCTCGAACAGGCTCTGAACTCGGGCGCGATGGCGCTGTTTGGCGAGAAGTACGCCTCCAACGTTCGGGTCGTCAGCGTGCCCGGCTTTTCCACGGAGCTGTGCGGCGGGACCCACGTTCGCGCGACGGGAGACATAGGACCGCTCAAGATCGTCAGCGATTCATCAATAGCCGCGGGCGTTAGACGAATAGAGGCGCTGACGGCGGACGGCGCAATCGCGCGCTTTCAAATGGACGAAACCGTTATCAGACAACTGGGAGAGAGGCTCAAGGCTCAGACGTTGGAGATTCCGGCGCACGTCGATAAACTGCTCGAACAAGTGCGCCGCTACGAACGCGAAATCGAGCAGCTTAAATTGAAACTGGCGCTGGGAAGCAGTCAATCCAATGCGGGCGAAGTGAAAGACGTCTCGGGCGTGAAGGTATTGAGCCGCCGTGTGTCGGATCTTGACCCAAGCGCTTTGAGACAGCTTGCCGACAACTTGTCTCAGAGAGTGAAGCCTGGAGTGGTCGTTCTAGGCCAGGCCGGCGACGGCAAGGCGTCGCTCGTGGTTCGTGTGACCGACGACCTCACGCCTAGACTGGACGCCGGCAAGATCGTTCGCGAGATAGCCGCGATGATCGGAGGCAAGGGCGGAGGCCGCGCTGACCTGGCCACCGGCGGCGGCGCTCAGGTGGAGAACCTGGATAAGGCTCTTGCCGCGGCGGCTCAGACAATCGAGCGATTCCTGAATTGAATGGACTGAAGCAAACAAATTCTTCCTGCCAAGAGCGAAACTAAAAATGACCAAACTCCAAGGCCCTCCTGACGAAGGGCTACGCTCTTATGCCCGCGGCATTTCTTCGTTTCTTAAAAAAAACGGTTAGGCGCCCGGTTCATAGCGGGTGCGGCGTTCTGCGGACAATCGTCGCCTGCGAACGTTGGGGCCTCCAGGGTTGTTGTTCTTCACCTGCGCTTCACCCGCTGAGGACGCAGCGTAGACGGGCCGCATCCAAACCAGGAAGAAGGAGTTTCTCGCAAAGACGCTAAGATAGGGCGGAATGGCCGCAAAGAACCTTCGCCAAAACTTCGTTTCTCTCTCGGTGCAACGTTCCGAGTCATAGCGCCAGGGGGCCGGGGAAGCGTTACGTTAGAACGCCAGATCAATTCGGGCGGCGAGCCTCGATCACGACCTCGCTCCGGCCAAATCGGCGCATGTGAAAACGCGTGAAGTAATTCCGGTGGCCGGTGAAAACTTTCTTGATTCTAAGACGGTGATGTCATATTCTGCCGCGCTGCCGAACTAGGTTGAAATTGACGCTCCATCGGCTGAAGCCCGATGGTGTTCAACTACTATAGAATCTCTTGTGTAAGTGGTATTCCGCATTTGCGTTCCTTGGCGCCCTCCATTCTTGACCGCGAATGCTCGCGCGCGTATAGTCCTCGCCTTGACGGCAACAATCAATAGGCCGTAGTCAGGCTGTAGTTAACGGCATTAGTTGGCAAGCAGCTTTGTTTTCAGGTTGCAGTGTCTCTTTTGTTCTATTGGCTCTGGATAGCTTTCTTCGCGCGCGCGACAGATACCGGGGGTTCCGCCTATCAGCCGCCCGCGACGATCACTTGATGAATCGACCTATGTCGAAACTCGACATTGTGATGGCGGCGCCATCCACGCAACGCATGCTCTTGCGAGCACGGATTATGTCCACGAGAGAAGCGGTCTCGCTCCTGATGATCGAGGTGATGCTTGTTTGCTGCCTGCCCGCGCCCGCGCTCACTGGTCCAGCCAGGGCCGTCTCCGGCGCACGGCCTGATAGCAGTCCACATACGACAGCCCTGATGACTGACCAGTTGTTCACTGGGCTCTCGGAGACTCCGCCCTTACAAGCAGTACAACCGGAGGCCGGATACGTCCAATCGCGCAAACCGGAGCTTAGTCTTAGTCGCACCGCCTCCGCTCGGAAGCATGATCAGACGC
>JAHFUG010000449.1 GCA_023265195.1 Blastocatellia bacterium | reverse complement strand
CTCCCACGTACCGAGCTGTCTTCATCTTTGAGAGCGGACAAAAGAGCATCAACGGCGCGGTCTGATCCTATCTCCCCAAGCGCCGAAGCCGCTCTCTGACGCACGTGGCGGTCTTGATCCTTCAACAGGAACGCGACCAAAGGAATGATCGGGCTTTCCGGCCGTCTGGCGGCGTGCGCGAAGGCTCGGACGACGACGGCCGAGTAGGGCTGCTCGCCGGTCTCTTTTCCGCCGATAAACCGCAAGAGTCTATTGGTGAGCGACACCTCATCCTCCGCGCGGGTCCGTGCGCCGTAACCCAGACCCTTCGCGCGGGCGCGGAGGCTCGCGAAACTCATAGAATCCGGCAATTGTTCGAGCGCACCGTACACATCAGCCGCGTCCTCCATCAGACCAAGCGCCATAGGCAATACTTCCATTTCCACAAGCGTCGTGTTGAAGTACGCCATACAGAGTATCCTGACGCGATCATCGCGGCGAGCCAGCGCCGACGCCGCGAGATACTCCTGAATGGTGAGATGCGTGAATGCGTACACGTCATAACCAACTTCCCGGAGGAGCGGTGTCGCTTTGACATCGCCCGCCAGCAAGCCGCCATCCCCCTCGTTGCGATTGGTCCGGCGGAGAAAGGCCCGTGCTTTCTGGAGAATCACGTCTCCCGTGAAAACCAGGCGCGCGGCGTCGCCGCTCTCACGATCCAGGTCATCGATCAGCAGTCGCTCGCACGCGAGATCCTTCAGGAACTCCAGCTTGAGCGATCCGCCCGGGTCAAGCAGGTGGAACGATCTTCGGACGCCTTTCTCATCGTCGAGCCGGCCCGCAAGATATACGACTATATGCCTGTAAAGCTCGAGCCGGTCGTCGATGATCTCATTTCGATCGCGGTAGAGCGCGATCATTGCGCCAAGCAGCATCGGGGTGCGACTGATCTCCTCCAACTCCCGGCGCCGGCGAAGGTGTTGCAACAGCAGCGCGCCGGTCGCGTCGGCCCCATAATAGTGGCGGATAAACTGATCCACCTGCCGCTGATTGAGCGGCGCTATCTCCATTTGCTCGACGCCGTCGAAGCTGGTCTTGAGCGCGTAGGGCCGGGTGGAGATGATCAGAACATTACCGGGGTGCGCCGTTCGCACGAACTCGTTGACGGCGTTGCAGAGATCGGTGAGTATTTCGGCGCCCAGCTCGTCGAGCCCGTCCAGGAAGATCGCAACCTCTCCATTCGCGATGTGATCGAGAAAGGTGTCTTTCAGTTTCTCACGATCAGCTTTCCGAAGATGCGGCGCCGCCAGCGCTCGGTCAAAAAGCAAGGCAGCCAGATTGCGAGAAGGATCAAAGTCCGCTTTGCGCAGGGTCTTCAACTCGAGAAAGACAGGTAAACGTTTGTCTTCGCTCAGAGTGCGAAACGCGAGATAGCGCAGCAGAGTAGTCTTGCCGCAGCCGGGCGCTCCCGTGATAACCGCCCGCCTTCGCTTCGTGAGAAGCTCATCGGGTCTTACCGTTCGCTTCTCTTTGTCGTAATCCCTCTTCTGTCCGGCGCCGTCTTCGTCGTGCTGAGGGAAAATACTTAGCCGCCGGCGCATTTCGGGGTCAATCAACCCCAGGAACTCCGCGTGATCCAGCGGCCGTCGATAGTCCTCGATGATGGTCAGGTCGACAAATACCTTTTCAAGCTCGCGCGGGTTTTCCAGACCGAATAGCCGCACCCACTTGACCTGCTCGGTCAGACGGGCTCGATGCTCGGCGATCAGTTCTTCGGCGCCAACGGGTCGCGGGGTCGAGGCAATAGCGGCTGGCAGCGCTCTTTCTCCGATCAATGCATCCGCCTTTGCGAGAAACTCTCCGGCTCCGGCGTCGATGAATTGAACGCCGCGCTGCTCCCATCGCTTTCGGTGAAGCTCCCACTGTTTCCTTTGAGCGGAACCCTGGGCTGGGAATGGCGTGACGAGAAAGGCGCGGGGTTTCAGATTGCCAAGCCTATCGAGCACGCTGCCGTACACTTCCTGAAGATCGCTGTCGTTTAGGCCGCACCCGATGAAGAGCATCGTCTTTTCAGTGAAGATCGAGCCGAGCTTTTCGCGGATGCCCGGCGGCAGTGGCTGGCGGCGATAGTCTTCGGTGGTTACCACTATTCGTTCAGGATCGTTGAGATCTCCGTGAATCTTGCAGATGGCCGGGCGATCGTGCGCGCCTGCAAAGGGGAGGTTTGTGTCTCGAGTGATAACGACTGGGGGACGGCCTAGCAGGTACGCTTCGTGCTCGAACAGTTGATCGAAGTTCGTGGTGATGATGAAAGGAAAGAGCCTGATTGCCAGCTCGTGAGCGAGTCCAGGCTTCGCGCCGCCGCCGAAGATTTCATGAAGCAGAAGGATCAACCGCGCGCGGCCAAACGCGGTCTCGTAATCTTCGGCAAGCGCTGCAAAATCGTAGAGGCGGTCTTCAATTGGTTCTTCGGCGATATGGCCTTCGCGGAAAAGCTCTTGAGCCAGACGAAACCCAAGCCCCGTGCCTGTAGGCAGAGCCTTCCCATCTTCGGCGATTGCTTCGAGCGAGAACCCCGCGCCGGCATACAGCACGCAGCTCTTGTTGCGGATCGCTTGTATTAATGATCCCGGAATCTGGATTGAGTCGTGCTTGTTGACCATGGGGTGCTTTTGTAACCAGCGTCCGCGGGCAGCGAAGACCGGCCGAACGCTTCTTCATGCTCGACCCGCGATCCGTTTCTCTTGATTAGAAACGTTCCTGTGAATACGTCAAACGGATGCGAATCTGAAAAGGTTAATCAACTCACGTCGAGTTTATAGTGGCTTTGATTGATTGAAGTCAACGCCGAAGGAATGACTAATCACAACAAGGGTTGCGGAGAATGTATCTTCTTCGCAAAATAGCGCGAAGTGCTCATTCAACCTGAGCAGAGTATTCAATGTGTCCGCGACAGTGTCCCTCAGGAGTCTTTGAATTATTTAAAGGTGGAGCTAAGGGGGTTCGAACCCCTGACCTCTTGACTGCCAGTCAAGCGCTCTTCCAGCTGAGCTATAGCCCCACGTTTTCAATTGAGCGAACGCTCATAGTTGCGGCGTCAATACTAGCAAGAGCCATTTCTTCAGTCAATCAGCCTTCCAGTGGAGGGTGCTTAACCGAATTGGGGGGATTATGGTTATCCGCCGGAATCGTATCGGGCTCGAGCACCGCGTTCTCATTGACACCTCGATTCATCGACGTCTCGAGTTTGGGCCATTCCATTCCCGCGCCCTCCGTTAGGAGGGCAATGTTTATAGCAAGGATCGGCCGCAACATCCGCCCTCCGCTAGGAGGGCCATGTCCATCTGTGCTTCAAGCGAACAAAAAGGCTGACTCCATTTCGGAGAACACATGGCCCTCCTACGGAGGGCGGAGCGTCCCACCACACGTACTATAAACATGACCCTCCTACGGAGGGGCGGAAGAGTTTGGCCGTCTTAGTTGGGAAGGCCATAATGTAAATTCCGCCTTCGACCTCAAAAAATCACAGGTCGGGAAGAGGGATTTATCCCCGCTCTTCTTTTTGCTGCAAGTTTGAATGAACCCTGAACGAGGAGCGAGGATAAATCCCTCTTCCCGACCTGTGATTTTTTGTTGTTTGACGATCTCCTTCATCTTGGCGCCTCACAAGAGTGGAACCAAAACGGCTAGACTCCAGGCAAGCTAAAGCTTGTACTCTGGACTTTGCTCTGAACTTTACTCTGAACGTACTGTAGCCGATTAGTGAAGACGGATTGCCCGGCATTGACCGCGAGATGCGCCGCTTGGGATCTTGGAAATCGCTCAGGCGGCGTATGTATCGGAATATCTGAACTTGATTCCAACGCATCGCTCGCACATACTCGGTTCCTCAGGCTCCTCAATTCCAGTTCAAAGATGGAGCGCTTAGTCGTTTATGCCGATCGCAACGAGAATTCCGTTCGCATTTCTCCCCCGAGAACCACCCGGTGATCCCGCATTCCGAACTCCGAACTCCGAACTCCGAACTTCGAACTCCGCACTCCGAACTCCGAACTCCGAACTTCGAACTTCGCACTCCGTACTAGTTCACATATGGAAATCAAGATTTCGACCCCGCGTCAATTCAACTTCATCAGAACCGTGTTTAGTCATGGTTGGTGTGAGTTGGTTCCGTTCGAGTTGAACAAAAGCCGATCGCGGCTAGTCCGCGTTGTAGAACTCCCGGATGGCTCGCCGGTGACGCTCACGATAAGCCGAGCCGGACACGGGATCAAGATCGACGCGCCCGGGAGAATCAACCGCGCCGCCGCCGCTAAGATTGAACGCGACGTCAGGCACATGCTCAGGCTCGACGATGATATGACTGGTTATTACAGCGCCGTCGCCGGCAACGCCGAGTTCGAGTGGGTCGCCCGTGAAGGCGCGGGCCGCTTGCTGCGCGCTCCAACCGTATTCGAAGACATGGTCAAGATGATCTGTACGACTAATTGTTCGTGGGCGCTGACTGACAAGATGAACGCCGCGCTTGTGAACCTGCTCGGCAAACCGGCAGCGGACGGCCGGCGCTCGTTCCCGACTCCACAAGCAATGGCGGAGATGCCGGCCGGTTTCTATCGCGATGAAGTGCGAGCCGGGTATCGCGCTCCTTATTTGAAGGAGCTGGCGGATTCCGTGGCGTCAGGCGCGGTCGATCCGGAGCAGTGGCTCAGCAGCGAGTTGCCCGCCGCAGAGTTGAAGCGGGAAATGAAAAAGATCAAAGGCGTAGGGGATTACGCGGCTGAGAACATGATGCGATTGGTCGGAAGATATGACGGTCTCGCTCTTGATTCATGGATAAGGTCGAAGTTTTCGAAAACGCGGAACAAAGGGCGTATAGCGTCGGACAAGAAGATCGAGCGCTACTACGCGGGCTTCGGTGAGTGGAAGGGACTCGCGTTGTGGTGCGATATGACTCGCGACTGGCTGGATGAGGAGGGGAATTAACCGCTGATTTACGCCGATCAGGAGCCGGCATAAGAACGGGAATTAACCGCTGATTTACGCGGACTTCGTAACGCTGATCTACGCTGATTCGCACTACGGCTTCAGGCACTAGACTGGAATTAACTGAGGATTTGGCGCTGCCTTCGGTTCGCTGTTCAGCGTAAATCAGCGCTACGTAGTCCGCGTAAATCAGCGGCTTCCGTCTTCCAGAGACCCCGCCTATTTAGTCTTCAGCGTTGACGAAGGGCAGAGAGGTTCAAGAGTGCAGTCGGCGCACATCGGACTCCGCGCCTTGCACACTTTGCGGCCGTGATAGATCAGCAGGTGAGAGAAATCTACCCAGTCTTTCTTGGCCACGCACTCAATCAAATCCTGTTCGATCTTTTCGGGCTGCTTGTTTTCGGTGAGTCCCAACCGCTGTGAGAGCCGCGAGACGTGCGTATCGACAACGACCCCGGAAGCGATTCCAAACGCATTGCCCATAACAACGTTGGCGGTCTTGCGAGCGACCCCCGGCAACTTCAACAACTCCTCCATTGAGTTGGGAACCCTGCCTTTGTAAGTCTCGCTTATGATCTTGCATGCTCCCTGAACCGATTTCGCTTTGTTTCGAAAAAAGCCCGTCGAACGAATTGCGTCCTCGATCTCCGCGCGTGGAGCGTTGGCGAAGTCATCGCAGCTTCGGTACTTCCTGAACAAATCAGCCGTGACGATGTTGACCCGTTCGTCCGTGCATTGAGCCGACAGGATTGTAGCGATCAGCAACTCGAGCGGATTGGAATGGTTCAAGCTGCAATGCGCATCGGGGTACGCTTTTCTCAGTCTACCGACAAGCTTTCGCGCTGTTTGTTTTAGGTCCGCGGACCTGGCTTTTGGCTTCATACGTTCATGGCTCGTTCGATCTCACTAATCGTTTTAGGAGGGCCGGCGGACATTACGTCGCGGCCGCTTGCCGTAACCAATACGTCGTCTTCTATTCTGATTCCTATGCCTCGATAACGGGCGTCCACGTCCTGGTCATTTTCGGAAACGTAGATTCCGGGCTCGATTGTAAGCACCATGCCTGGAGCCAGCTTCCGGTACTCGTCAGCCACTTTGTACGGACCCGCGTCGT
>JAHFUG010000100.1:12280-19321 GCA_023265195.1 Blastocatellia bacterium | reverse complement strand
CCGCACGGCTTCATTGACTACATGCGAGATCGACTGCTCTGCTTGTGCTGCCTTTCGAGTGAGGGCCAGATGAATTTCCCGGTGGAAATAAACCGTTGCCCGTTTTGTTTCTCTCATAGCCCCAGAATAGCCGCTAGGCACACGCGCGTCAAAGCTTCCGTCTGGCTAACTCAATTTATACAGACCCGGCTAAATCTTTTAGCCCAGCCGTCCGGGCTGTATAAGACATGCTGACTTGCCCGTGTATGGCTCAGGCTACTCTTGACATTCAAACACTTGGCGTTCACACGCCGCGGCGCGTCTGATTGTGTTAGCAAGCCTGATCGTTCCGCCCATTTCCGCTCCAATAACGGGTCCTTGTGCGCTCATAGAGAATCCGCCGGGCCGCGGACTCCCCGCCCACCCCGATTCAGGACGTGGTTGTGCTCGGCGGAAGTCTCTTGCCTGCTACGAGCCATTGTCCGCGTGGGAGAGGTTCAGAGTTCAGCCTTTAGGCTGCAGCACGCTAAAGCGTGAACTCTAAACAAGGCTGTGGCGTTATTTCCGCCGAACATCACTAGTAATGCGTTCCAGCGTCGCCGACGAAGCGATTGAGTCTCTTTGCTAATCGAGAGGGTCAATCGCCGCCGGTGAGACAGTTCGCCGATGCGAGTTCGGCCATTGAATGCTTGGCTAGATTCAACTCGCCGCTGACGCGGCAAAGATCAGTCGCGCCTCGTATCCATTCGGTGCTCAACATGGGTAGACGGCCGGGGTAGGCGCCGGCAGACGCCGCATAGCGGCGGTTTGATTTAAGCCGTGTACTTCAGTGATTCAGTGCACGGCCGGTCAGGACAGACGTGAAGGAGCGACCGGAGGGCTCAGACGGGTCAGACTGGGTCAGACGGTCAGATCAGACTTTACATACGAGTTCTTGACGCTAAGAATCGATCTTGGTATACCAAAGCGCGGAGAAGGCAAACAGATGACGGGAATCACATCGTTCGGGGCGTACATTCCTTACTATCGGCTTACTCATAAAGAGATCGCGCGGGCGTGGGGAGGCCGGGCGGGAGACGGCGAGCGCGCCATCGCCAACGTTGACGAAGACTCGATAACGATGGCAGTTGAAGCCATCCGCGATCTCCTTGGAACTCGCGACGGCCGTGACGTCGACGGCGTCGTCTTCGCCTCGACTACATCCCCGTACAGCGAGAAGCAAGCTTCGGCCTTGATAGCAACGGCGGCCGATCTTCGCCACGACGTAAGAACCGCCGATTACACGAACTCGCTCAGAGCAGCCACCACAGCCGTTCTTGCTTCGCTCGATTCGGTCAAGGCCGGTTCTGCTTCGAAGATCATTGTCACGGCGGCCGACTCGAGGCTCGCTCCGCCGAAATCCGCGGCCGAGCGATTGTACGGCGACGCGGCGGCGGCGATCGAGGTTGGCGGGCACGGCGTTATCGCGAAATTGATAGCCAGCCACTCTACCGTTGATGAGATAACCGACGCCTGGCGGCGGCCGGGAGATCGTTTTGTCTCAGGTTGGGAGGAGCGATTCGCGGTAACCGAAGGTTATCAGCGGGTAGTTCGCGAGACCGTCGGCGAGTTATTCGAGCGGTCAGGCGCCGGCCCGTCCGAGATCGCCAAGGCCGTGCTTTACGCGCCCGACACGGGTTCGCTGGCCGGAGCCGCTAAGAGCCTTGGCTTGAAGCCTGAACAGATCCCCGATCATCTTTTGACTTCCGTCGGATGCGCCGGCGCGGCGATGCCGCTCCTCGTTTTGTCGTCGGTCCTCGAGAACGCGCGGCCAGGCGAAAAACTTCTGGTCGCCGGCTATGGCAACGGCTGTGACGCTCTGATATTCGAGGTGACCGATGAAATCGAGAAAGCTCGAACGCCTCGCCGCCGCGGAGTTAAGAGTCATCTAGCGGCGAAGGCTCATCTGGACAGCTACGAGCGGTATTCGAAGTTCCGCGGCCTGATCGACACGGAAGCCGCGCGGCGGCAGGCGCCGACCGCCTCGGCGTCGCAGACATGGCGGGAGCGCGACGACGTCTACAGGTTTCATGGCTACCGTTGTCTTGAATGCGGAAAGATTCAATATCCCCGCCAGCGCGTTTGCATAAGCTGCCGGTCGAGAGACAGCTTCGAAAGCGTTCGATTGGCTGATAAGAAGGGCGCGTTGTTCACCTTTACTCTCGACTACCTCAACGCCGACCCGGATCCGCCCAGCGTTATGTCGATAGTGGATTTTGACGGCGGCGGCCGCGCCTTTCTTATGATGACCGACAGGAACGCGGCCGAGGTGAAGATCGATCAACAGGTCGAGATGACGTTTCGAAGGTTGTATGAAGCGGAGGGATTCACGAACTACTATTGGAAGTGCCGCCCCGTCCGATGAACGCGAGCGTGTTTGGCGCTCCCGCACGTTCGCATACGGCATCGAACCGAAGCGCCCCGCGGGTCTTTTCAGACTAAAGCCGCCGGAGATCGAATGGGAGCCGCGGCTCTATTGGGTTGTCTGATCCGCGTAGACCAGCGTTACGAAGTCGGCGGGAATCAGCGGTTGCTCCGGTCCGGCTTGTTCCTCTCCGATTCAATTTCCGCCTTTTGGCGCCAACACGCCGTCCGGAATCAAAGACGATCGCGAGCCCCATTCGCCTCGATGTTGATCGAACCGATCGACGCGCTCCGAGTTGAGCGCGAGCACTCGCTCAACGATCTCCTCATCGGCGCCCGCATCGAGCGCATACTCTCGAAATTGTGACATCGAGACCAGACAGAGAAAAACCGTCTGGGTCAACTGCTCGACCTGTTCCGGGCTGCCTGGCGCGATTCCGCCGACAAGGTGGCGCAGTCTGTCCCAGATTGCATCGGCGTCTTCATTCGCCACCAGGTCCGGCAGTTCTCCTATGTATGGAGTATTCGGGCCTGAATAGCCGGCGGCGGGGGAAGTTCGCTCTACCATTTTCTCTCCTGTCGTTCACGATCGGGAACCGCCACAAACTGGCCGGAGTCCCGCGGCAATCCCTCTGTATTGGAGAGAGCGGAAAACGGAGCCAAGTCCCCTCACGCGGATGCGCGACGCCGGCAAGGAATTCATGGATGGCTCGAGATTGACGCATCATGCGTGGCGGCGCCGATAGCATAGAGCCGGAAGAGGAGGAATCCCGCTGGCGGCCAAGTAAACCCATACAACCCCGCGGAGATGAGACAGGCGCTTCCGAATGAAGACCGCCGCCAATCCGCGGGCCAGACTTGATCCCTGTAGCCTTGACGCCCGAGCTTTCGGCTGACGGGCTTTCGATGACGTGGGGCCGCCTCGCTTATTCTCCCGGTTGCAAAATAATCTCCCACGCCGAGTTGGCCACGCTGAGGCTGAATTTGATTTCGCCGTCTTTCACGACGACGATCGAAGAAATCGGGGACACGACATCGCTCGGATATCCGTAGTTAGCGGGGTTCTTCTCGTTAGGACGATACGAAAAATTCATCGGATCCTCCGCTTCAATATCAATCGAGTGAGTTTCCGCCGGCCCAAATGGAAGCGCGCCGCCCTTAACAATGATCGGTGGATCCTGTGTATCATCGTACATTTTCTTGGAGCGTTTCTTCGCCTTGGATGTCACCTTCGCAGCCGCCTTTCCGCCCGTCTTCGCCATGATGCCTCTCCTTTTTCTTTAGCGTTATCGGCCGTCCGCAAGCAGCGCCTCAATCTGCCTGCTGTAGCCCTGGACGTCCGGTCTCGACAAGTACGTTGCGTATGCAATGTCCCCAAAGCCCTGTCGAATATTGGACAGCAATGCGGCTGCGCGCGAGGCATGTTCGCGGGCATTGATTCGATCGCCCAGCACGTATTCCGCGGCGGCCGCGCTCAGCAGCGCGCGCCACTCTGAGTGTTGTTGCCCGCGCCGCGAGTAGAATTCTCCAGCTTGCAGCGCATAGGCTACAGCATTGCGCGGGTCGCCGTCCAAGCGGGCGGCTTCGCTCAGCGAGAGCAAGGCGTCGCTGAGCCATCGCGGATTGTTGACGCCCTTCGCGAGTTCGACCGCTTCGGCGCACAACGCGCTTCCGGCTCGGGCCCTTCCGGAGAGCGCCTGCGCGAGGCCCAGCACGCACCGGCCCTGAACGGCCATTTGCCTGTCGGTTTGTCCGGCCAGATCGAGCGCCTTTCGAGATTTGCTCTCGGCGCGGCTCAGTCTGAGCTGGCTCATCTCGAGGCCGGCCTGATTGATATAAACGGTGGCCAGCAACTGCCGGTAACCGCTCTCGGGCCGAGCCGCCATCGCGGCCGCGCGATCGAGCAAAGTCCGCGCTTCATCCGAGCGGCCCAACTGCCATAAGGTCGCGCCCCGGTTCATCAAATCGTACGCGAGATTCAGTTGGACTCCCAACGCCTCATCTATTCTGTAGCTCTGTTCGAATTGAGCGAGAGCTTCGGGGTAGCGATCCAGATAGCTTCCCAGCAGGGTGGCTATGCTGCTCCGCGCGGACGCTTCCTGTGACTGATCCCCGACCTCCCTGGCGACCGCGAGTTCTTCCTCGAAAGCCTTCAGAGCGATCTCATACTCGCCCCGCTGCCGATTGACTCGCCCGATCAGTATGAGCGCCTGGGAACTCTCTTTTCGGTAGCCGCCTTGTTGAAAAAACGCGAGCGATTCGTCCAGGTACTTCGCGGCCTCGTCCACGTCTCCGCGGTGAACGCACAAGCTTCCCAACGCCAGCAGCGCTCGGGCCTGGCTATAGCTGCCCTTGTACCGCTCGGCGAATTCCAGCGCCTGTTTGAAGTACTGCTCGGCCTCCGCCAACTGACCTCGTTGGAAGAATGTATTGCCGAGGTCGATCAAGCCCGAGGTCGTGAGGTTCTCGAGGTTGTCCGCCCGCGCCAAATTTATGGCTTCAGTTGCGTACTCGGCCCCCACAGCCGTGGCGCCTTGCGTATAGGCGACGCTGCCCAGTTGGAGCAGCACCTTGATCTGCTGATGGCGGTTGTTGGTTGTTCGCGTGATGTTGAGCGCCTGCTCCAGAAGTTGCTGCGCCTCGGCGACCTTGTCCAGCGAGTTGGCCAGCGCGCCCCGTTGATAATACACCTCGGCGACGCCTTCCATGTTGCTCATGGCCTGATAGATCTCTTCCGCCTTCGCGAACGACTCCTCGGCCTTCTTCAAATCCTGTTGCCGCCCGTAGAGGTTCCCAAGTCTCAAATAGGCGGCCGCGGATTGCGGATCCAATCTTGCCGCCTCGATGTAGCTCTCTATCGCCTTTGCGGCGTTTCCGCTCTTCGTGTATGACCGCCCAAGATCGAGGTATGCTTGCGCGCGCTGGGCAGAGTCAGCCTGGACGGCGATTGCGCTGTATAGCTCAACCGCGCTTCGGTGATCGCGTCTGAGGGTCGCCGCCACGGCGTCGAGGTAAAGCGAGTCGGCCGCCGGAATCGCGTTCTTGTCGCGCACCATCGTAGTCGCCAGCAACATTTCGTCCTTGGCCTTGTCGGAGTAATCGAGTTCCGACCACGCTTCGGCCAGCCGCGCGTGCGCCATGGCGAACTTGTTATCAATCGCAACCGCTCGTCCCAGAGCTTTGGCCGCCTGATGGTACGAGCCCTCTCGCAGTAAGCTCAGGCCGGTGTTGTACCATCCTCGCGCTTCGCCGGATGGCTCATGCGGCGCGGCCGAACCGATACGGAGCAAAGACGATAGACCTACCAACCCAAGCGCGGCTATGCAAGCAACGGCTGCGAACGCCGCGGTCCTTTTGACGGCTTGCTTTTGGACGCCCAGTGCGCGGAATCGAGACCTGAGCCGCCGCGAAGCGGAGGGCAGCGCGAGCGCTTCCGCTCGAGGATCAATCTTCCGCCGGACAAGACGGAGATCCTCCATCAACTCCGAGGCCGAATGGTAACGGGATTCAGGTTTCTTGGCGAGCGCCCTCAACACGACGCGGTCCAGCTCCGGGGGAACCAGCGGATTGAATTGAGAAGGCGGCGGCGGATCGACGTGAATGACTTGCGCGCACACTTCGATCAGGCTATCGCCTTTGAAAGCAGGGCGCCCCGCTACGCATTCGTAAATCGTGGAGCCCAGCGAGAACAGATCGCTGTGGGCGTCCAGCGGGAGACCTTTAGCTTGTTCCGGCGACATGTAGGCGGCGGTTCCGATCACTGATCGCTCCTCGGTTATCGAACTCCGCAGGCTCACCGGGTTTCCGCCGTCGTCTATTCGAAACTCCTTGGCCAGTCCAAAGTCGAGCACCTTAACTTGTCCGCTCGAGCCGACTATTATGTTTTGCGGTTTGATGTCGCGGTGCAGAATGCCGCTCGAATGCGCGGCCCCAAGTGCGTCGGCGACTCGCATCGCGACGTCCAGCGACTCGGACAAGCTCAAGGCATTCGAGCTGATCTTGCTGGAAAGAGTGTCGCCCTCGATGTATTGCATGACGATAAAGCTGAGGTCGGCTTGCTCGTCAACTTCATAGACCGCGCAGATGTTGGGATGGTCGAGCGTGGCGGCGGCCCTTGCTTCACGGATGAGGCGTTTTTTTGCCTGAGGGTCCGCGATTGATTCCGACCGCAGCGACTTGAGCGCGACTCTGCGGCCCAGCATCGGGTCTTCAGCGAGATATACGTCGCCCATGCCTCCGCTTCCGAGCAGCGAGAGTATCTTGAATCGTCCCATCGAGCCGCCGATTGACGACACGAGACGGGTGTCGGAGCGCTCCGGGCCAATCCAGTGTTTGCGCGCGCGCGGCGGCGGTTCGAGAAAGCCGCCGACTCCCTCGTACGCCGTGAGCAGCGATCGAACCTCGGCTATTAACTCGTGGTCCGAACCGCACTCGCCGATTAGAAAGGCTTCCCGGCCGCCGGCGTCCCGGTCAAGCGCCGCATGGAACAGCTCCTCCACTTTTTGGGGCGAGCAAGGCAAGAGCTTCTTCTCCTTAATCCTTTATACCGGTCGAAACTATAGCGGTCGAAACGAGAATTCCGTTCGTGTTTCTCACCGATGAGCGCCACGAATATTCCGAACTCCGAACTCCGAACTCCGCACTCCGAACTCCGAACTC
>JAHFUG010000100.1:0-12180 GCA_023265195.1 Blastocatellia bacterium | reverse complement strand
CCGCCGAAAAAGCGGAGTTCCACGATCTCGGATTGCTGTGGATACTGAACGGCTAGTTCCTGCATAGCGTCATGGAGAGCGATGACATCGACATCCGCGTCGTTATTGAAACGGTCGGCCTTGCTGATAGAGAGCCTGAACTGGTCTCCGCCTCGCCTCGTTGCGCGGTGCGCGCGCGCGTGGTCGACCAGAATATTGCGTATTAGTTTGCTGGCCAGTCCGAAGAATTGGGCGCGATTCTGCCAGCTAAGTTTCTTCTGCGCGCTGAGCCTCAAAAAAGCCTCATGCACTATCGCCGTGGACTGCAGACTATTGTTCCGGGCTTCGCGAACGAGATGCCTTTTCGCCAGGCGGCGTAGCTCCTCGTACACAAGCGGCATCAATTCATCGAGCGCCGATCTGTCACCTTCGCTCCATCGGACCAGGAGTTGGGTTATTCCCTCGGGAGTCTCCACCAATAGTCCCACCGTCTCTGCCAGCGTTCTCGGCTCAACTGCGATAAAGTTGTGGGTGGATTCTATCACAACCAATAACCCCCGCAAGCTACTGAGGTTTTCCGGAGGCCGCCGCGAGCAGCCGGCCGCGGATTGCCGACAATCTGACCACCGGCATTTCTATCATTAGGACACCCGAACGCTGTTCATCGTGAAGAGCGCGGCTGACCGCGAGCGGATCGAAGCGCGGTCCATTCGTCAGACGTTGCGGCGCAAACTGGCTACACAGGATAGAGCGTTGCGTGGCGGCGTTTTCCCTCACTGAAACAGATAGATAATGCAAGCCGGTGGAAATGGCGGTTGCTGTCCCCGAATCCCACCAACCTAGTTGGTGGGATTCCAGGACTTTTCACACAGTCTCGGTCGTCAAGGGCGAGTCGGCGAGTTGACTCTTCGCCCGAGTAATCGACCTGTCGGTTGCGCGGAGAATTGGCGGGACGTTCGTCTTTCCTAAATATCACTCAGCCTGCTGACGACAAGAGATACGAGAAACGAGACCTCTTTATGTAAACAAGTTTCACAATGCGAGAACTGCGTACTCGAGTAGTCGCCAGGCTACTGGTCTCGTCTGTGATGGCCGGAGCGCTTACAATGCATTCCGATAGGAGCGTACTTGTCCTTGGCGATGAAACAATCTTGCCGGACGGTTATTTTACAGACTATTATTGGCTTTTTGATGAAGGGAGATTGCAAGTGCAGTATAATTCCGACACTGACGCCGCTGAACGTCGCGATTTTGAGAATCTGGAAGGAATAGGCCCATACGTCGACTTTGATGAATGGGAAGAGCAAAACCAGGAGGCGAGCCTGCAAGACTTCGTCCGCCTGATCCGTACCAAAGTAATCGGAGAGAGAGAAGATCAAGATACAAATCGCCCTCCGTGCATAGTCGTGGCGGTTACGGCTCCGAATAATGGCGCGAGTACATCCAGAGTTCGTCTGGAGTATGAGGCGAAGCGGGCCGCGATCGTCGACGCCGGGGCAATCTTTTATGAGAAAGTAGGCGCTCATCCTCGTGACGAATTCAAAAGCAGATTCCAAACGATCTTGAAGGAGACCAACACTGGAACGGCTTCCTCTGAGCAAGACGCGGCAGAGCGTCGGGGGCAGAGGCGGCTGGAATTGAACTCACCAGAGGAAGGGTCCGTTAGCACCGGAAGGCCCGTAGGGGGGCACGGAGACGTGTTATCCGAAGGTAACGAAGAAGAGCTATTCAAGGAGGACCGGTTAGCCTACGGTCGGCCGCCGTTTGCCGTGAGCGCCAGCGAGTACGAAACGCTTTGGAGCCGCCTCAAAATGCCCGACGAAGACTGGCGAAAGGACGAATGAGATGGTTGACCCGTTCCTCCATGCACATAATGTCGGACCCTTCCACTTCGACATCGGAGGCGTAATTTCACCGATAAGCATCAAAGATCAGATGGTACGGGGCCAGATGATCGTTGATCGAGCCGTGGAGGTGGGCCTTATTGATCAGCGCTACCATTTGCTTGTCATCGGCGCGGGAGCTGCTGGGGTTACCGCAGCGATACACGCCTCACAGACCCGCAATATCCCTACGACACTGGTTGAAATGGCGACGGCGCCTTTCTCACGCCAGCGGGGCTGCACAAGTCGATGGATAGATCCGACCCAATATGAATGGCCGCTGAATCACTGCTACGAGAGTCGATATCCCTGGGACGGGCCGCCCGTGCCTCTCCCATGGTCCAGGGCGTTCGCCAACATCTTAGCGAGAGTTTGGATGCAAAAGAAGCTGACAAGGCTCCCAGGACTCACTGTTCGATTTAACACGAGCGTTGCGGGGCATAACGTGATTCCGAACGGAAGCGCCGTCTATGTCCAGTTCACAAGTGGGCGCCCGGGCCTGTACGGCGCGATCATCTCGTGTATAGGATTTGGTGCGGAGAGATGCACCGTGAACCAGTACTCCGGCTTCAGATTTTGGGATGCTGATGACTTCGAGAAGCCAAATTTGGGTCTGCCTCCGCAAGAAAAGCCAACAGTATTAATTTCCGGTGGAGGCGACGGCGCCTTGCAAGACTTCCTTCGAATAGTAACGCGTGAGCCGCTCCAGGGCGCTTATGACAAGTCGCCGAGGGACATTTATGAGAGTTTGAAGGATTTCGCAAGGCCCCTCCCTGGCAACTCGAACGATGAGCTTGAGGTATGCCGGAATGATAAACGTGGAAAAGAGGTCCTTCTCAAGTGGGCGGAGGTTGAAAACAATCTCCAGAGCGCCGAAGATCAGGCGCAACGAGCCTACATTTGGGGTAACAAGAAGGACCACGACTGCAAGGTTCAGAAAAAGCTGCATTGCGCTTACGTCGCTGCAGTCGATCGGCTCTATGAGATCTGGGATGAGGGAGGGATTCTTAATGGAATCAAGGCGCGACTTAAAGGTTGGGTCAGGCGTCCTTTGCCTGAGAGTGTTCATCTAGTTTATCCCTGCGATCACTTTTCCAAGTGCTACGGATTGAATCATCTATTGGTCTTGCTCTTCGCAAAGCACTTGGAGGAGGAAGGAAATAAGGCGGTACATCTGCGGCCAGGACTTGAGGTCCTTAATGTAGGCCCGGCAAACATGGCTCTGCACATTTGTGCTCATAAACCTGCCCAGTGTTACGGGGTGGACCACGAAGTCTCATTCAGGCTACGCACTACTTGCAACCGGTCCCCGGGGCGCGAGTCTGCGCGAGAAGTATTCAACGTAGCAATCATCAGACATGGTGTTAATCCACCGCCCGGGGCGTCGATCCAGTTTCCTCGGCAGATCATACCTTATTTCGTCAGTTCGTAAAGGGAATAGGCGGGTGATCGCGGGATATCGAGCGCTCGGAACAAATTGCCCACGGGTGCAGCCCTCGTAGGGGCGATTAGGATGTTCCGGAGCCATCGTGCGTTCGCTTTGACTGACACGGACGGCAGAGCCGCTCATTGAGACTCATTTCACACGTCTGGCTAATTCCCGGCGTTGTGAATCGCGATAATAGTGTATACTGATCGCCGATTGGTGAGTCCCTCACCTCTTGAACGGTGGACACTTTTGATAACGTCGAGGGTTTTCCGTGCTACGGTCAGCTACCAAGATTGAAACTGACGAGCCTCACGCAGCCGCGTACAGCGGAGACATAGAATACCTCTCCGACGAGTTGCGGCGCCTCGACTTGTTGATCCGCATGAAGATCGGGCGGCAGTCGAAACCTCCCGCTCCGTTAGACCAGTTCCAGGGCTTGGTAATATCGGAGGAAGAAATCAATAGCCTGCTGAACAGTCACTCGCCTCTGGAGCCTGAACGACAACTGAGGACCGCGGACCCTGATCAGCGCAACCTTATTGAGGCGTTAACGAGGCTGGAAGACGATATCGCGCGGCGGCGAAAGGCGAGCCTAGATTCGGGCGTCTTTCTGTCGCTGCCGCGCTTGTCTCAACTATTTCACCTGACGCCCTTCGACGAAGGCTGCCTTGTCGTTTGTCTGGCGCCCGAGCTCGACCGGAAATACGAAAAGCTGTTCGCCTATTTGCACGACGACGTGACGCGCAAGAAACCGTCCGTCGATCTGCTGCTCAGTCTGCTGTGCGAAACGGCGGAAGAAAAGGTGACCGCGCGATTGGATTTCGATCCGGCGGCGCCGCTGATGAAGCACCGGCTCCTGCTTATAACCGATAGTTCGCCCGAAGGTTCGCTTCCGCTGCTCTCGCGTTCCCTCAAACTGGATGACCGCATCGCGAATTTTCTTTTGGGCTTCAACCGGATCGACGGCCGGCTCGAAGCGATGGCGCTCGTGATACCCCCGTCGGATCAACGGGAGTATCCCGGGTTGGATGAAGAGACCGCGGGCCGTGCGGTGAAACTCGTCCGCATGCATCTGAACGATAAGAACGGAGCCGGACGCAATATGGTGTTCAACTTGTCCGGTGCGTACGGATCAGGCGCCCACCTTCTTGCCAGAGCAGTCTGCAACGACATTGGCATTCCTCTTGTCGTGGGTGACGCCGGAAAGCTAGTGGCGGGCCCGCTCGGCTTTGAAGAAGCGATCCGGCTTCTCGGCCGTGAGTCGCTGCTGCAGCCGGCGGCCTTGTGTCTGGAGAACTTCGACGTTCTCTTGACGGACGACGACAAACACCATTCCGGCTTACGAGCCGTCGCTGAAATTACCCGAACCTTCTCGCGGCTTACCTTTCTCACCGGGTCTCGTCCATGGATACCGCACGAGATGTTGGGCGATCAGGTGTTCGTCGGCCTCGAGTTTCCACTCCCCGGTGATGGCGCGAGAGAGGCTCTGTGGAAGAGCCACGTCGGGCAAGATCGGCGGCTCGGCCCCGATGTTGATTTCGGTATCTTAGCCAGCAAGTTCCGGCTCACATCCGGTCAGATCGTGGACGCCGTCAATCGGGCTCGGAGCATAGCCGCGTGGCGCTCTCCTGAAGAAGGCCGTATAACAATGGAGGACCTCCACACGGCATGCCGCGCGCAGTCCAGTCCCAAGCTCGGCCGTCTCGCGCGCAAGATCACTCCGAAATATCAATGGTCCGACATCGTGCTTCCCGAAGATCAGGCGTCACAGATCAGGGAGATAAGCGATCAAGCGCGCCTGCGCCACGTTGTTTATGGTGAATGGGGGTTCGGCCGCAAGCTCTCGCTGGGAAAAGGACTGAACGTGCTGTTCTCGGGCCCGCCCGGCACCGGCAAGACGATGGCGGCCGAAGTGATCGCCAACGAGTTGCAACTCGACTTGTTCAAGATCGACCTCTCACAGGTTGTGAGCAAGTACATTGGAGAGACTGAAAAGAACCTTCACAATATCTTTCATGAAGCGCAAGCGAGCGGAGCGATCCTGTTCTTCGACGAAGCCGACGCGTTGTTTGGAAAGCGGTCCGAAGTAAAAGACGCGCACGACCGTTACGCCAACATCGAGATCGGATACCTGCTGCAGAAGATGGAAGAGTACGACGGGATCGCGATTCTGGCTACGAACCTGCGGCAGAACCTGGATGAAGCGTTCGTGCGGCGCATGCATTTCATTGTAGAGTTTCCGTTTCCGGACGAAGAATACCGGCGGCGAATCTGGCAGGTGATCTTCCCTTGTGAGGCGCCGCTCGGCGATGACGTTGACTTCGGCTTGTTGGCCCGCGATGTAAGGCTTGCAGGCGGGAACATCAAGAACATTGCGTTGGCGGCGGCTTTCTTCGCGGCCAGCGACGGCAAGGTGATTCGAACGCCGCACCTGATTCGGGCGGCGCGAAGAGAGCATCAAAAATTAGGCCGAACCTGGAACGAAGTCGAAAGGAGCCGGCAAGAAACGCCCGTCTCCTAACGGAGGACTACCTATGAAGACGAATACATTCGAGCAGGCCGGCAAGGAGGTTGGCGCGAGAACGCCGGCGCGGGCCGCTTCCTCGTCTCCCGGCCGCATGCCGGAGGCCCGTGGCGGGACCGCCTTCTTGCTTAAGCTCCAGCGCACCCATGGTAATAACTTTGTGCGCGGATTGTTGAGATCAGCGGCCAAGCGGGCTAACAGCGGCTGCGGGGGATCGTCCGCTTCGGGGGAAAAATGCGCCGAGTGTTGCGGCCAGGAGCCGAGTACGCAGCCACTTGCCGGCTACGATGAATCCCTTACCGGGCAACGAACCAGGACGAGTGATATTTTGCGGCAATTCTCCCTGGCCAGTCCCGCCCACTGGGTGATCGCTGCTTCCATTCTCCAAAACCCGGAAATACCGCCCGCGGAACGAGCCGTGCTGGCTTCGTCCATCGAGACAGTATACGGCGAAGCCTTTCTCGCACGTATGTTGAGTCTGGCTCCCGAAGGTCAAACGCAGCTGGCGAGTATGAATCAATGTGAAGAGGACGGCTCCTGTACGGCGGCTACCGCGGCGGGGTCCGAGGCGGACGTCGCACAGGCGGCTCGGGACTTCTCTGAGCTTGACGCATCCACCGCAAACCGGCTGGCCAGCGCGATCGGAGACGGAGTTCCACTCGACGCCGCGACCCGCACGGAGATGGAGTCGTTGCTCGTGTCCAGTTTGGATGGCGTACGTGTTCATGCCGATGCGCCCGCCGCCGTGCTTGCGTCGGCATTGGGCGTCAATGCTTTTACCATTGGGCAAGACGTATTCTTCGCGCGCGGCCACTATCAACCCAATACCGCGCAAGGACGCTGGACTCTGGGGCACGAACTAACGCACGTGGTGCAACAAAAACACTCGAGCGCTTCGGGACTTTCGGAAATCGGGCAACGGTCCGCCGATGGGGCCGCGGAGCACGAGGCCGATCGGGCGGCGACCGCGATTTCCCATGGGTTACCCCTGCTAGTCGCCACTCGCGTAGCGGCCACGACTTTACAAGGGCAACGCGCCTGCGTCACCAGCGAGAATCTCCCACAGAATCGCGGGGGGATGGTCAATAGCGGCGGCAATGTCAGCGAGTACTTCGAGATGAATATTGACTGGGAGCAACCGATTCCAACGACTTGCGAGTGCCGCTGCGGCGAATATCGGCAGTTTGTAAAAGGGCACTTCACGGTTAACGGTGTGACCCTGACCAAGCCGCTTTTTGGCGGCGCGAATTTGGAAGACACCGTGTATCACGAAGACGGCGATGGCACTTGGCGGCGCTATGGACACCGCTTTGAGGCGGGATTTGGGACGGACGTATTCAATAATCCCGACCGTGCTACGGGTTGCAGCTATCGAGGGAGAGACCAGCCTGGGGTTTCAGGGCCGGTCGGCACCGTTGTTGACCTTTCTCTCACGTTCAAGGGGCAAACATTCGACGGATGCAACAACACCTTCGGGGCAATCCATGAGTGGACCGTGAGCTTCGCCGGATCTATTGCCTAGAAATTTCGCGGAGGGTTGGGGTGCGGCAATCTCAGAGCGTAGAGTTGCGAGCCTTTGTCGCTCACGTTTCCTGCGTCGAGGAAGACGGCAGGGTCGTCATTTCTCTCGCCCTGAGCCATAGGGATCCGGACCTGAACCAGCCGCCGCTCACTGCCGAGATGGTGCGCGTGCATCTCGCCGACGATCGAGGAAAAGAATTGATCCGCATTGAGCAGCCGGAGGGACAACTCATCGCGACCACCGGACCAGGTATTGTCACGCACGCGCGATATGTGTTCCAAGCGTCTTCTCCGGATTCCAAATCGAAGGCGCTGACGATTTCAGTCGTTGACACGGCTACGCTGACGATTGCGGGTTAAGCGATTTAACTAGCCACGGACTCCGCTCTTGATATCCCGAATGCGGAGTGCGGAGTGCGGAGTGCCGGATCACGCGGTGGTTTTTCGGGAAGCGCGAAGAGAATTTTCGTTATGATCGGCATAAACGACTAATGCGGTAAAGTCGGCGCGCGTTGGCTCGATTGGGACCTGAGAGGTGGATTTGTCGTCATGGGCAATCAAAAGCCGGCTTTAATCGAGCGGACGGGTGACGATGCGGTTACGGTTGAGGCGTTGCGCCAGGAAATCGCCGGCGGCTTGCTCTATTGCCACCACCGCGCGAACACCAACACCGGCAAGACGCTGGAGATGACTGCTTTTTCATATGCTCTTGTTGATTTGCTTATTGAAAAGGGGCTGCTGACCGAAGAGGAGCTTAATGAGCGCAAACGGGAGATGGGCGAGAGGCTGGTCAAGAAATTCCAAGAGAACGGCATGGGCGTAGAGATTCAGGACTCCAAGATAGACAAGTACGAGTTTAAGGACGGCCCCAGGATCGACTGTGAGAATCGCATTCATGCCTGCAAGGCGGCTTGCTGCCGATTGCGCTTCCCGCTCTCGCCGCAGGACCTGGAGGAAGGCGTCGTCAAATGGGACTTGCCTCATCCTTACCTGATCGCCCGGGGAGCCGACGGCTTTTGCGCCCACCTGGGGCGCGGGAGTTGCCGCTGCACGATCTATCAGCACCGGCCGCTCCCCTGCCGTAGCTATGACTGTCGACAGGATCGGCGAATCTGGGAGGACTTTGATAAGAAGTTTGTCAGTCCTGATCTGGAGAATCTATTTCAAGTATGATTCGTGATCTGAGTCTTACATTGCAAGCGATCCTGGATGATCCCGCGCTGGTCACGCCGTTCCCGGAGCTGGCCGCCGCGCAAATCGTCTTTGACCGTCCGGCGGATCCATTCAGTCCTCAGCAGACGACCCTCGATCTGTTTTTGTATGACGTGCGTGAGAATATGGAGCTTCGGAGCAATGAGCCTTTGATCGAGCGCAATAACGGGCAGGCTACGATAAGCCGCCCGCCGCTCAGGGTCCAATGTGCATACCTGGTCACCGCCTGGCCGGTCGGCGGCGGGGAGCTTCCACTGCAAGAGCACAGGCTGCTCAGTCAGGCTTTGCAAGTGCTGTCGCGCCATCCGACGATCACCGCTCCCTTCTTGAAAGGCAGTCTCGCCGGGCAGGAGCCGCCGTTGCCGATGATGACGTCGCAGACGGACGGGCTTAAGGATCCCGCCGACTTCTGGGCCGCCATCGGCAACAAGCTGCGCGCTTCGCTCAACGTGACGGTCACCATCTCGATGCAGCCGTTCACATCCGAGACTGCTCCGCTCGCGGCCGCCACCGACACGCGCATAGGCGAGCGAACATCGCCGGAAGAGACGAAGATCAAACCCGCGACTCTGCAGGGTCCGTTCAGCATGGCCGGCAAGATCACCGACGCCGCCGATGCGCCGATAGGCGGCGCGTCGGTGTCGATTGACAGCCTCGGCCTCACGGTCAATACCGATGCGAACGGCCTCTATCGGATCAACGGCCTTCCGCCGGGAACCTATTCCGTACGGGTTCGGAAGGACGCAAGGACGAAGACCGTCACTATCATTGCGCCGGCTCCGCTTGGAGCCAACTACAACGTGAAGCTAACGGGATGACGACAATCCAAGGAGAAAAATATGCCAACATACCTATCACCTGGAGTCTACGTCGAGGAAGTGCCCTCGTCGGTCAAGGCTATCGCCGGCGTCAGCACCAGCACGGCGGGTTTCATCGGAGTTGTGGACGGCAAGGTTCATCTGCTCGCCAAACGCGAGCCGACGGCCGACGATCCGTCAACCACCAAATTCGTCGACTTCACCGTCAAGGCCGCCAACAAGGTCCCGATGCTCATCACCAACTGGACGCAGTTCACGAAGAACTTCGGCGATCTGATCGGCGATGGTTCGTTGGCGAAGACGGCCGATGCAGGTCCCGTTATCGATGACGGCCACCGGCGCCTGGCTCAGGCGGTCTACGGCTTCTTTAACAACGGCGGCAGCCGTTGCTTCGTGGTCAGAATCAAGGACGCGGCCACCGATCTCGACGACGCCTTGAGGGCTTTCGCCGCGATTGACGAGATCGCGCTGGTGGCCGCCCCGGGCCTGATTGACGACGCGACGCGTGGCAAGATCGTTGCGCACTGCCTTGCCACCAGCGACCGCTTCGCCATCCTCGACGGTCCGGAGACGGCGGCCGATTTGACGACCCTGACTCACACCGCCGCCGACGCGACTCCGGGCGTAATGCCGATGAAAACGGATTACGCGGCGTGGTACTTTCCGTGGATCAAGGTGTTCGATCCGGCGACCAAGCTGAAGACTCCGAGCGGCGACGGCGGCCTGAACGTTCCACCGAGCGGCCATCTCGCTGGCGTCTACGCGCGCGTCGACACGTTGCGCGGCGTACACAAGGCCCCGGCGAATGAAGCGGTCATAGGCGCGCTCAACGTCGCCCAGCCGATCAGCAAGGCCGACCAGGACGGCTTGAATCCCAAGGGCGTAAATTGCATTCGGGCGCTGAATGACAACATCTTCGTCTGGGGAGCGCGAACGGTCGGCGGCGACGGTAACGCCGATCTGAAATACATCAACGTCCGCCGCACGCTGCTCTTCCTGCGCGAGTCGATAGACGAAGGCACGCAGTGGGTCGTATTCGAACCCAACACGCCGGCGCTCTGGCAAAAGATCACGAGAAACGTGTCGGCTTTTCTCACGAACGTGTGGCGGTCGGGAGCGTTGTTCGGCAATACGCCGCAGGAGGCGTTCTATGTGAAGTGCGACGCGGAGACCAATCCGCCGGAGCTTCGCGAAGTGGGACAGGTGGTGACCGAGATCGGGGTGGCCATCGTTCGGCCGGCCGAGTTCGTGATCTTCCGCATCAGCCAGTGGCAACCGCCGAGCAAGTAATCGAGGAGTCTCGGTCTTATGTTCGACTATCGAGTCCCGGGTGTCTACCGGCAAGAGGTGACGCTGCGGGCAAAATCCAGGCTGCCGACCGGCGTTCCCGGATTCGTCGGGTTCGCCGACTCCCGCTATGACGGCGAGACGTCGTATCCGCTGGCGGCCTTGCCCGATCGTCTGCTGTTTTCGGACGAACTGGGCGGCAAGGTTCGGTATGACTCCGCGCGGCGCCTTTTGATCTTCAAAGGCGCGATGTCTTGCGCCGACCGGCTGACTTTACTCTCGCTTTCGAACCAAAGGGGCTTCACGGAATCCGTGACGGCGTTATATACGCAATCTCAGGGTGAAGCGATCTGGAACTTGCCCATCGTTATGTACCGGCAAGCGGACTTCGACGCGAAGTTCGCCGGCCGGGACGATAGCTATCTAGCGGACGCGGTCAAGGGCTTCTTCGGCAACGGCGGCTTGCAGTGCTTCGTAGTCCGGGCCGAGCCGTGCGTCGATCCGGAGACCGCGTTGACCAATGCGCTCGAGAGCCTGGCTCCGCTGAACGACCTCGATCTTGTCGCCGCGCCGGATGCGATGACATTGCGGGTGCGTGACGGCGCGGGGGTCCTGCGGCTGGACGAAGCGGCTATCACCCGGGTTCAGAGGGCGGCGCTGAGCCATTGCTCCAAACATCAAGGACGGTTCGCGATCCTCGATGCGAGGAGCGGGTTGATAGCCTCGGACGCAATCGCGCAGCGCAACGCCTTACTGGTGGGCGGGACCGAGCCGGTGAATGGAGCGCTCTACTATCCCTGGCTGCGGACCAGCGGCGGAAGGCTGGTTCCGCCATGTGGCCACGTCGCCGGAATCTACTCCCGAAGCGATGCGAAGGCGGGATATTTCAAAGCTCCCGCCAACGAAGAGATTCGGGATGTAGTGGATATCGAGACGCCGGTGGACAATGACCTTCAGGATCAACTCAATCCCGAAGGCGTGAACTGCATCAGGACGTTTCCCGGCCGAGGCGTCCGAGTGTGGGGCGCGCGGACGATCAGCCGCGATCCAGCCTGGCGGTACATCAACGTGCGGCGTCTGTTTCTGACGCTGCAACGCTGGGTCGATCTCAACATGGCGTGGGCGGGTTTCGAGCCGAATACGCCGAGGTTGTGGGTTCGAATCACCCGCGAGTTGAGCGCTTTCTTGAGCGGGTTGTGGAAATCGGGTGGCCTGACCGGACAGACCGCCGAGCAGGCTTTCTATGTTAAGTGCGACAACGAGACGAATCCGCCCGAAGAGCGGGAACAGGGACGGACGATTACCGAGATCGGACTCGCGCCAAGCTCGCCGGCCGAGTTCGTCGTCGTACGCATCGTTCACCATACCGGCGTGGAGCCGCGGTGAAGGAGTTCGGAGTGGGGAAGTTCGGAGTTAGGAAGTTCGGAGTGGGAGAGTTGGGAAGTTCGGAGTTGGGAAGTTCGGAGTTCGGAGTTGGGAAGTTGGGAAGTTCGGAGTTCGGAGTTGGGAAGTTCGGAGTTAGGAGTT
>JAHFUG010000448.1:4107-6086 GCA_023265195.1 Blastocatellia bacterium | reverse complement strand
AATGAAAACGCGATGTGCAAGCTAACGCCGACGGGCTCGGCTCCAGGTACTTTCAAGCCTAACTTAACTAATGACGAACCCTTGGGGTTCTTGGCGGTGTTGTGATTATGGAGAGTGCTAGAGAAGAAAACGGGGCTTCACTGGGATGTCGCTAACCTGCAGTTTGAGCGTGGCGAACTGCAATCACGCATGCAGGAGGCGCAGGGCGCAGCGCGCGATTTCATCGAAGCGGCTGGACGCTTCGAGCTTCTTGAAGACCACTTGGGTCTCGCGCGGTGCCTGCTTGAGATGGCGACCCTGCTCGATTCTCGCGGTCTTCGCTCGAAGTCTCTGCCCCTGTACGAAGACGCTGTTCGCATCGCCCTTCGTCATGAAGTCCAGGGTCGCGGCAGTTGGATGTGGTTCAGGCTGGGTTCCAAACTGATAGAACTCGGCCGGATTGACGATGCCCGCACAGTGTTCTTCAAGCTGCTGTCGCACGACCATCTGCGCCCGGGCCAGCGGCTCGATATCCACAAGATGCCGTGCATGGCGGCCAAGGTTTCTGATGACACGGGGGCGCTTGAAACGCACTCGAAGGCCGCTATTGATCTGATTGATGAAGAGATATCACGTGTGCAGTCAGGCACGGAACGTCGGCGGTTGACCATGACGAAGGGGCAGCTCTTTGCCGACATGGGTCAAGATGAGCGCGCAGAGCAGTCCTTCCGCCGCGGCATCGAGTCGTTTGAAGCGGCCGGTGACCGCGATGAGGTGATTGAATGCTGGTTTGCGATCGCCGGGCAAAATCGATCTCCAGAAAAGCGAAAGGAAGAGCGTGCCGCCTATGAGCGGGTTCTGGCGCTGGTCGCCGACGATCGGAAGTCGTTCTTCCGTCCGATGAGCCTTGCCATGCTCGCACAATTGGACATCGGGGAGGAACGATTTGAAGAGGCCCGGCGCAACCTTGACATGGCGGAAGAAGAAAACAGGTCGTTGAACAATCCGGTCGTGTCGATTCTCGTCCAAGACCTGCGAACGAAGCTGAAGTGAGATGTGATGCCCATTCACGCGTGACGCTCGGGAGTGGTTTTGATATGCCACGTTTTACAGACGTCGCCCAACGCCCGCATGCACCGTAGCCGCAAACTACGCGGCACGGTGATGCGGGCGTTGGGCAGCGCAGAAAGGAGACGAGCGGAGCGAGTTGCGAATCATTGACGCGAATAAGATCTGGCGGATCATCTACCGTATCGACACCGACGCCGTTGTGATCGCGGATGTATGTCAGAAAAAAACACAAAAGACGCCAAAGCGAGTTATTGATGCTTGCAAACGCCGTCTTAGAGATTACGATGCTGATTAAACCCTAGGACGAGGATCGAAAAGAGATGAAGGCATCGAAGCGAAAAAAACTGGAGGCAAAGGGCTGGCGCCTGACCTCGGCTGAAGAATTCCTGGGCTTGACCAGAGAGGAGGCCGCACTTGTTGAAATGAAGCTCGCACTCGCTGACGCCGTAAAAGCACAGCGCGAGAAGTCTCATATTTCACAGATCGATCTCGCGGCCCGGATGAAGTCAAGCCAGTCGCGGGTTGCCAAGATCGAGGCGGGCGATCCGTCCGTGTCTCTCGATCTGTTGGTGCGGGCGGTACTCTCCGCCGGTGCGACTAAGAAAGACGTCGCCAGGGCCCTCTCAGCAACCGCGAGGTAGATGATAGTCAGTGGTTGGCATCGCGACCGACCTTTTGGCGGCTCAGTCCTTTGGCGAAATCCTAGCGCCCGTTCCCAGCGCGTTGATCCGGTCGGAGCGCTGATTGGAAAGACGGCGGGTAAAGCTATACGGTTAGAGCAAACCGCCATCCGCAAGTAAAGAATGCAGAGGGCCCTCGCCTGCGTTTCCCTTTCCGTAGAGCGAAGTCTGGCATAACCCTGGCTTGAACCAAGATTCCCGAGCGAGTGGGATATACAGGCGCATCTTGCTACCAACGAGGCGCCGTCG
>JAHFUG010000448.1:0-4007 GCA_023265195.1 Blastocatellia bacterium | reverse complement strand
TTGTAGGTATTAACCCCGCTCTTCAAATGGGGATCGCTCTTGACAGCCTCGGTGAATCCCTTGTTCGCCAGCTTCATCACGAATGGAAGCGTCGCGTTCGTGAGCGCGAACGTAGACGTGCGAGGAACCGCGCCGGGCATGTTTGTGACGCCGTAATGAAGGACGTTTTCAACGTAGAACGTGGGCTCGCTGTGCGTGGTTGGATGTGTAGTCTCTATGCAGCCGCCTTGATCAACGGCGACGTCGACGATCACCGAGCCGCGCGGCATCGCTCTGAGCATCTCTCTCGTCACCAGCTTGGGGGCCGCGGCGCCAGGCACCAGCACCGCTCCAACTACGAGATCCGATTCCGAAACGGATTCAGCTATGTTATACGGATTCGATGAAAGTGTGCGAACTCGGCTCCCGAAAATATCGTCAAGCTCCCGAAGCCGCTCCAGGTCGCGATCCACAATAGTGACCGCCGCCCCCAGTCCAACCGCCATCTTCGCCGCGTTCATTCCTACCACACCCGCGCCTATGATAGTGACCCGCCCCGGCGCGACCCCGGGGACGCCGCCGAGAAGCACGCCACGGCCTCCGTTTATCTTTTCGAGATACGTCGCTCCAACCTGAATCGACATACGCCCTGCTACTTCGCTCATCGGGGTTAGCAGAGGCAGGTGACCATAATTGTTGGTTATGGTTTCGTAAGCCACGCCGGTGACGCCGCTGTTGAGCATCGCTCGAGTCAATTCCCGCGCCGGCGCCAAGTGGAGGTATGTGAACAGAATAAGATTCTCTCGAAGCAGCCCATACTCGGAGGCGACCGGTTCTTTGACTTTGACGATCATCTCGGCGCGAGACCAGACCTCGTCGGCCGTTGAGAAAATCTCGGCGCCGGCGGCGATGAATTCACTGTCCGAGACCCCGGATTCTTCCCCGGCCTTGCTCTCGACAAAGACGGCGTGGCCCGCGCTGGTCAAGAGCTTGACGCCGGCCGGCACAAGCCCCACCCTGCATTCATGGTCTTTGACTTCTCTTGGTAACCCAACAATCATTTGCCGCCTTCAATAATTGTCATTGGTCATTTGTCATTTGTCATTTGTCATTTGTCATTTGTCATTTGTCACTTGTCATCTTGCTTTTGTGATAGGTGATGGCTTCCTTTGTTCTTCTGTTTCGTAAAACGATACTCCCGCAAATAGCAAATAACAAATGACCAATGACAAATGACCAATAACAAATGACCAATCAATCTATCTGTGCGCGCTGGAGTTTGCCCGAGTAATCGACGTACACCGATTTCCACTCCGAGAAGACGTCCAGCACCTGAGTGCCGCCTTCTCTGTGGCCATTGCCGGTCGCCTTGGTTCCGCCAAACGGCAAATGAACCTCGGCGCCTGTCGTCGAAGCGTTAACGTAGAAGATGCCCGTGAACATATTCTCCATAGCCTGGAACGCGCGATTCACATCACAAGTGTAAAGCGAGGCCGACAGCCCGTAGCGCACTCCGTTCGCGATTTCTATCGCATGATCCAAATTGCGGCACTCGATTAGGGAAACAACCGGCCCGAAGATTTCTTCTTGCGCGATGCGCATTTTCGGCTTCACATCCGCGAACACCGTAGGCTCGATGAAGTAGCCGTGCTTGAGGTCGCCTTTCTCCGCCCGGCTTCCGCCACACAACATCGTCGCGCCGTCTTCGCGCCGCCCAATCTCGACATACCCGAGGATTTTCTCGACTGCTTCTTCGTTAATGACCGGACCCACGTCTGTCTTGTCGTTCAATCCGTTGCCCAGCTTCAGCAGTTTGACCCGCTCGGCGAGCATGCCAGTAAACCGTTTTGCGATCTTTTTGTGGACGACTACGCGCGACGCCGCCGTGCATCTTTGACCGGAGGTGCCGAAAGCGCCCCACAGAACTCCCTCCAGCGCCAGATCGAGGTCGGCGTCCTCCATGATCATCACTACATTCTTGCCGCCCATTTCCAACGAGCAGATCTTCTCGTTCAAAGCGGCTTGCTGGGCGACTATCCGGCCTACTTGAGTCGAACCCGTGAACGAAACCAGCCGGATGCTCGGATGCGCGGCCAGCGCGGCGCCGGCCTCCTCGCCTTCGCCAGACACGACGTTAATCACGCCCGGCGGAACACCGGCTTGTTCACAAGCCGAGACCAAATTGTAAGTCGATAAGGGCGTGTCTTCCGCCGGCTTTATGACTACCGTGTTGCCGCAGACGAGCGCCGGCATGATCTTCCAGGATGGTATGGCCATCGGAAAGTTCCACGGCGTAATCAGTCCACAGACGCCGATGGGCTCGCGAACGCACATGGCGAATTTGTTTGGAAGCTCCGCCTTGGTCGTGAAGCCATGAAGGCGCCGTCCCTCGCCGGCGATAAAGTAAGTCATGTCGATGGCTTCCTGCACGTCGCCGCTCGCTTCCTTGAAGACCTTGCCCATTTCGCGAGTCATATCGCGGGCAAACTCGTTCTTGCGCTTGATGAGTATCTCGCCGGCCCGGAAAAGGATTTCGGCGCGGCGCGGCGCTGGAACGCGCCGCCACGTGGAAAAGGCCTCGGAAGCCGCCTCGACGGCGGCGTCAACGTCGTCGGAGGAGGAAGCCGGAAACCTTCCTACGAGTTCTCGCGTATCGGCGGGATTCCGGTTCTCGATGTAATCATTTGATCTCGGAGCGGCCCACTTCCCATTAATATAATTGCGAAACTCAACCGCCTTTATCCTCGACGCCGGCTTAGCCATGATGATGACCCCCTTTCGTTCTGTTTGAGCCAGGCAACGTTCGCCGCCGGCGGCTTATGACATTTGAAACAACTCATCTCATCGGGCGGACGGCCTTTCTTCGGATGCCTCGGCCCCATTGGAGCGATTGTCGAGTCGGGCGCATGACAAGGCAGGCAGGTCTCGCGAGAAGTTGTCTTGGTCAGACCCGTATGCTCGTTCCTGGCCGACATAGGCGCCGGTTTCCTGCCGATCACCGTGAGAAAAATGAAGACGCCAAGCACAGCTAAGGCGATGGCCGCAAAGAACAGGTCTTTTCTATTCATAAGAATAATGAGGGCGAGTCGCGTTCGCGGTGAGTCCGCTTAAAGCCGGAATCTAGCAAAGCGGTCATGGGGTGTCAAGGCGTCCGATTTTAGGAGAGTCCGGTTTAGAGCTCGGGCTTTAGCTTGCTCTCCTCCTCCAGGGCGCGTGAGGCTGAGTCTGAAGTCTCTAGGAGCCGCTGGCAGGTCAATATTGAGATCGCGATTCGCGGGTTGTAGGATGAATCGTCAATAATACGGGAATCCGCTTGGCCTCAAGCCTCCGTATTCATTTGTCGATCTTGCGCAATGGAGGAACAATGATGAAGAACAGAGTCAGTTTTGCCGTTTCAATCGCCGTTGGCTTTATTCTAGTCCTAAACGCTTCGGCTCAAACGAAAGGAAAATCCGCCTCAAAGACGCTGGAAGCCGAATTCAAATCCATAATAACTCGCTACTACTCGGCGTGGAGTTCGCTCGACCCGGACAAGGCCGCGGAGTTCTACGCGAAAGACGCGGACATCGTCTTCTATGATATTGCCCCACTGAAATACAATGGCTGGGCCGAGTACAAGGAAGGCGTAAAGAAGAACTTCACGGAACAGGTCGTAAGCGGCAGCGGCAGTCTGGTCCCCAAGGACGATCTGAACGTGACGCGGCGAGGGAACATCGTCTGGACCACCGTGACCTTTCACCTTTCGGGAAAACTGAAGGCCGGCGGCGCGATGGAACTGGACGCGCGGCACACCGCTATCTGGGAACTGCGCGGCGGGAAGTGGCTGATAGTGCACGAGCACGTTTCCACTCCCCTTCAATCGTGAACGAGGAACATCTCGCTCCGACGCGCTGCCTTAGAGACGCCCTCTAGCTTAGCTACTTTCCGGTGCAAAAATGACCATTTTAGAAAGGGCCTGGATTGAGGGGTCACGCCCGGTTCCCGGCAGATCGTGCCGTTTGCCCCGCGCCAACCGATTTTCATTTCTC
>JAHFUG010000447.1:1259-6092 GCA_023265195.1 Blastocatellia bacterium | reverse complement strand
ACGAACACACTTCCTCTCGAGAAAGCTTGTCCGACGCACGTCTGGGGTTGTGGCTGACCTCCAGTCGCCTGATCGCGGAGTTCATACTCGGTTCCGTCAGGGGTGGTGAAGGTCAATCTAGACCCGGTCAGTGTGACATCACCAACGACAAGCAGGCCCGTGAATTGATTTCCGGTTCAGCTCGCATAAGGTGAGTGCTATAATGTTGAGGCAACCGAGGTTAGGACCATGGCATCACAGGCTGTGTTCATGGCCGCCAACCAAACGGAGCTCACGGCGATCATGACGATTGAGCGCCCACAAGCCGCGACGGATTTGAAACTCGTAAGGGCCGCGGCCTTGGGCGATGCGGGGGCATTCGAAGAACTTTACAAACAGCACTACAGGCGGGTCTTTTCACTTTGCCTCAGAATGCTGGAAAATGGAGCGCAAGCGGAGGACATGACCCAGGAAGTATTTCTGCAGGTCTTCCGCAAGCTGGGGAGTTTCCGAGGCGACTCTGCTTTCACAACGTGGCTTCACCGCCTAACGGTGAACCAGGTGCTGATGCACTTAAGGAAGCGTGGCGTTAAGATCGAGAAGACGGGAGATGATGAGGCGTTCGCAACGGTAGTTGAAACGCCTTTGCAAAGCACCAGACGCGTTTCGCTGGTTGACCGGATCTCGCTCGAACAAGCCATCTCGGAGTTACCCCCAGGATACAGAACCGTATTCGTACTCCACGACGTTGAGGGATACGAGCATGAGGAAATAGCGAACATACTGGGGGTCAACGTAGGCACTTCCAAATCGCAATTGCATAAGGCCCGGATGAAGCTCCGGATGTTGCTTTCGAAGACGGCTCCTGCGGCCAATGCGATCACGAGCGGGATTTCCACTAACGCTGGCAAGGAGTGACTGAATTAGATGAGTTGCGTTCAATGCCGTGAAGTAATGTCCGAGTACATCGACGGCGAATTGGAGCTTGGAGTGGAAACGCAAGTCGAGCGGCATCTGGCGCAATGCCAGGCTTGTCAGGCAGTGCGGGACGACATCGTTCAAATCGTCCACTTCAGCCGAAATTTGCCGGAGCACTCTCCCGGAACAGGGCTTTGGTTGAGAATTCAGTCCGAGATCGAGTCGGAACATAGGGGCGGTTTCTATTCAAAGGCCGCCTCACTGTGGCGCAGGCTGACAACCGGCCGCCTTACGCTTTCTTTTCCTCAAATCGCGGTTTTTACGTCTTCTATCTTTCTCATCACGTTGTCGGCCGGGTTTTTTGGATGGAACGGCTCGCGTCAGGAGTCGGTGGCCTCGCCGCCGGTCGAAGCCAGGCCGGTGGAGACGCTTCAAGCCGCGCCGGCCGATGAGACTAGAATCGAGGACATAATGCAGCGGCTCGGCGAGCTTAAGACCAACGTAGAGCTTCGCAAATCCGCCTGGAATCCGGAGGTTCGAGAGCTATTCGAGCGCGACGTGCTTCATATCGACCAAACTCTTGCAGAGTGTCACCACGCGCTTCTGGATAATCCAAAGGACGACGTCTGCCGCGAGATGATGCTGAATGCGTGCCGCGAGAAAATGCGGCTGCTGGAGGGGTTTTCGGATTACTGAAAAGCCGTGTCCCGATGGAAGCAATGAGGAGACGAATCGCAAGACTCACGCTCGCTCTGACGCCTATGATGGCCGCCGCGTCCCTTGCGGGTTCAAGCGGGGCCGAGCCGGCTCCGCGTTTCAACAAGACCTACCCGGTTTCTACGGCTGCGCACCTTGCAATTTTGAATGTAAACGGCGACGTGAAGGTGACCACTTCGAATAAGAGTGAGATCGTCGTCGCCGTTGTGGACGGCCCCGCCATAACGGTTCAGGATCACGTGGCCGGCAACTCGATCGAGGTTTGGGTTAAGCACGGATTAAGAGTTGGTAGAGCCAACTTTGAAATATCGATGCCCGCAGACACCTCGATTAATCTGAAGAACATCATGGGCAGAATAAGTATTTGGGGCGTAAACGGAGACGTCAACGTTAACGCCTTGAACGGCGATGTCCGGCTCGTCGCCGTCCGAAGCCCATCCGTGGACGTCAAGGTCATCAGCGGCGACATTTTTTTTGACGGTGAATTGGGCGGCGAAGGTCCATTTTGCCTTCAATCAATGAAAGGCGACGTTGACGTCACATTGCCGGCAAGCACGCCGTTCAATCTCAACGCCCGCGCCCTCAAAGAGCACATAAGCCTTGGCGGGTTCCCATTCAGCTTCAGCAGCCAGCAGTCGAAAGCTATTACGGGCTCACACTCGAGAGGCGGACCCAAGCTGAACCTAACGGCCTATGACGGCCGGATTATCCTTCATAGAAAATAGCACCTTTCCCAGGAAGCATGCCTACCGTTCTCACTCGTGTTTTGGTTTATTTCATTACTATGGAAAAACCTTCTCTAATTTGAGCGAATCGGTTACACCGATGCAAAAACCTTAATTCAAAAGGTGTCCCTTATTGTCCCAGTGGGCGATGGGTGTCGGCTACCCGGTTTCATATGGTTTGTTGCTTTGGCGTTCACTGGAAGGGTCCTGGCGCGACCGGTACGACGCTTGCTTAAACGAAGATACGGTTTGATCCCTAAAGACGTGAATCGGGCAATGGTTGAACTAGTGGTGCTCGGCACAAGTTACCATGCCGGGATAAACCGCTGATTTACGCAGATCAGCGTTACTCAGTCAGCGCAAATCAGTGGCTTTCCCGGTATAAGCACCACTAGCCGGTTTTCCCTGGGAATTCGGTACTAACAAGTATTTCCGCGGCGCGGATGATTGATATCACCCGCTTGGGAGGGGTGACTAATGGTCCAGTGTGTGTCTACGCACGCTCGGCGAACTGGCGATAGAGGTTTTTCAGTCGTCGAAGTGATCGTTGTGCTTATGATCATAAGCATAGTGCTCGCTTTCGCGCTTCCCGCGGCGAATCGCGCGATCGCGGCGTATAACCTACGCAGCGCCGGCGATCACATGGCCGAACGGCTTACGGCAGTACGCGCACTGTCCATGGCGAAGAACCGGACGGTCACGTTTTCCTTCAAAGCTTCGACTGGCAAGTACGGCTTTGATTTCACGCCGACCGGGGCGCCAGATGGCTTGCCCGACACAACGGATCCGGCCGATCCCTCGATTGACTATCGGATAGAAACCCTTCCTTATGGAATAACCGGCTCCGCCGACCAGCAAGTTTCTTTTAACTCCCGTGGCGAAATACCCATCGGGGCAACCGCCCAGACATTTACCATGACCGATTATGGTGGAAGGACGGTCCGAGTCAGTGTGAATCTTCGAGGGAAAGTTTCCGTTCAGTAACCGGATAAAAGTGCAGCGAGGGTTGATTTCGATGAACAGAACATTCAGGGCGCGGCTCAAAACGGAACGCGGCTTTTCGATGATAGAGATGCTGATCTCGATGACCGTGATCACGGTTGGGCTCGGCTCGGTGATCAGCGTAGCGGTTTATGTATCCCGCTCCAACACAGCATCAAACGCAATGAGCGTAATGACGACGGCGGCGCAAGATCAAGTTGACAGGCTTCACGCCGCTCTCTGGACGTCAACCAGCGAGGACCCGGCAATAATGGTCGGCGGCTCGATCCCGGCGATTTCCGCGGCTTTCCCGAATCCGTTGACACCCGGCCGTGACGAATACAAGGCGTCCTTCGCGCCTGCGTCCCTCGCGGGCGCTGGTCAAGTCATTCCAATCTTTTTCGCTACGGCGAGCACGTCTTCCGCTGTATACTCGTACGCAATTGATCCGAATAATTCGCATCATGCCACGGCGTCGAATACGGCCGTTGGAAGCCTCGATATTTACTGGCAAGTTAGGCAAGGGCCGACAGTAGATATCCGCTACTTGACCGTGAAAGTCGTCTTGACTGGCGGCCCTGACATGCTGCGAAACGGGTATACCGTTTCCACGATACTCACGAGGGGGTGAGGGTTTCATGAAATATGAGAACGTAGAGAGCGGCTTCTCGCTAGTTGAAGTCACCGTTTCTCTTCTGGTGCTGACTGTCGTCATGGGTATAGCCTTCACGCTGCTCGCCAGTTTTCAACGGTCATACAGGTACGAAGAGGCGTATGCGGACGCGCAGCGAAACGCGCGGTTCGCGGTCGCGCGCCTGGCGGAGGTAATACGCAGCGCGGGCACGAACCCAACCGCCAACTCCACGGTCAATCCGAGCAACTTCCTGAGCCTGCTGGGGACCAAGACAACGTCGGGTGTGGCCGTTACAGCCGGATCAATAGAGCTGAAAAGCGATTTTAACGGCGATACGCTTAACACTGAAAGGGTCGCGTCCAACTCGGACGTGATTGTCATCTCGGAAGACGTAACGATCAGCCTGGATTCGGACCACAGGCAGATTCTGCTCACGGACAATACCCCCGGCGGCTCAACGATAATCCTGGCTGACAACGTTGAAAGCCTGAGTTTCACGGATTCTAATGGAGCGAGTAACACGAACAAGACCGTCCAGATTCAGATTGTGGCCGTGCCGGCGGGCATCTCGGACAGCGACCCCAGATATCGCCGGGTTTCATACAGCGAGGTCGTCAGGCTTCGGAACCGGTGAGCTTGGCCTGGCTCGTCCGGATCAGGGAGAGGATAGGTGGAGAGCATGAAAAGCAAGACAAAGGCAGCGACAATTGATGGGGAGCGAGGGGCGGCGCTTATTCTGACGCTTCTTCTGCTTGCAATGCTGTTGGCGCTCACGATGGGAATAACCCTCACGGCGGTTTCGGAGCAAGGAGTGACCGCGACGTACCAAAGGCAGACGGTTGCTTTTCAGACAGCCGAAGCGGGACTCAATCACGCGGC
>JAHFUG010000447.1:0-1159 GCA_023265195.1 Blastocatellia bacterium | reverse complement strand
GGGAATAGCTGGCAGGTAACCCAAAGCGCAACCGCTACCGGCACCTTGACCGGCAACTCCGACTTTCCGTCACGCGTCGGCGGTTTCACGGGAGGAGGTCAAGCAGCGATCGACTTGCCGAAGTTCGTCACTCGGGATCCGGTTACGAACGGCGGGCCCGCCACAAGCCCTCGGATACAGGACTTCATAATTAAACGCGCGGACATAATCCTGATCGATCCAGGCTTCGCCAACGGAGCCGACGCCATATTCCCCGTCGGAAACGCGGCCACCGTTAGGCTCGGAAACCTCGCCGATCGATTGAATGTGCCGTATTCGTCCCTCGCGGCCGCCGTGTCCTCGACCCCCGCGAGCCCCACGATTAGCCAGACCCAGGAGGTCGCCGTATCGATCACTCGCGTTGGTAACGGACCGGGAGTAGCCACGCAGCTCGGGAGCGGTAACGGAGTTTCCGCCGCCGGCTGGTCGTACGGCGGGCCGGACAAGTGGGGCTTGGCGAACAACAATTGCGCGAACCACACTTTTTACGTTGTTGGCGTGGACAACTACAACACGGCGAGTCCCGGTTCGAGCACGCCCAACGGCGGAAACGTGAAGATTACCGGAAATTCAGGCACGGCGGCCAATCCGTTACAGGTGACAATACTGGCCACCGGCTCTATAGAGATGCAGGGTAATCCAAATATTATTTCGAACCTGAGGAACGTGCTGACTCCCTTCCTCCCGCCGTTTGTCCAGGTCGATTTTCTACTTGTATCCGTCGAAGACATATTTCTAAATGGCGCGACTGACGGCGCGCAACGCTTCGATGGCATTTGCTATGCTGGAGAACAAGTTAATCTGAGCGGGAACGGCGCAATTCAGGGTCAGATCATCGCTTACAGCAATTCCAACGTTACTGGCTCGGCTGTTCAAGGCCCCCTCAACGGCCCCAGCGCCGATCCCGACATGAGCACGATTACGGGCCACTTCACCTTGACTCTGAACAACGGCAACTCGGTAGGGAAAATCAAGCTGTATTCATGGAGGCAAATCAAGAACTAGCTTAGCTACTTTCCGGTGCAAAAATGACCATTTTAGAAAGGGCCTGGATTGAGGGGTCACGCCCGGTTCCCGGCAGATCGTGCCGTTTGCCCCGCGCCAACCGATTTTCATTTCT
>JAHFUG010000446.1 GCA_023265195.1 Blastocatellia bacterium | reverse complement strand
CTCGCACACGCGGCTTGTGGTTTGGCGGCTTCACGCTGAGCAAGAGATCCATCTCGGCTGGGATGACTGAGGGCATTGCAAGGCTATGAATATGGTGAGAGTCAGAAGCGTCAATCTCATTGTTGTTGGGTTGGTTCCGCTCATCATCCGCGCGAGGTCAGGGTCAAAGACAAAACTGCAGCACTCTAGCACATCGAGCATCGCTTCTGAACGCGAATGTAAACTTTAGTCGGGATGTTATTGCTGAAAAGATCTCCTAAAAAGTATGATGAGGGAGAGTTAAGAATTTGAGTACAGAGGATAGAGTTATGGCTGAGCAAATAACCGAGACCATCGAGATCAAAGGACTTCCCCAGGGAACGCGAGAAGCCTTGGAGAGAATCGGGCATGGTAAAACCGTTGAAGAGTACGCTCGCATGGTGCTTGAAGCGAAGGTACTGGCTGAAAAACCGTTTAGCGAAATCCTAGCCCCGATACGTCGGAGCTTTAAGGAAAGCGGCATGAGTGAACACGAACTTGACGCCATTGTCGAGCGAGCACGCGAAGATTTTTATCACAAAACACAATTAGAAGACGACGAATGAGCCGGCCTGCCGATCCGCCCGGAGTAGTTATCGACTGTATGGTCTTTCTTCAGGCAGCCGTGAATGAAGTGAGCCCAGCGGGGGTCAGACGAATAAAAAACTGAAGTGCCTGTCCGTTATTTTACGTCAAGAAGTATAGTGACAATAAAGCACATTTCTTAACCTATGGGGTTTCATAGGGTAAGTCGCTATTCATGTGATGGAAGTTATGTGTTGGCCATACCAAATTAAGGGCCGGGGAAGAACAGCCAAGCTGACTATGCAGTCGAACCCGGTAACGGCAACAAAGGAGTAGACTATGTTAAACCAATTGATGAGTAAACCGACCTCGAGTCTTAACCACAAACAGTTTTTCAATCTGAAACGCCTATTTGGGTTGTGGCTGGTTGCAATTGCGCTGACTCTTGGTCTCCTTAGCGCATCTGAGGCAAAGACGATGACTTGCAAGCGATGCTCAGCCGTCTCAACCAGCGTTTGTTCTTCACGTCATATAAGGGCTACGCCCTGAAGCTGCCGGCGACCATCAGCGCCAAGCCGCGTGATCTAAATCTGACTATCACGCCCCAAGAGATAAAACAGTGGGTGTTGGAAGGCGGCGAGCGATTCTATCCGGTCGAAGGCGGTAAGGGTGAGACTCTGGCGAGCTTGGCTGCCGAACAAGTTTCTGGGGCTTATATCAGCCACAAGCGTGGGCTGGTTGGCTGGTGGATACCCAAGAAACGGAATATATACGAATGCCGCATTCCTGCCAGGCAGTTCGCGCTGGATGCAGATCTGATTATCGGCGCGATTTGGAACTCGTCAGGCATTTTCGTTTTGGGACGCGAGCGAATTGTGCCGGTTGACGTCCTTCCGCCTCTTCGGTTCGAGACTCTGGCTCTCCTGGCTGACGTACAGGATGGACAGAAAGGAATGTTGGCGCAAAGCTACGAGCGCCTACATGAGTTTGCGGGACCACTGGGAGACGGCAAGGATTGGGCTCCAATCCTGCTTAGTTCGCAACTACGCGACACCGAGTACGGCAGCTTGCTTAACATCACGGATCAACTGCTCAAGGGCTGGTCGAATAATGGTCTGACTCACTACCATGAATTCTACTATCCTCAGCCCGCGGATTGGCCGCCCTTCCCAGTGCCGCTCCCAGACTTCCTCAAGGCCGGGGGGGTGACGTACAACTGGAATACCAAGGGAGCGGGTTATGTCGTCAATTTCGGCTCATCGGCAGTGATGGCCCTTAATCGCAGCGGCGCACTGCCAGTCAGCTATATCCCCGAAGGATCAGGCCGCGGTGAACCGGCAGTGATTGACGCAGAAGAAAGAGGCTACAACTACTTCTCGAAGATAAGTGACCCAAATCTTGTGCGTGTCGTGCAATACGCAGGGATGTACCAAATCTTCAGTGCTTTCAGCATTGCACGTTCGGCGGCGCCAGTAGCGGCGGACCCTTATCCGTCTCAACTAATCGAATCACTATGCAACCAGTTGAAGAATGAGTTGCGCGCAGCTTCAACTTCCCAATTGGACGAAATTAGCCATCAAATCGCAGAGTTGATGCTTAATGCGAAAGCTTCCGGCGAGAGCGGTGGACGCGAGACCACAGCACTCCAGCAAAACATGAGGCTACAGATAGATGCTCGATTGAAAAAAGCCGGACTGAAACCCGGTACGAAAGAATATGATGACACTCTTCAACTGATGCTGGACCAGTTCAAGAAGGTAGTAGTCGAAAAGATCAATCAGACTCTGGCGCAATTCAATCTCAAGTCCCCTCCTCGCAATTTGGCTGAGCGAAGCATTCGCGAATTAACTTTGAGCTATTATGCGTCCCTGCGAAAGATGCCTCAGCGTTATGCGCAAACGATTGAATCGCGGGCCACTAAATGGATTCACACCTCACCCGTGGTCATCTCGTGGAACGAAGGAGGGTTAGAAGGTTCAACAGGGGGCCACAATCTCAATGCACGGGTGTCGAAGATCGTTCTTGATGAAGCGATTCCGGCAGGAGAAGTGAAGATCGGTCCAACAGGCAATCTGTTAATCAATCCAAAAGACCTGCCACGCGCGCGCGGGTTGGCGCGCACCGTCGAACGCAACGACTTGATTCGCGAATTGGCCATCGCTGAAACGAGTCACGATCCATCGAAGGTAATCTCGGTGCGGATGGAGATGCAAAAGGCATTGAATCGTGCTGAAGTCGTTTCGGTCCGACCGCGCGAAATCGCCTTGCATCTTTCATCCGAATCTTCGCCGATCAAACCTTCAAATAAGCCACCAATGTCGACCGGGGAATCCACTGCAGCAGGAGGCGCAGGATGGGGTGGCCGAGGAAGATCATCAACAACGCTCCCGATTCCCGAAGAGGGACGCAATCCGAGCGTCATCAGGATAGCATTCGGGAGTGACGGCAGATTCAATGTTGAAAGCAAACTTGTCGGCGGAAAAGAAGCGTTTGAGCTGTCGGCCTTAACGCACGAGGACGCGGTCGATGTGGCCGTGTGGCAAGCCATCCGCCGCGCCAAGCCGGGAGAGTCGGTAGTGATTGAATTCACCGGCATACCGGAGCACAAGGCTTTGGCGACTCTGCGCACCATGGAGATTCGAATGCGAGTACAAGCTGAGAGGGTCGAGCTTATTGGCCTCACGCACGGCGAAAATCTCCGGCCGACTCAAACATTAATTTCGAAGCAGTACGACTTTGCTAGAAGTACGGTCGAAGCTTCAGAGATCAAGACTCTACCGACAGGTGAGTTGCGGCAGGATGTGTCTGTTAACGTTCCTGCGTATGAAAACAGCGGCGAGCCAGTCAGCTTCTCTTCTGAAATCACGTTCAATAAGAGGACTCCTCGTAATGTTGTGTCCGCTATCACAGAGCAGGTGTACAGAACTTTTGAAGGCATAGCGACACGCTGGAAACGCATTCCAACAAGCATTAAGTATCAGGCCGATGTTAATGCCTACAACGCCGAGCTTGCGATGGCGGTTAAGAAGATCAAAGTGAGAACGAAACTAGACTTTGATGTGAAGACAAAACTTAATTTCTCAGTCAGAGGTAAAGGAGACATCTACATCTCCCAGAGAGAACGTAATGATGAGGAACCCACATCCATCTCTGCTGCCTGTCAGTCCGAATGAATGCGCGCTGGCCGTAGCCATTCCGCTCACACGCGAGCAGTTTCTGGCCGACCTGTCACAACTGTCAGGCGAAAAGGACTTCGTGCACCACTTCAGGACGGAAAAGGGGCTTCAGAAAGCCAATGCCGAGTTCTGCTGGGAAGTTTACGAGGACGATGAGGCTATATTCGCTAAAGCTGTTTGCGATAAAGTAGAGCGTTTGGCAGTCACAGTTTGCTACGACGCTCGATTGGATAATCTGACCGATTTGCTAAATCGATTTCGGGTGGTGACGCTCGTCACGCACGGGCTGTTTGTACCGATCGAGGGGGAAGCCATTCTGGATGCGCCGAAATTGCTGGAGTTGCTGCAATCACCTCAGAGTCAGGTACAACAGTCAATCAGGAATGCCTTGGAAATCCTCGACTCCCCGTTGCTGCGAAGGGAAATCTTTGCTCCCTTGAGTGGCGCGGAATTGCGCAATCGTATTGCCGAAGAGATTAGTACTATCTGCAATGAGGCCGAGAGGCTTTATTGGGATGACGCAGCGAGTCAGTGTTTCAAACTGGAGCAGATGCTCGATGGGTTAAGCATCAGGCTGACTCGAGTGGAATTTGAACGATCGTTCCCCGGCTGTATTGCCCCGGCGCGTGTGGTCGAGTTTTGTGACGGGCTGCATACCGTACCAGAATTGATCGAATCCGTTCCGGAAGACTTCGCCGGCCTTCTCGATCTAACCGTTTGCAACTCCGTCATTCCCGCTGGTCCAATCAGACTCAGTCGGCCAAACTGTTTGGTGGCTGGGAAGCGAGGACGGGCGGAATTGAGATCCGGAATGTATCTTTACGGCTTGGAAATTAGTTTGCTAGCAAAGCAACCAATGCCGTTCGTCGAAGTGATCAAACAAGCTCATTTGGGCAAACCCGCGTGTCAGACAAAAGGTGGACAGCCATGCAATCTCTTCGGAAGCTTCTTCAACAATATTCAGGGTCGCCGGTAACAATGGGGGCGAGAAAAGGGGGTACAGCAACCCGGAGAATTGACCGGGAAGCTTTACAACGAGAATTGACGAACCTCAGCCAGAAGAACGAGAAGTATTTCCTGATTGGAATAGCAATGGCTGTAGTATTGTTTATCGCCCTGGTTCTCGTAGCTTTTATTCAATGCGGCAAGGCTGATTCCCTTAAAGCCGTACCGCCGATATTTGGCGGTTCAGCTACCCTAGTCGTCTGGAAGATGTTTAGAACCTGGCGCGAGAAGAATTATACAGATTGTGTGTTGGCTTTTGTGCGGAACGTGGATGACGACACTCTCAAAACAATTATCGGAATATTGGTAAAGAAAATCTAGTTCGATTTTCACTATCCAAGCCGGATAAACCGTGGATGACTCAAGCAATGAGTGACCTTGGCATTACGGTGTTTGCGCCCCGAAGAGAGCACTGGATGGGGAGTGATGAGGTGAGATTGCGGCGTTTATGTCCTTGCCCGGGCATGCGCTCCAGCGATCAAAAAGCAGGCATAGATCTCATCTTCAACACGATTAGCAGTATCTACGCTCCCGTGCTCGGCGACATAGCGCCATATCTCAAAGATGTCATTGACTGCTTGCGGTGAAGCAATGTAACCGCTCATCGACGCTGCTCTAGGGAAGCCTAGGCCGCCAAGAAGTTCACAAATGAGTCAAGTTTTTTTTCGGGCGGGAACTCGGCGGTATGAGGTTGCTCGCTACCTCTAGTCAGACGGCTTCTTCTCTTGGAGATGAGTTCGGGACTTTTCAGCACGCCTTCGCCGCGATCAGGCTGCGCAAGGCCGCGTCCAATCTTCTCGTGGATCGCCCCTTTATTTGTTTGGAGCCAGATGTCTTCAGCATCGAGTGATTGTAATGCTCGGTGTATAACTTCGCTGGCATCGAAAAAGACGCCGCTCTCAAGCCGTCTCTGAACGATCTGCTCATCTTCGGGCGCGAGTGTGGTCTCCATACTTGCTCCGATGTTCTATCTTCAATTGCGAACAAATCTTCGTCATCGGCAGTGTTCTTCTCTTTGCGTCGTGGCCGCGTCTTGGCGGATAAAGAGTTGATGAACTCACCATCCGTCATAATTCACATCCAGCGCCGGGACGCTGCCCTATAGCCGGTCGTATTCTTCGGGTTCAACGTCAGGGGCTTTGGCCATCGCCTTTTCGAATTTCTCACGGCTTGCTCTGGCGGCTCTGCTCTCCAGGTAACCAACAGTCTTCCAAGCCGCCACCTTCTCGGCCAGAGCGGACGACATCAACTGATCAATAGTAACGTCTTGCTTCTCAGCCATCTCTTTGGCTTGCTTCACAAGAGAATCAGGCACTCTTACGTTCATCGTAGTCATCATCATGTCTCTCCCAGTTTTCTCAAAAACTCGCCAGGAGTCACTACAGAAATACCGAAGC
>JAHFUG010000445.1 GCA_023265195.1 Blastocatellia bacterium | reverse complement strand
CGGGCGGCAACCGCGAGCTTGCCGGTTGCGGTCGGTTGGGAGCGGCTTCCATCCTATTGGGTCCTTAGCAAACGGATAAGGTGATTGCCCATAACGTCCCTTTCAGCGATGCTGACGAACTCAAGTATCGCGAGGTGATTGATGACCGGAATGAGCGATTCGTAGTCTAAGCCTTGTAGAGTTTTGTCGCTGTTCAGCTTAGTCACTAAGTCGTGAGCGCGCATTTCCTTGTTCGGCGCGTCGTTTAGAATTCGAAGGATGGGCTGGCTATACACTATGACGGCTTCGTCCAAAGCGCGTGATCCAACCGTTCCCCTTGTCGTGGAGAATGCTTCGTTAGGCCGCAAGTAGTCGAGAGAAAATCGCTCTCTTAGTCCTCCCGCCATGATTTGATATCCCCCTTGAGCAAGGTTGTTTTCCTTGTATGATCACTCATTGAGACTGGGCGAATTATAGCACGCCGAGGTCCGCGCGCACACGAACCGGTTCAGCCGGGCGCAACCACAATCCTGCTTCATTCGTACCCACTACTCATCGTCAATACGTGAACCTCAACCGCACGAAGGCCGAGTAAAGGCTCTTGGGTTTGGCGCCGCAGCCTTCGCCTGTGCAAGCCGAGCTATAAATGTCCTTGAATCCCACGCCCGGTATCAGCGATGAAAAACCCGCCGCCAGCGTGATGTTCTCGCTGAGCAGCGGGCGATACTGAACTCCGACGCCATAGTCCAACCCGATGTCATGCCGGATTCCCGGCTGAAACAATAGAGTCTCTAGAGTCTCAGTGTGGTGGAATCGCAAGTAGTTTAGATTGAAGACGCCTTTTACTTTCTGGGTTACATCCGCGTCGAGTCCTAGATTGTAAAGAAAGACTCCCGGATTGACGAAGTTCGCCTGTCCCTCGCTCTTGCTGCTGCGCAGCGTTGGAAGCAAGCTGTCGGGATTGACGAGCGCGACGCCTGTTTGGGTCAGCCTAATGCCCTGGCTATTCCAGAAGCTGAACTTCCCGCCCGCGAACTCGGGAAGATCCAGTATCGCATCGAACCCTCTCGCGGTTCCGTCGAGCGGTTTGTCGTCGCCCGAAGCCCAGAAAAACGATCCTCTCAGTCTGAGCCAGTCTCGATCGACCGAGAGTTCAGCGGCGGCCATCTGCGCGTTGATGTCGACCCGCCGGCCCGCAATGGGATTGCGAGTGTCATGGCCGATGGCTTGATACAGGGCATGCGTGATGTTCAGGCGGCCGACGTGGCCGTCACCCGTCCAGCCAAAATAAGCCGCCTTGATTCCATGCGGAGCCGCGTCCCCAACCAGGGCGGGCCGTACTAGAAATCGATTTTCATCGAAGTGAAAGCCGGGCCGGTCGTTGTTGTAGTGAAAGCTGAACTGAGTGGAGTAGCCCTTCCACCGGGTGTCTTGCCTGAACAGGTTTGCGATAAACACGGTCTGATTCCTGAAGTGTAGCGTGTTCAACTCGCTGTTGGTGTCCTTCTCCAGCATGTGGAAATAGGCGGCGTTGAACTGATAGCGATTGCTTGCGTAATTGCCGAAGAGCCTGACTCCCAGATTCGTGTCGCTGAAGATGAATCCTCGAAAGTCGCTGATGAACGGCTGAATGCCGGCGCGAACCGAAGTGGTGTCGAAGTACGGGCTGTGACCCTTGTTGCTATCGCGGCCCCTGAGAAACGGGACGAGCCTGGTCGTATCTCCGAGCCTGACTTCGGTGAACGCGTCTTGCAGGGCGATGTAAGCGTCGGTTCTTGTATTGCCTCTGCGCGGGTCGATATTGACGATCCCGTTCTCTTCGGTGTGAAGATAGTTCAAGTTGAAGTTGGGAGTAACGTGAACCCGCCAATCGATCGGCTTGAAAGCCGCGTCGCCGTGGAAGAGATCGACTGACAGCACGAACGTCTGACCGAACAGAAACTGACGTCCGCGGCCAAAGAACTCCGCGCTGTCCGGCCGTTGACTGCTGACGTCGCTCGGAACCGGCAGCCTGCGCACGTTAATCAATGAATCGCTCTCGCCGGTCAGCACCAGAAAGTTATGCTGGCCTAAGATCGGGTAATCGCCCTTGAGAACGTTCTGGCGGTATGGGTTTAGCAAGCTCCCTTTTTCAAATCGAGGATCGTCTGGAAACCCAATCCGCCAGCGGTCGCGCCGTACGACGAAGCCGGAGGATGTCTGTTGAGGCGAAGCAACGGTGGATCGGCCCGCATAACCTCGAGGCGGATCGGCGGGAGTGCGGACCAGTTCGCCTTCCACTCGTCTGGGCCTGGTAGGCTGAATCTCTTCGGGCGGCAGCGGCTGTTCCGCGGTTGCCGCGACAGGCGTTGTTGCATTGCGGTCGTGACAGTCGCCGCACTTGCTGAAGCTCGCGTTCGAGAATCGTTCGTTAGAGGCGCTGATCTTCTTTGAGACATGGCAACCGATGCACAGCCGGTGATGGACCTCTCTGGAGTTGAGATCTATACCCTCTTTGTCTTCACGATTGTCCGGATTGCCTTCTTCCTTGTGACAGGCGGAGCACTTCTGAAACTGCTTCGCGGCTGTTACGTTCTCGACGGTGTGATGACATCCCGTGCATGCAACGCCGGCCCTCGCTTTGTGCGGAAAGGCCTGATCGGGGTTTATCTCCGCCTCGTGACGCTTGTGGTCAAACAGCACGAGCCCTCGGCGGCCGTTTAGGTCGAACATAATCCTGACGCGTTGATTCCGAGCTTGAGATGGGTTGGAAGCCTGATTGAGAGCGGATGATCGCGCGTAAGAGACAGTGAGGGTGACAAGCAACAGCCCGTACAGGGAAGAGATCGCGAGTTTAACTCTCATGCTTGCGTGCTCTCGTGATTCATCGCCGCCGCGGCGTGCTTTGAGCCAATCGCTCAAGGGTTGAAACCGCTTGGGGGCGAAGACTTCCAACAGCGGCGCCTGCGTACACTCTTGATGACGCTCGAAACGCTGGCATTATATGGCCCCGATCAACTCAACTTCAAGCATGGTTTCAGAGTCAAGCACGAGCATAAGTTCAGAGTTCAAGCTTTAGCTTGCTGAATCCGCCTGAACGGTTTCGGGTTTTATTTTTCGGTTCTCATAACACAGCCCCGAACGCCAGACTGGCGAAGGCGCGAGATAGCATGGCTCACCGCCGCCTATTCGTCCGCCGATTAAGCAGTTCAATCCAGCGTCGATCGCAGGTTCAGACCGTGCGTGTGCGAATTGAACTCACAACGCACGATAGATGTCCGGCCATCGCGGCGCCACGCGGCTAGAACGCCGTGTGAAAAACCAAATGCCCACACGTTTTCACTTCCTTAGCGCGACGCTCCGTCAAGCGCGAGTTGCCGGAAACAATCACCTCGCTCGCGGATCCATCTTGATCAACAAGCGCTGGGTATAACTTCGGCCGCCCACCGTCAGCTTCACGGTGTATCGTCCAGGGAGCGCCAAAGGTATCAAGCCGCGTCCGCCTAATCCGCCACCGCCTCCTCCTCGCGCCCCCCGATCTTCGGGAGTTGGGCGGAGGTCCCAAACCCACCGATGCATGCCGGAAGCCACGGACAGCGATTTCGGAGTTGGTCTCCAGGAAGCCGGTATGTTCAGGGTGTCGGGATTCACTTGAGGCGGCTTATCGTCGCTCGAGTACCGACGAATCGTCTCGCCCGATGGATCCAAAATCTCGATCGTTACCGGGCCCGAAGCGGCGCTCTTCAAGTAGTAGTCGATCATCGCGCCGAAGGGCGGGTTCTCCGCCAGCGGTTCGTCGCGAGGCTTGGGAGTGCCATGCTCGCTCCCCGAGGGCATGTTGATCGCGTCGGCCGGCCGGAACAAATATGCGTCAGCCGCGGCCACGTCTTCGGTGATCTGCCGCAACGGCGTGACGTTGTCCAGCACCCAGAAGCCGCGGCCGTGCGTGGCTACGATCAGATCGTCGCCGTGAATGGCCAAGTCTCGCATCGAGCAGGGCGGCAAATTCAACTGAAGCGATTGCCAGTGATCGCCGTCGTCGAACGACACGAAAACACCGAGCTCCGTCCCGGCGAAGAGCAAGCCCCGCCTTTGAGGGTCTTCTTTCACGGTTTGCATGTATACGCCCGGTGGAAGTCCACTTGTGATCTTCCGCCAGGTCTTGCCTCCGTCCCGCGTGCGGTAGATGTGAGGCTCATTGTCTTCGAGGCGATGCCTGTCCACCGCGGCGTAAGCTTCATTAACGTCGAAGTGAGACGCCTCCATCATCACGATCTTGCTCCAGGCCGTCAGCTCCGGCGGCGTAACGTCCCGCCAAGTCTTCCCATCGTCGTTGGTCACATGGATCAAGCCGTCATCGGTTCCTACCCATACCATCGAGGCGCGTAGCGGCGAAGGCGCGATCGTGTAGATGACGCCGCGGCGCTTGTCTTTTGGCGCATCGGCGGCCGTTGCTTCATCGAGATTCGGGGGAGCGCCCGGATCTTCTCGCGTGAGGTCCTGGCTTATCTGCGTCCAGCTTTCGCCTCCATTCGTCGTCTTGAACAGAAATTGATTGCTGAAATACAGCGCGCGAGGATCCGCCTGAGAGAACGCCAACGGCAGCGTCCACGTGTGTCTGGCTGGAACGGTCATGCCTCGCTCGGGGGAGACGTTTTTGGCTTCGCCGGTGACCACGTTCCAACGTTCGACTCTGCCGCCGAACAGGATCTCGGGATGAAGCGGATCAGGGGCGGTGTAATCGGACTCGCCGCCCGCGCCTACCGGCGTCCAATCATGCATCGAGATTTCAGCATGACTGCTTCGAGTGGGTACGCCGACCGCGCCGCTGTCCTGCTGGGCGCCCGTTACCCAGTAAGGGAAACGGTTGTCAGCCGCTGCGTGATAGAGTTGCGCCGTCGGCTGGTTGTACCATGAACTCCAGGTTTGCGCTCCGTCCTCGCTGACTACGGCGCCTTGATCGCTCGCGAGAATCATCCGGTTCGGATCGTCGGGATAAATCCACAACTGGTGATAGTCGTCGCCACCGGGCGCTCCCTTGATAGCAGTCCAGGTCTTTCCGGCGTCCGTGGAACGATAGAGCGACGTGTTCGATACGTAGACGGTATCCGGATTCTTCGGATCGGCCGCCACTTTGCAGAAGTACCAGCCTCGTCCATAAATGCGACTGTCGCCGGACGCCTTGATCCAGGTCGAGCCCGCGTCGTCAGAGCGATACAAACCTCCCTCCTTTGCATCGACTATCGCGTAGACGCGATTGTGATTCGTGGGAGCGACGGAGAGTCCTATTCGGCCGAGACCCTCGGCCGGGACGCCGTTCGTCAAAGGCTGCCACGCCGCGCCGCCGTCCGTTGATTTGAAAATCCCACCGCCCGGTCCGTACGAAGGAGGATAGATGCTCCAGGGAGGCCGCCGCGTGTTCCACAACGACGCGTAGATGATTCGCGAATTCACCGAGTCGAACGCGAGATCGATTGCGCCTACGCCGTCGTTCTTGAAGAGAGTCTTTTGCCACGTCGCGCCGCCGTCTACGGACCGATAGACGCCTCGGCCGGGATTCGGACCGTAGGCATGTCCCAGCGCGGCTACGAACACGACGTTTGGATTCCTGGGATCGACGATGACCTTCCCTATCTGCCGCGTGTCGTCGAGGCCGAGATGCGACCATGTCTTACCCGCGTCGGTGGACTTGTACATTCCATTGCCGTAGGAAATCTGCGAGCGCATATCGGCCTCGCCTGTTCCTACATAGATGATGTCGGGATTCGACGGAGCAACGGCGATCGCGCCTATGGAGGCTACAGGCTGCGAATCAAAGACCGGCGCCCATGTGCGGCCGGAGTTAGTGGACTTCCACACGCCTCCGCCAACCGATCCAAAATAAAATGTGTTGGGCTGTCCGGGCGCGCCGCTGACGGCGTTCACTCGTCCGCCGCGAAAGGGGCCTATCATTCGCCAACGCAAGCCTGAATAGGTGTTGAGTTCGTATTGCTGCTGGGCGACAGCTACGCGCGCGGGTTCGCCGGCTAGCAGCGCGATGACGCCCAACGCTACACCAATGCAGCCATTGACGCCGCGAAAGCAAGACATAGATAAGTTCTCCTTGTTCGAGCAAGATTAGCGAGCCTCTTCAGCGGAAGAATAGCATAACTTAATCGGAAGGTACGCCGCTTTTG
>JAHFUG010000444.1 GCA_023265195.1 Blastocatellia bacterium | reverse complement strand
CGACCGGTTAGGAATGTGCTCATGGCCAAACGAGGCCAGGTTGGTATTGAACGATCCCCCAACTGCGTTGTGGGTATTCTGGAGAGCCATCGCCGCTCAGAGTATGTAGGTGGGATTTGAACAAGTCCCCCAACTGCGTTGTGGGTATTTCCGCCGCTGTAGGTAGGGGCCGCCTCCCCAAGCAGCTAGTTTCTGATCAGCACGCAAGCACCCACACAACTTTAAGACACTACCGCTCCGCGCGGTTCGTTGCCAATGCAGGCCGTCTTCGTTATCATCACTCGGGTCTGTTTACAAGAGCCAAAGAATGATCAAGACAGTTGAATGGACCGACGAAGGCGTCGTGATGATAGACCAGCGGCTGCTCCCAGGTGAAGAGGTCTATCCTGTATTCAAAACCTGCGAGGAAGTAGCGCGAGCCATCGAACAGATGGTCGTGCGCGGCGCGCCGGCTATAGGCGTCGCCGCGGCGATGGGACTCGCGCTTGGGGTCAGGAACACCAAAGCCGGCTCCATTGGTGAAATCGAGAAGGACTTCGACGACATGTGCCGCCGCATGTCCCGCACGCGTCCGACGGCGGTGAATCTGTTCTGGGCCATTAAACGGATGAGGTGGCGGTTCAATAAAGCAAAACAACAGGAAGCGTCACCCGAGGTTGTAAGAGCTTCGTTGATCGCGGAGGCGAAGCTAATCCACAGTGAAGACATCGAGAGCAATCGGCGGATGGGAAGATTTGGCGCTGAGTTGATTGCCGAAGGCTCGACGGTTTTGACTCACTGCAACGCCGGAGCGCTGGCGACCGCGGGATTTGGCACGGCCCTGGGCGTGATCCGCGCCGCGATCGAGTCGGGCAAGCGAATTAGCGTCTTTGCCGGCGAAACAAGGCCGTTCCTGCAAGGCGCAAGGCTAACCGCATGGGAACTGGCCAGGGACGGCGTGCCGGTCACGCTGATAACCGACGGAATGAGCGGCCATTTCATGAAACGCGGCCGGATTGATTGCGTGATCGTCGGAGCCGACCGGATCGCGGCAAACGGCGACGTTGCGAACAAGATAGGCACCTATATGGTCGCGATCGCCGCCCACGAGAACAACATCCCGTTTTATGTCGCTGCTCCGCTGTCGACGATAGATTTGACTCTCAATTCCGGTGATGAGATTCCAATAGAAGAACGCGCCGCGGAAGAGGTGACTCATATTCACGGCGAGCGGATGGCGCCGGACGGAATAGCGGTTTCGAACCCGGCCTTCGACGTTACGCCTCACAGGTATGTCTCGGCCATAATCACGAACAAGGGAGTGGCGCGCGAGCCGTACGACATGAGCTTGAAATCGCTCTTCGCGAATTGCGGCGATGGAGCAGAAACCGGGAGCGTGTGACGAATTCCGAAGACTTCGCGGAGTCTGGCCAGGAGAAGCGCAGAACAACCAGGGAGATAATGGATTTAGAACACAGAGTAGGACAACTGCTATTCATCGGGTTGCCGGGCGCTGCCGTTGACGCGCAGACTCGGGAGTTATTGGAAGCCATTCAGCCCGGCGGCGTCTTGCTCACTGAACGTAACATCGAAAACGCCCTTCAAGTAATCGAGCTCGTTGGATCCATAAGGGACCTGCTGAAGGTGCCGCCTTTTCTGGCCGTGGATCAGGAAGGCGGCCGGGTCGACCGGCTCAAGCCGATATTCTCGGCTATGGCTTCACCCGATTTGCTGCGGGCCTCGAATGACGCCTCGGCCGCGGCCCGGCTCGGCGAGATAACCGCCGAAGCGTTGCGAATGCTCGGGTTCAACTTGAACTTCGCTCCGGTGCTTGATATCCCGAGCGACGACTCCGTGGACAACGGACTAAAAGGCCGTTATCTCGGCGCCTCGGTCGCGGAAGTGGTCCGGCTGGCCGGTTCGTATCTGGAAGGCCTTCAGCGGGGGGGCGTCATCGGAGTCGGCAAGCACTTCCCCGGCCTCGGCGCCGCCACGGTAGATTCTCATCGCGAGCTTCCGGAAATCGATGCTCCGCGCGATCAGGTGTTGAAGCGCGGCGTCATGCCTTACACGGAACTTTTCAGCAAGATCAACGCCAGGCTCAACGGCGTCATAATCGCTCACGCGCACTATTCGGCGTTTGACGGGCCGTCGCCTCTGCCGGCGACTCTTTCGAGAAATGTCGTGACCGGGCTGCTTCGAGAGGAACTTGGGTTCAAGGGTCTCTCGATAACCGACGATATGGAGATGGGCGCCATTACCGGTACTCGCGGCTCCGCCGAGGCGGCAGTGGCGGCCGTCGAAGCCGGAGTCGACATGGTCATGGTGGGCTCGACCTCGGACCGAATCAGAGCGGCTTGGGAGGCTCTCGTCCGGGCGGCTCGCGACGGCCGATTGAGCAAGCAGCGCATCAATCGGTCCATAGACCACATAGCCGGCGTCAAGTCCATGACTTCTCCTCCGCTTCAGTTCAACGAGATGGCCGTTTCCAGAATCAAGGAACGGCTCGGCGAATTGAACCTGACGCTGCAGCACACCAGGTGACGCATTGCCGGCTGGGCGTGACGATAATGGAGGGTTCACGAGCGGGGCGAGCCGGCGCCGTTTTCCATCCCTGACAATTCCGGGAATCGCGCTTCTGCTCTTGATTACCTCCGCCGCGTGCCGCGCAAAGCCGGCGCCTGGAGTTCTGGTCATAGCCATTGAAACTCCACCGCGAGGGTTTGATCCGCGCTTTTCGACGGGCAACAGCAAATCGGCGCGGATAATGCAGCTTCTCTACGATACGCTGCTCGTCAAAGACAAAAACTTCGATCTCGTTCCCTCGCTGGCCGATCGATTCAGCGAATCTGACGGAGCCAGAACTTTTACATTTCACATTCGATCCGGCGTGAGGTTTCACAACGGCAAACCACTAACCTCGGCGGATGTAAAATACACGTTTGATTCATTGCTGTCACCGGAGCTCAAATCACCAATCCGAGGCGCGCTCGCGGGAATCACCCGGATCGAGACCCTGGACGCCGAAACCGTCATCTTTCACGCACGCGAACCGTTCTATACTTTCGCGGGCAACCTGCCCGCCATTGGTATCGTTCCCGAAGGCTCCGGCGCCGCGAACATAGATGCACCGGTCGGAAGCGGACCCTATAAGTTCGTCTCGTACCGTGAAGGCGAGCCGCTGAAGCTCGAAGCCAATCCGGAGTATTGGGGCGGCGCGCCCCTGATCCCTGGAGTCGAAATCAAAGTCATAACCGACAACGGCACGCGGCAAGCCGCCCTGATGAGTGGCGAAGTAGATCTCGCCTACAACGCTGAATTCGATCCCGAGACTACGCGCGCGCTCGGCGGACGCCGCGGCATGCAGGTGCTCGTAGGACCTGGAACCAACATAGCTCACCTTGGAGTGAATTTGACCTCGCCTCTTTTATCGAGGGCGAAGGTTAGACAGGCGCTTGCTTGCTCGATCGACCGCGGAGCCATCATCCATTCGCTGTTGAGGGATCAGGCTCGCCGGGCGGATTCCATACTGCCGCCGGAACAATGGGCCTTCGAGCCGGGAACCACCGCTTATGATTTTGATCCTGAACAGGCGAGGCGGCTGCTCGACGAAGAAGGGCTCGGCGACCCCGACGGAGAAGGCCCCCAAAGCCGCTTTGAGCTTACGTTGATGACTTCGACGAATCAGTTGTCGCGAAACATCGGCGCGATAATTCAGGATCAACTCAGGCGCGCCGGCGTTCGGCTCAATCTGAGCTCGCTCGAAGCGGCGACTTTGCTCGACAAGATAGGCAAAGCCCAGTTCGATCTTTACTACTTGATCAGCGTCGGCGGAAATCAAAGCACGGATATATTTCAATTCGTCTATCACAGCCGCTTTCAGGATTCAGACTTCAATGACGCGATGGGAAAACTACGCGGCTCGGCCGATCCGCCCGAAATGAAAACTCTGTTCGATAGAATCGACGCCATTCTTTCCCGAAAGGAGTATTGTCCCGACCTGGAAGTCCAGGAACTGGCGGCCAGGGCCGCCGCAATGGATTGGAGGAGCGAAGCGCCTGAAAAAAAACAGACTCATTTGCGAATCGGCTCTTTGCTGACCGACCGGGGCGGCGCGAATCGGAGCCGTTATTGCAATCCGGCCGTGAATAGCGCGATCCTCGAAGCCGAGCGAGTCGACGACCGGGCCGCCAAGCGTATTCTGTACTCGTTCATTCAGAAGACCGTTTCAATCGATCTCCCGCAGATATACCTTTGGTATCCGGCCAACGTTCTTATCGCCACGCAAAGAGTCGGCAGTATTGAGATAGAACCGTCGGGTTCATGGTTCTTCATTAGAAAGCTGACGCTCAATGAGCGATAGAGACCGGCCTACGTCAATACTTGGCTGCAAAAAGTGGCCGAAAAAGAAATAAGTTCCCTTTTTCGAGGAAGTTCACCGTGGAGTCGCGGAGAGGGACGCAGAGGCGGTTTACTCTCCGCGGCTCTCTCAGCGATCTCTGCGCCTCTCTGCGGTGAAGTCCTCGCTTCACCGGCGGTACTCATCTCGTGCTGCCGCATAACTCAACACGGGAAGTTATTTTTTACGCCTCCAAAGTGGTCACGAACAAATCGGCTCGAAGTGAGGTCCAAAGGTTCAAGGTCTCTCTCACTCACCTCAAATCGGCTTGGAATAGCAAGCGCATTTTTTTCGAGACGGGTAGTACGACCAGGTGAAGCACGGCTTGAGATGATCCCCAAAGCCCGGACCAGGGTTAGGCCAACCAGCAAGCAAGCGGTTAGGAAGGCACACTCAAGTACAACGTTTTGTTCGGGCCGCTTCAGTACCACGTCATTTACTACGGGGGCGCACCCTTTGAGTTCAATGCGTCCGGGTATAGAATGAGGAACCCCCTTCACCGGCAGGCGTTGGTTTAGTTCGAATCAACATCAATGCAAGAATACATAGACCGGTTTTACGACCATTTGAAATACGAGCGCTACGTATCCGAGCACACGTTGCGCAACTACCGAAGCGATCTCCAACAGTTTTACGATCTGATTTGTCCGCCTGACGCCGAAGGAAACCGGCCTCATATCGACGTCCGCCAGATCGACCATTTGACTATACGCGAATACCTCGGGCGCCTTTACGCCGGGCAGCGAAAGAAGAGCTCGGTCGCCAGAAAGCTCGCGGCTCTCCGCAGCTTCTTCAAGTTCCTCTGCCGGCACAAAGTGCTGGACTACAATCCGGCGAAGCTTGTTGCGACGCCGCGGCTCGATAAGAGGCTTCCGCACGTGCTATCGGTCGAAGACGTTGTGAAATTCATCGAGGCGCCGGACACGGACACGCTGCTGGGCAAGCGCGACAGGGCGATGCTCGAGCTTCTTTACGCCAGTGGCGTCCGCGTCTCGGAGCTAGTCGGGTTGGATTTGGAGGACGTCGACTTCAGGCGCCGCACACTTCGCGTGTTGGGCAAGGGAGACAAAGAACGCTGGGTTCCATTCGGCTCGAAGGCGAAGGAAGCTTTGGACGCCTATCTCGCCGTCCGAGCCGAGTTCCTTCCGCCGGCATCAATGGAAGCCCAGGATGCAAAGGCGGTCTTCTACAATTATCAAGGGACTCGCATAACAACGCGGTCGGTTGGGCGCATGGTGGACAAGTACCTGAAGGAGTGCGCTATGGCTCGGGACATCAGTCCGCATTCACTGAGACATTCGTTCGCGTCGCACATGCTCTCGGGCGGCGCGGATCTTCGAGCCATTCAGGAGCTTCTCGGCCATGCGCGGCTCGCTACCACGGAAATATACACTCACGTCTCGATCGAGCAACTGGTGGAAGTCTACAACAGGACACACCCTAAAGCGCATTCGCTCGAATAGCACAAAGGGGGTCCGCGATGCAGGCTTCTGAATCTCCGTGAAAGGTTATTGGAGTTTGGCCATTTCTTTCCTGCCCTCCGTTGGAGGGCTAGGCCCTCCGTTAGGAGGGCAATGTTTATAGCAATGATCGGCCGCAACGTCTGCCCTCCGTAGGAGGGCCATGTCCTTCTGTGTTTCAAGCGAACAATAAGGCTGCCTCCATTTCAGAGAACACATGGCCCTCCTACGGAGGGCGGAGCGTCTCACCACACCTGCTATAAACATGACCCTCCTACGGAGGGGCGGAAGAAATGGCCAAACTCC
>JAHFUG010000443.1 GCA_023265195.1 Blastocatellia bacterium | reverse complement strand
CGGCATTCCGAACCCCGAACTCCTAACTCCTAATTCCGAGCCCCGAGCCCCGAACCCCGAACCCCGAACTCCGAACTCCGAACCCCGAACTCCGAACTTCGAACTCCTCACTCCGAACTCCTCACTCCGAACCCCTAACTCCGGACTCCTACCTCCCGGCCGAAGAGATGATTTTGGAGTCTTATGTCCGTAAGCTTCCTGCCTTCCCTCAACGCAATCCTCAATGCAACCACCGGCATTCTGATCGTCGTCGGGTTCTTGTTCATACGCAGAAAGCGAGTCGCGGCCCATCGAGCATGTATGATCGGAGCAGTGATAACTTCGTCTCTCTTCTTGATCTCTTACCTGATCTACCACGTTGGGTTTGGCCGGGGCGTCACGCGGTTTTCCGGCGTTGGCCCGGTCAAGACACTCTATGTGGCGATTCTGATCTCGCACACTATCCTGGCGGTAACCATAGTTCCGTTCGTCGTAATAACGCTGAGACGGGCTGCAAAGGGCGCATTCGATCGCCATCGCCGCATCGCCAGGTGGACCTTTCCGATGTGGCTGTACGTCTCGATTACCGGCGTGATCGTGTACTTGATGCTATATCACTTCTACCCTTCAAATTGATCGAACACCGGCCAAATTCGCTCCAGCGCTCGAACTACCGCGGTGGCGACGCGGAATAAATTCGACAAGGCTCCTTTTTGTGCATGATTTTCGGGTGAGAATCCGTCTATTCCTCATGAGAAGGTTTTTTGAACTTGGGCCTATCCCGCTTACGAAGCTCCTGTATCCGGGTTACGCATTTTCGCAGCTCCACATGCGGGATGGGCCCCTCATTCCAACCAACGATGCAAGAATCAGCATCCCGCCTTATACACCCAATAAATCCCTAAATCACCCACCCCTGGCCTCGGAGGAGGCCCCGCTTTTCTTTAGGCGCACTCTGAGATGTATTGCAGGAGCCAGAGAGTGCTTGTCGCGGAGTGGGAGTTCGGAGTTCGGAATGCGGAGTTCGGAGTTCGGAATATACTCCACCCGGGAGCGCCCGGTAGGATTTGGGAGGCTCACACAGCCTCGTCCTTGGTTTTTTTGCTCCCCTTTGAACTCCGTCCTGAGCAACACCGACAAATCCGATTCAGTTCGGTGGAGGTTCCACCGGCCACTGGTTATAATCGACCTACTCATGGAAATGTCGAACAGATCAAAACGATCAACGAGCCGCGTGATTCGTCCGGGTGATAAAGCCGAAGACGACCCCGGCTGGAAAACGGCCACGGTCGAAGAGAGAATAAACGCAGTCTGGGACCTTACGCTCTTGTGCCTTGGATGGCAGGGAGATCAAGTTGATGAACCGCGACTTCAGAGATCTGTTAGCAGAGTTCAACGCTCACGGCGTTGAATACCTGGTAGTTGGCGCTCACGCCCTGGCTGCGCATGGTCACGTGCGGGCGACGAAGGACCTTGACGTGTGGGTGCGACCCGATGCTGAGAACGCGAAGCGAGTATTGATAGCGTTGACGGAGTTCGGCACTCCTTTGCACGATCTAACGGAGGCTGATCTTACAAGAAGCGGCACTGTATTTCAGATTGGCTTGCCTCCGCTTCGTATCGATGTGATCACCGCGATTGATGGTGTGAGCTTCGAAGAGGCATGGTCCTCCAGAATTGCCGCTAAGTTCGCCGATCAGCCCGCGGCGGTGCTATCTAGAGAGCATCTCATACGTAATAAACGCGCTGCTGGCCGGACTCAGGACTTGGCGGACGTCGAATGGTTGGAGAATTCTTGATCGTATGAGATCAGACGGGGTGTGGAGATCACCGATGTGTGGGACGGGCCTGCGCGCGATTTGCCATTGGTGTCGGGTCATATGAATCGAGACAAGATACTGCGAATCCCACGTACTCTGGAATTGATTTGTGATTGTTGGGATCAAGCCGAGAGGGCTCTACAACAAGAAATAGCGCACGATTGCCCGAACATGAATGAAGAGGAAGTGGTGTGAGGGAGTATCAACCGGGTAATGACAGAGACATGGATAGCGGCTTGACGCAGTGGACCCGAGTCGCGGATATTCCCAACTTTCCGGTGGACTCGTTTGAGGAGCTCCAACGAGTCATCGCCGAGAAGAAATACCGGCTGGGAGTGGATGCCGTGACGGCGGCTCGTTGGAGCGATCAACTCGCGGGCAGCCGCAAGAAGCTTTTGATCAAACTTCTTTCTTTATTGTTGATCTTCGCCGGAGCCGCTTCGGTCGTCACCGCGCTTTGGACCCACAATTACTGGCTGCTCATGGCGTTGCCGATAATGGGGGTTTCGTTCTATATCTCTCATCCGTCATCGCGGATCGCAAAGTGGGTGACCATTGGCGGTGCGGTCTCGGTGGTGGTCTTCTTCAATTTGTTGCTGAACGATCTGGTCAACGAGGCCACGCTTGCCGCTTACGCCGGGTTGACCTTCGCGGCCGTTCGAGCGGCGGCTTTCATCAATAACGCATCGTTCAGAAACGCGCTGACTTCGGACGAAGCGCTTTTCGTGATGGCTTACGAAAACGGAGCATGTTCGCTGCGCAAAGGCGGAGACGGCGTCGTCTACGCCCACCGAATCGCGATCAAGGACTGAATGGAACACGTGACTGACACAGAGACAATCGAGCAATTCTCTTCTTCCCAAGACGCCGTTCAACCGCCGCGCCGCAAGTTCCCGTGGGCGATACTGGTGGTCGTAGCTATATTCATCATCGTCCCTTTCATCTCGTGGTATGGGACGTGGTTCGGCCGGCCTCTTTCCGATAGCCAGATCGAAGAATACTTGCACGACGCGGGCAAGCCTCGGCGTGTTCAGCACGCGCTTTGGCAACTGGGTGAACGGATCACCAACGGCGATCAGTCGGTAAAGAAGTGGTATCCCGCGATAATAGAGACCGTCCGGCATCCCGCGCCCGAGGTTCGAAGCTTCGCGGCCGTCGCGATGGGTCAGGACAATTCTATTGAGGAGTTTCATCAAGCGCTGCTGGAGTTGCTCAAAGATCCGGTCCCGATCGTAAGGCACAACGCGGCGTTGCAGCTTGTCAGGTTCGCGGACTCATCTGGACGCATGGAATTGACCGCTATGCTCAAGCCAAGTTCGATCAAAGCTGAAACCGCGGGCAAAGCAGCGCTGGTCGTGAAGGAAGGCGCCGCCTTCGCGCAGGGCGCTCCGATTCTGCGAATAAAACAGGCGGATGGAGCCGTGTTCGAAGTTAGGGCTCCGGAAGCAGGCCGTCTCGAAAGACTGTTTGTTTCCGAAGGAGCCGACATCAAGGAAGGTGATGAACTTGCAACCGTCTACCCGGAGATTGAACAAGTGGAGAGCGCTTTGCGCGCGCTCCGGCTTGTCGGCGGTCCGGATGATATTCCGGCGGTTCAGGTCTACACTCGCGGAGTGGCCGGAATGCCTGACCGGATTCAAAAGGAGGCCGCGATCACGGCTGCTGATATCCGGGCGAGAGCGGAATCGTCCAAGTGATGTTCGCGACGTTCACGGGTTGAGTTGAAAGCTGGTCCGGGTTTCCCATTCCTTCACGTCCATCATTTCGATGGCGTCCCACGGACAGCCTTCGAGAAAAGTTCCGTCCGGACCTTTGCTCGTGCAGAGCTTGCAACCTATGCAGAGATTCGGATCGACCTCTATTCTTCCATTGGGTGGATAATCGAAGTCGGGGATCCAGAACATACAGGCGTCGACCGGGCAGTATTCGACGCAGGCGGGCGAGCCGGCGCAACCGGTGCAGTTATCAAGTATGACTGCGATGATCTTTGGTTTCTTTTTCCTGAGATCGGTGCGGCCGTGGGACATCGGCTCCATCTTGACCAGCGCTTCAAGGACTTCGGCGGCTTCAGCCATTGTTTCTTATGTTCTCCCAGCCGGATGTTTTGACGAGAGTCGATCCCGAAGATCTTAGGCGCGATTGACTCCCGAGCAATCTATCACACCCAATTCGAACCCCGCAAATCTTAGGCCTTCCAACGTACTCAACGGTTTCGCACCAGGACTCGCCATTGGCGGCGGGCCTCTCACAGCACAGTGTTGTGGCTCGTCACAGCCAGGGTCGTATTGATGGCTGGCATCATATCGCAAGTTGTGTCGCAAGTTTGTCGCAAGTTGTGTCGCAAGTTTGTCGCAAGTTGTGTCGCCAACGACTACGAGCTTACCTTGAGCCGGTAAGTCAGGTTGTTGGTCTCGCCCTCGCGCCCGAGCAATCCCTTTGACTCCAATTCAGCCAGGTCTCGCTGCAATGTGCGGCGGGCGACAGTGGGACATAGCGCCTCAAATGTCCGGATGTCAAAGCTCGAGTGTTCCATGAGGTATTCCACGGCGATATCCTGACGCGCGTTCAGGGCATGCGCTTTCACCATTACATCGCGCTTGATTGCTATCTGGCCGCGCGCCTTCACCTCGGCCATCTGAGTAGCTAACCCGATAATGAAGAACTCCAGCCAGGAGGTCAGGTCCATTCCTTGCTCCCGCACGCTCTGAATCGCCCGATAAAATGCTTGCCGGTCGCGATCATAGAACTCGCTCAGGGTAAACAAGCGTTTAAAGTCATAACCTGCCTTGTACAGGCATAGCGTAGAAAGCAGCCGTGAAGTCCTGCCGTTCCCATCAAGAAACGGGTGGATGTGAACGAATTGAAACTGCGCGATACCGGCCACGAGCACCGGGTGAACCGCCGCCTCGTCGCGAATCCAGCCGACCAGTTCTTGCATCAAGGGCGGCACATCCACGGGCGGCGGCGGCGTGTAGACGATGTCGCGCGTGCCACTGTTGACGACGTAGTTCTGAACCGTACGATACATGCCAGGCCCACCCTGCCCGCCACGTACGCCATCCACAAGCCGTTTGTGGATCTCTCGAATCAAGCTCTCGGTGACTGGATCGCCGCTCTCGAGGTACTCGGAGACCAGATTGAACGCCTCGCGATAGTTCAACAGTTCGCGCACGTCGTCCGGCCGAGTTCCTTCCACGGTCTTCCCGGCCCACAATCGCTCCGCTTGCTCGACGGTTAACTGCGTGCCTTCGATGTGAGTTGTGTAGTGCGCCTCCAACAACAGCGCTCGCAGGCTCATACGCCTCACCCACTCGTCTGACAGTATTGCGGCTTCCAAAAAGCCTCTCGCCCGTTCGATTTGCGTCAAGCCGGACATTACCCCGCTGGTTATCGTGAAGCGCGGCTCGAACCGATTCATCTCTCGGCTCCCTTCATCAGAAACAATCGTCTCTTGCGAGAGAGGCTTTGAGCGGAGGCATCTCGAAAGCGAGTACGCCAATGCTGCATGCGCAGGTCAGAAGAACTATGCGGGTGGTTTCCCGGTTGGTTTGGCTGGTCAATAGGTCTCATTGTTTTCAGGAGCCACCTCTCCAGCGCTTGAAGTGGCAAAGTCTATCTGAGCAGCTAAGCCGAAACAAGAGGAGGACTTGGATGGATGGCCCGCCCGTACAGCGTGTTTTCTCTGGAAGTAAGTTCTCTATGTGTGCGTCGAAGCGATGTGAGAGTACTTAAATCTGTCCGCCTTGGCTTAGCTGTCGCGGCTTTGACGTGAGCGCCCGTATCATTCCGAAGGCGGCTAGCGGCAGTATACCGAATGAAGACAACGGGGCGGGAATCGCGGTCAGCAAACCCACTAACAGTCCTTTCGCTATGGCTGGAGCCGTCTTGTCTTTATAAGCGTGCTTTTGAATTAGGATTGCGATTATTCCGAGCATCACGCCAACTGGTAAGGAGATTAGCCAACCGGCTCCGGCCGTCGCTACTTCCTCGCCGAAGAGCATCCAGTCAATGGCGAACAACCCCAGCGCGGTCAGAGGGTGCAAACCGAAGGTTTGAGAGAATGATTTGATCTTTTCCATACTCGCTTAGAGAAACTCGAAACGCCACTCGTTGCTTGAATCGAACGCGCAGTCAGACGAAAGGAGGGCAAGGAAACCTGACAAGCGACTCGCCCTGTCAATCGCTTTGGGATTTTAGTCCGGTAGCGAGAATTCTGTTGGCGTTTCTCAAGTGATGTGGAATCCTCTACTCCGAACTCCGAACTCCGAACTCCGAACTCCGAACTCCGAACTCCGAACTCCGAACTCCGAACTCCGAACTCCGAACTCCGAACTCCGAACTCCGAACTCCGAACTCC
>JAHFUG010000099.1 GCA_023265195.1 Blastocatellia bacterium | reverse complement strand
AGAGTTCAGCCTTTAGGCTGCGGCGCGCTGAAAGGATGAACTCGAGACGACACCGATCTCGATTCGCGCTGTACGGAAAGTTCGTGGTCCGCATGCCGGAGTCCGCATGGATGTTCACTTGATTGACGGGACATATGAGCTGTTTCGGCACTTCTTCGCCGTGCCGTCCGCAACGGATTTGAATGGCCGTGAAATCGGCGCGGTGCGTGGGGTTTTGAATTCCGTTTTGTCCATGATCGAACGCGGCGCAACGCACCTCGGCGTTGCAACCGATCACGTCGTCGAGTCTTTTCGGAATGACTTGTATCCCGGGTACAAGACGAGCGAGGGCGTGCCTCGGGAACTGCTCTCACAGTTCCCGGTTCTCGAGGAAGCGCTGGAGGGAATGGGGGTCGTAGTTTGGCCTATGGTGGAGTATGAAGCGGATGACGCGCTCGCTTCCGCCGCCGTTAGGGCGGCCGCGGATGATCGGGTGAAGCAGGTCGTCATTTGTACGCCTGACAAGGATCTCAGCCAATGCGTGGCCGGCGAACGCGTGGTTCAACTGGACCGAAGGCGCGGCGTCGTGCGCGATGAGGCCGGCGTCATAGCCAAATTCGGCGTCAAGCCGGAATCGATTCCAGACTATCTGGCACTGGCCGGCGACAGCGCCGACGGTTTTCCCGGCGTGCCTGGATGGGGTGCGAAAGCAGCATCGCTAAGCTTGTCTCGGTACTATCATCTTGAAGCCATTCCGAAAAACTGGCGGGAATGGCCTTCGTCATTCCGCGGCGCCCGCAGGCTGTCCGAGGCGCTGTTCGGTTCCTGGAGCGACGCTCTTTTGTTTCGCACTCTCGCGACCCTGCGAGTGGATGCGCCCGTCTTCGGCTCGGTGGATGATCTTCGTTGGAACGGTCCGCGGCCAGCTTTTGAGGAACAATGCCGCCGTATGAAGTCACCCGATCTGGTTAACCGGGCTGCGTCCGCGGGACTCGTCTCCTTGCGAAAGTGAGTGCGTTCAATCAGGGATATTCCGTTCAATCAGACGCCACCAGTCAAAAGCAGTAGCTTTGAAGAAAAGATCGTGCTCGGCATTTGGCTCGCAGAACATTTTTCGGTATACCTAAGCTCTTGATTCTGTATTTTTCGATTCCGGGATTTTTCAAGCAGCCTCTTCCACCAGTGGAGTTCATCGCTGGTTTGATTGTGGATTTGAGTTTGACTCCCTCATTAGCCTGTGTTTGAATCTCGCTTCAAGCACAGTTCAACCCCTGGCTATTGCGAAGACAGCCGGCATTCGAGTGTCCGGAACTCTTGGAGGGCTCAATGCGATCACGGATTCTCTGGTTAAGGCTCTTTCTAACGACGCTGCTGGTTTCGCTATTGGTTGTCTTCGCTCAAGCGATGACCGTTGTCATCCCCACCGATGACGAATTGATCATCGGCTCCAGGGTAATAGTCCAGGCGGACGTGCTCTCCACTGAAAGCAGCTTCGACGACACGCACACGCAGGTCTTCACATACACCACCCTGCGCGTTAATGAGGTCTTGAAGGGCGCTGTTGCAACGCGGCGGATAGTCATCAAAGAACTCGGAGGCGACGTTGGCGGCAAAGGCGTGATGATCTTCGGCGCGCCTGAATTCACTCCAGGTGAGAAGGTGGTGCTCTTCCTCGACACCTGGCCGGATGGAAGTCTGCGAACGCATCAAATGTTTTTGGGAAAGTTCTCGATTGTCGAGGACGCGATTACCGGCGAGCCCACGGTTACTCGTCTGACGCCCAAGTCCAACGTCGAGATAAAGGGAAGGTCTCGCGGCGCGGTGACGGACAAGACGCCCCTTGATTTCTATCTTCGAATGATCAGAAAGAAGATCAAGGCGAACAGAGAACCGTCCGGCCAGTTCGAGTCGAAGTACTATAGCGGCGCGCCGATTCTGGATCATCCGCAAGGACACGAGCCGCAAGCTTCGTCAGCAACGGCCGACCCGCAGTTTCATCTATTCCGAGTTCCAGGGCGGATGTTCGAACCCGATCTCGGGCAACCGGTTTCCTACCTGGTAAACCCGGACCAAGCTCCGAGCCCTGCCATCCTCGCAGATGTTACCGCCGCGATGAATGCGTGGTCTCAGGCTCCCGGCTGCTCTCTGCGCGTAGTGAATGGCGGGCCGACCGATATGTGCGTAGGCGTCGTTAATATGATTGTGTTTGATAACTGTGACGGCCGGTTTGCGCCGGTCGCCGGGGGAGGCGTTCTGGCGTTGGGAGGATTCGGCTACGACAACGATTTCACGGTTCAGGTCAACGGAGTGACGTTCACCAAGATTCGGTTCGGGTTCATCTCCGTCAACCCATTCGGGGTTGACTACGCCGGAATACACTGCAGCGTCCAGGAGATTCTCACTCACGAAATGGGCCACTCTCTCGGCTTGCATCATTCGTGGCAGCCGGGTTTCAGCGACACTCCGACGCATGCGGAATCCGAAGCCACCATGTTCTTTTCGGCTCATTTCGACGGCCGCTGCGCCTCGTTGAAACAAGACGACATTAACGGCATTACTTTCATTTATCCAGCCATCATAAACATCACACCCGCGCCGTCGTTGCCCGGAGCCACCGCGGGCTCGCCTTACTCTCAGGCGCTGGGGGCAAGCGGTGGCAAACCACCTTATTCGTGGAGCCTCGTAGCGGGGGGCGGGCAGCTTCCGCCTGGGCTCTCTCTTAGCTCGACAGGGGTGATCAGCGGCTTGCCGCCGGCCGTCGGCAGCTACAGCTTCACCGTTCAGGTAACCGACTCCGCGTCGTTCATCGCTCAGAAACTACTGACCCTTCAAATCGCGGCGCCGCCGCTTTCCATCTCGACCCTGACCGTGCCGTTCGCGATAAGGGGATCGGCGTACTCGCAGCAGCTTATCGCAAACGGAGGGACGCCGCCTTATACATGGTCGCTGCTATCGGGCTCGTTGCCGGCGGGATTGACGCTGGACTCGAGAGCGGGTCTCATCTCGGGAACGCCGGATGTTGCCGGCAGTTTTAGCGTGGCCGTTGCGGTCAAGGACCTGCTCAACGTGCAGGCTACGAGGCCACTACAGTTGCTGGTCGTAGATTCGTCGCAAGTGCCCAGGATCGACTCCGCCAAGTACAAGCAGAGCAGTGGCAAGCTGGTTGTGAGAGGCCAGAACTTCGACGCGGCTGCGAAGCTGCTGATAGACGGCCAGCAAGCTCTCATCAAGACCAACGACGGCGCGATCATGGTTGTGAAGCAGCTCAACCTGGCGCCTGGCGCGCACGAGCTTCGAATCGTGAACCCGAATGAGATAGGGTCGGTTGTTTTCGTCGTTTCGGTTAATTGACTGCTTCGAGATCAGCCAATGCCGCGCCACGGCCTTTTGCCTGTTGGCTGCAGTCCGGCCATTTTGACGCTTCTCTTGCGGAGGCGCCGAGATAAGGGACTACGTCAAACATCAAAAAATCACAGGTCGGGAAGAGGGATTTATCCCCGCTCTTCGGCATACGATTCACTCGAACCGGCGTTAAGAATGGGAGCGGGGATAAATCCCTCTTCCTCCTGACCTATGATTTTCTGAGCTTGAGCATGAGATTTCATTTTGCTCTTTCCGAGAATCGCCAAACTTCAGCCAGCCTGGACGCTGCCTTCGAACGCCCCAAAAGCCAGAAACCCGAAAACTGGTAATGGTTGAGGTTTCAGGCTAGGGTGATGCCGCTAAGAGCGGCCGTTAACTTGCGCCGAATCCTTGGCGTTGATCCGCGGCAATCTTTGAACATTGAGCGTGGCGGCGGCGGCGGAGTCTTCATTGCGCGTGAAACGCCTCGGTGCTAGTATGCAGCAGCCGCACGCAAGACGAATCAGGCGCCTTGATTCACTCAAGCACGGGAGGACGCTCACCCAATAATGACTCAGAAACGCAGGGCAAAGATTTCAGCGCTCGGCCGCTTCGTGCCGCCCAAAGTCGTCACCAACTACGACCTCGCCAAGATCGTTGACACCAATCACGAATGGATCGTTGAACGAACCGGGATTACCGAAAGGCACATGGTCGAACGTGGAACTCCTACCTCCGAGCTTGCCGCTCAGGCGCTTGGCGATTTGCTGAGTAAGAGGGAGATGGAGGCGGACGAAATCGAGTTGATAATCGTCGCAACGGTTACGCCGGATATGTTCTTTCCGTCTACCGCCTGCGTTGTTCAAAATAAAGTGAGAGCCGGGCGCGCGTGGGGCTTCGATGTCTCCGCCGCATGCTCGGGTTTTCTCTATGCGTTGACGGTAGGCGCTCAATTCATAGAGACGGGCGCTCACGGCAAAGTGGTGGTAATTGGCGCCGATGTGATGTCGAGCATTGTTAACTACGAAGACCGCGCTACCTGCGTCTTGTTTGGTGACGGCGCCGGGGCCGTCCTTCTGGAGCCGAGCGAAAGCGATAACATCGGCATACTGGATTATAAGCATGAGATCGACGGCTCGGGCGGCCAATTTCTCAACATGCCGGGCGGCGGAAGCCTCAACCCACCGTCTCACGAGACCGTCGATAAGAAAATGCATTACGTCCATCAGGACGGTCAGCCCGTCTTTAAGTACGCCGTGAGAAAGATGGGCGAAGTCAGCCGCGCTATTCTCGAAAGGAATGGCTATTCGGGATCCGACCTCGACTTGTTTATCGCGCATCAAGCCAATCTCAGGATAATAAACGCAGCGTCGGAGAAGCTCGGATTGGATGAATCAAAGGTGGTCAAGAACATTCACAAATTCGGGAACACAACCGCCGGGACGATACCGCTGGCGATTGGAGACGCAATTGACGACGGCCGGCTGAAGAAGGGAAGCCTCGTCTTGTTCGCCGCCGTAGGAGCCGGCTACACGGTTGGGTCGGTCCTGTCGCGGTGGGCGTATTGAGGGATTGCTGATTGAGGGATTGCTGATTGATGATTGATGTCTGTTCCGCATTGCTCGCCGTCGATGCTAGAAACGCTGCCATGATCCAATATTCACTGGTCTCTCTCTTTTTCGTTCTCATGTTCGTAGCCGTCTCTCAGGCTTCGGCGGCGCCGCGGACGATGCGGCTGGATTACTACCACACGGGCAACGCCTCACAGGAGCTGTTCAGTGTGGACCGCGTCGTCATTGAGCCATTATCGTGGCCTGGCAATCTCAACAAAGCCATCGACGACACCAACCTGGGCAAGTACTTGTTCGAGGTTCGCGATCGAGCCACCAATCGGATTCTATACTCGCGCGGCTTCGCTTCCATCTATGGAGAATGGGAGACTACGGATGAAGCCAAGGCCGCGAATCGAACTTTTCACGAGTCGCTTCGGTTTCCGGCGCCTGACGCGCCGGTTCAGATCGTCTTGAAGAAGCGCGATCCGAATAACGCATTCCGCGAGATATGGTCGACTCTCATCGATCCGAAGGACATGTTCATCGACCGATCGACGATTGTTCAGCCAACGCCGCTCATCGAGATTCAAAAGAATGGAGACCCAGCTTCCAAGGTTGATTTCCTGATAATGGGCGATGGTTACACCGCCGCCGAGTCGAAGAAGTTCGAACAGGACGCGCGCCGCTTGTTGGAAATACTCTTCGCGACGTCACCGTTCAAAGAACACCGGAGTGATTTCAATGTCTGGGGTCTGTGTCCACCGGCGGCGGAGCCGGGGATCTCGCGGCCGTCGACCGGCGTTTATCGCCAGCCGCCTCTGGGCGCCAGTTATGACGCGTTCGGGTCCGAAAGATACGTGCTCACCTACGACAACCGGGCCGTGCGAACCGTTGCCTCGTTCGCGCCCTACGAATTCATCGAGATCATTACGAATTCCAGAACGTATGGCGGCGGCGGGATTTTCAATCTCTACGGCACCGTCGCTGCGGATAGCGCGCAGGCCGCGTATGTTTTCGTGCACGAGTTCGGGCACCACTTCGCGGGTCTTGCGGACGAGTACTACACTTCGCCGGTTGCCTACGCTCCGGCCACGAATCGGGTCGAGCCCTGGGAAGCGAACGTGACCGCTCTCGCAGACCCAAAGAACCTTAAGTGGAAGGATCTCGTCGAGAGCGGCGTTCCGCTTCCTACGGCCTGGCAGAAAGAAGCGTACGAGAAGCAGTCACGCGAGTACGGCAAGCGAAGGGCGCGGATCCGGGAGGAGAACCGGCCTGAGGAAGAGATGGAAGCGCTCTTCCGCGAGAACCGCGAGTTAGAAGTGAAGCTCTTCGGCGCCGAGAAGTATACGGGCAAGGTGGGGGCGTTCGAAGGCGCGATGTACGAAGCAAGCGGATACTACCGGCCCGAGGTCGACTGCATAATGTTCACTCGGAGCAAGTCGTTTTGCGCGGTGTGCCGGCGCACGATCGAGCGAATCATCGAGTTGTACTCGCGATGATAAGGACAAAAGACACAGCCGGAACGAGGCGGCGCACGATCGAGCGAATCATCCAGTTGTACTCGCGATAGCGCCACGCGCCTATCTGGAGCGGCGGCCCGCAATCGGATTTTAAGCCTGCCAGGTAGTAACGGTCCGGGCCGATTCAAAACACCGGAGCGGCGAGTTTCTCCAGCATCACCGACGACATCTTCTCGACGTCCGCATGAAGCGAGTTCCCGTCCGCGTCCATCGTGACTATAGCGGGAAAATCCTTCACCTTGAGATGCCATATCGCTTCAGGCACGCCCAACTCCAACAGGTTTACGTCGAGCACGTCTTCGATACAGCGGGCGTAATATTGGGCCGCGCCTCCTATTGCATTCAAATAAACCGCGCCGGATTCTCTCAATCCCTCGAGCGTGCGCTTGCCCATACCGCCTTTACCCATCACGGCCCGCACGCCGTAGCGCTTGATGATCTCCGCCTGATAGGGCTCTTCGCGAATACTGGTGGTCGGACCCGCGGCGGTTATCCGGTAATGGCCGTTGTCTTTCATTACGACCGGCCCGCAGTGATAGAGCACCGAGCCGTTGAGATTGACCGGCGAGTCATGCTTCATCAAGTAAGTGTGTACCGCGTCGCGGCCCGTGTACATCTCGCCCGATATCAAAACCATATCGCCGACTCTCAAGGCCCGGACCTGATCTTCGGAGAGAGGAGTCGTAAGCCGCTTTTCGTTTCCGGTCAGTGGAAATCCTTCGCCGTGTCCAACCGGGATCGGCGCCTTTGAGTCATCGCGATAAAGCCATCGCCTTATCGCGCCGGTCTTCGCGTCGAGGATGACTCCGAGTCTTCGAAAGGCCCAGCAGTCATAAGCTACGGACACAAAAAAGCTCGCCGGAAGGCGGTTGATCGCGCCGATCTTGCACCCGATCAGCGTCACTCCGCCTCCGAATCCCATTGTCCCAATGCCGAGCGTATTCGACCACTTCATGATGTAGTCTTCCAACGCGGCGAGTTTAGGATCCGGATTGAGGTCATCGAGCGTGCGAAAGAGCTGGTCTTTAGCGTGCTGATAGCCCGATGTTCTGTCCCCGCCTATGCAAACTCCGATGGCGCCGGCGCTGCAGCCCTGGCCCTGAGCCTGCCATACCGCATGAAGGATGCACTTGCGAACGCCGTCAAGATCGCGGCCCGCCCGGCCCAGATGCGGCAGTTCTGCCGGAAGCGCGTATTGAATATTCTTATTCTCGCAGCCTCCGCCCTTGAGCAATAGCTTGACCTCGATCTCGTCGTCGTTCTCCCATTGATCGAAGTGAAGAGTCGGCGCGCCGGGACCGAGGTTATCTCCGGAGTTGGCGCCCGTGATCGAGTCAACCGAGTTGGGCCGCAACTTGCCTCGCTTGGTGGTCTCGACGATAGCGGCTCGTATGTCCCGCTTCATGAGTATTTGATTTGCGCCGACCGGAGTCTTGATTTCGAAGGTAGGCCAGCCGGTGTCCTGACAAATTGGGCCTTCGCAGTCGGACGCCATATCGATGTTGGTGGCGATCACGGCGAGCGCCGAGCTGGATTGCGTTCCCGGCGTTTCGCTTTCAACAGCGGCGGACATGGCGCGGCGAACGTCGGGTGGAAGATTAGTCGAGGTCTGCGTTATCAGGTCGATCATGCTGTCTTTGAACGATTGCATTATTGATACTCCGGATATGAGTTTGGGACGAACCAACGCCAAGCGTCGAAACCGGCGGAATAGAACCGGTAAGAATCAGCGGTCATCTTTGGCCCGTCGCGGTCATGACAACGCGAAGAGAGGCCTTTCTATCCTTACGTTGCTTCTCCAGGAATGATCATCAGGATCATAGCGCCAACCGCGCTCTTCCAACAGGTTGACGAACTCCTCCTTCGAAATCCTCAACGACTGAATGGCGGATGCTTTCCAAGCTTGAATCACCAGTTTGTTGAACAAGTACTCGCCGTATATTTTGCCCTCCTCGGCGTTTCGCAGCATTTCGTCAACGGCGCAAGCCACGTCGAATGGGTCGTCATTCCTCGACACAACGGCCTTCTCCGATTTAAGGAACGTCAGTATTAATTCTCCCGCCAATACCGAGTCCTTGTTCTTCTTTTTGTGCATCGACCAAATGGGATCGCCGACTTGAGAAACCGCCGCCTTCAATTCGGCGCCTGATTCGGCCGCCGCCGATAATATCGCCTCGAAATAGGCGGTGTTCCAGTGCTGGAACACGATTGAAAGCCAGCGGTCCTTCTTCAGCATTCGCAAGCATGCCTCGATGCTCTTACTCAACCTCCCGATGTAGTGGCTCTCGCTAAACGACATCTCCCCGCCGACTATCAATTCCTTCTCTCTTAGGTTCCGGGTAGGCGGCGTCCCCAGCCAGGAGTTCCATAGCGTCGACAGATCAAGATACGATATATGCCCGCCATAAGGCGGGTCCGTGAAAATGTAGTCGATCGAGCCCGAGAGTCTCTTGCTCAGGTCTTCAATATCCTCGGAATGGAGCACGAAGCCGCCTTGCGACCCGTTCGTCTGTTCCTTGAGCATGATCTCGCGAGCGATCTCCCGCTTGGCGCTTATTATGTTAGCCGCCCTCTCTAGAAACGTTTCCCAGGGGGGTAACTCAATGGGCGCACGAGCGATTTTGTACCGGTATATGCTGAATATGCTCGAGCCGCCACGCGACTCCGCCCTTCCTTCAGCGGAGAGAAAAGTCTTATTCAGCTTCGCCAGAGTGGCGGACCAAGCGAGCAGCATGCCTCTTCGAGCCCATTGATTTTCTATCGACTCTACCGCTTCTTTAAGCGTTGCGAGCGAGAGGAGCTGGCGGCGCGTAAACATCTCATAATAGTTCCCGACGTCGGCGGTTTTCGGGAGAGAAACGTTTGCGGGAAGGCTGAGTTTGGCTTGAATCTCATCGAGTTCGATGTCCCCTGATTCGTTTATCCTGTTGAGAGCGCCCTTGCAGCGTTCTTCGAGATAGCGGAGCGCTCCGTGGTAATCATTGATATCGCCTTTGTATAAATCGGCAATACCTTGCGCAATGAAGTTGGCCAGCGGATTGATATCGTTGTGAATCCCGACCCTGTTTTCAAGAAAGGCCTCGATTGCCGTCACGCCGGATCCGCCGAATGGATCTAAAACCCGGTCTCCCTCTTTTGAATAGTGCAGGATGTATTTGCGCACGACATTGTAGGGGCGGCGCGTGAAATAGGGGTGTACGCCGTAGTGTCTTTTCGCGCCCTGTCTATTAGCGGGAATCGCGGATTCCAAAGGCTGAATATCAGAGTAGTTCATAGTCTCTTCAAGTACTCACACACGGAGCGTAGCTCAATCACATCGATATTCTTCGGAGTGTTCTTCAAGTCGTGAAAGGCGCACAGAATCACTGCGCGGGATAGCTCGTCCTTTCCGTACTTCTTTTGCTGGTAGCTGAAACCCTTGCTGTGCCTCTTTATCTCCACCGGAGCCTGATAGCTGGGGTAACTCAGAAACTTGAATTCCGTGAGGCAATCGTATCCCTTTCCAACATAGGCTCCCAAAGTCACGCCGAGGTGTCTTAACGGACCCGAAGCACGAAGTATATCGGTCTCTTGAATATGGGCTACCTTAGAGGTGGCCTTATGGTCCCTTACAACTCGACAGATTTCTTCAAGCGACCAGCACACTATGTCCTCGTTCTTGTTCTTCAAATTGAGAATCTGATCTTTCCACAACGGACTGATGTAAGTCTCGGAGAATGTCAATGGCCGCTCGATTCTTGGTATTACCGTCTCCTTCTTGGAGCTAGCAAATTTGCCCTTTAGCGGCGTGAGGTAGAAAACATCCTCTACAATCTCTATATCAACATCGATGCGATCGAACTTCCCTTGGGGGAGTTTGTACCATTTCCTGATCGACTCACCAATGCTTTCTTTCGCATGACCTTGTTGTATTCTATCGTGGCCAACGAAGCCCTTCACTACCCTCCGGTCCTTGTCGACTTTATGATCCTTGCTCAACGCGTGGTAATCCGACTTAGTTGCTCCGTAAGGAGTGACTAGCGCAACTCGGACGCCGCCTCTTGCTCGAAGGTACACTCTAACCGAGTCGGTCAAATTGTGAAAATAATACTGAGGACCGCCCGTCGCGATGCTTTTCTTTTTTGTTTGCTGAAGGTGCATACAACAGGCTCAGGTCTGTGCCTCGCAACCGATAGACCCCGACACGTTAACCAAAGCAGTTTCGCTGGAAGTCTATCGCTTGTCTTCCGAAATAAAAAGGGGAGGCCGGAGCCTCCCTTCGCGGAATTCAATGCCGGCGTTCTTAAGGCTCTTTCTGCAACAGGACCGTAAGGAACGTAAAGAGTACAAGCGTTTCGATCAGCGCCAATCCGAGAAGCAGCATCGTGAATATGCGGCCTCCGGCTCCGGGATTCCGCGCCGTGCCCTCACAGGCGGCCGCGATAGCGCGGCCGTCGCCGAGCGCGCCGCCGAACGCGGCTATGCCGACCGCAAATGAGCCTAACGCCGGAAAGAACCACGAGCTTCCGCCGCGTGAAGCGCCCGCGCCCCCTTCCTGCGCCGCCGCCGTCCCTATGATCACCAGCGTGGTCAGCGCTGACATCAAGAACAGTTTGAGTTTGAACATCGGTGTCCTCCTGAAGTCCGGCGCTTTTCATTTCGCCGGACGCTGGTGCGACGCATTAAACCTGTCGCCTCGAGGCTCTAAGTTTTTATGCGTTCGCGAATTTTCAAAGAGAGGGAAGTCGATGATCGTGACTCGGCATTATTTCCACGCGCCCGGTATTCGCTTGCTCCTAGTGCCGCAAGGCTCCAGCGGCGCCGCGCCGTCGACTTCTATTAAATGAGTCCCGTTCTTTCAACTCCCCCCGGCTATCTCGCTGTATGAATCAAAGAATGATGACACAATGTGTTTATTCGACATTCTCGGAGCCGCTGTTAATGCGCCTCTGCTACCGCCTCGTGTCCGGGCTCCTCGACGTCGTGATCGTCGTGAGGGACGGTCTCCGATAAGTAGACCATCGATAGCATTATGAAAATAAAAGTCTGGACGAACGAAACAAATACCCCCAGCACTATCGTGAAAATCGGCACAAGTTGCGGGACCATTCCCAGGAACGCCGAACCGATTTGATGATCGGCGAACATGTTGACGAACAACCTGAGCGAGAGGGTTACCGGCCGCACGCAGTTCGACAGAATTTCCACAACAAAGATCAGCGGGCCTATCGCGATCAGCATCGCGCCGCTCAACCCGCCAGTGAAGTGTTTGAGATACTTTATTCCCTGCTGGCGAAAACCGCTCACGATGTAATACAGAAACGAAGTAATGCCTAGTGCGCCGGTGACGTTGATGCTGGAAGTCGGAGATTCGAGTCCCGGTATCAGCCCTAACAGATTGCTGATCAGGATGAAAGTCGCGAAAGCTCCGATCACGGGAACGTAGCGGCGGCCATATGGTCCGATGACCTGATCGAGCAGACCTCGAATCTGCTCTACGACGACCTCGAGCAGTTGTTGGCCCTTCGACGGCCGGTCCACGGACAACTTTCCGCGCAACAGGCGTGCTCCGGCGAGGCATATGACAAACGCCACGACGGCGAAGACAACCTGCTCCGGAATAGCCTCATTCGGAGAGGGCTCGCGCCACTGGCCGCCGAATAATTTGAATATTGGCGGCATCAAAACCCGCTCGGCGGCGACCACGATTGGGCCCAGGAGATGGTTGGCTTGCTCGACCAAGAACGGCTCGCTTGCGTGCGGAGCGGTTTCGGCGTGCTCGCCGGCCGCCTCACTGGCGTGTTGTAGTAGAAGCGCAAATGTCATAAGTAAAAGAATGCCTCAAACCGCCTCGGGTTCGGTAACTGTCTTGTATGTGCTGTACCCGGCTTCGAGAATCACCGCCGCCGCCGGCGCCAACAAACCGGCTACAATGCCTGCTGGGTCGAACAGACCGGTGAGGCTTGCTCCATAGCCGGCGGCGCCTATCAGAAGCCATCTCAAGATGAACTTCATCATCGTGCCGGGCGGGGTCTTCTTGCTTCCGGTTTCTCTATTAAGCTCGAATAGCGCGCGCAAGGAGCCAGCTAGCCATTTGAAGTTGATTATTGAGAGGACGCCTCCGAGCAACGCGCCCAAAGCTAGCCTAAGGCCACCGAAAATGGCGGCGCTCAACGCACCCAACGCGATTGCTATGACGATATTCCGTAGAACGCGGCGTTCGACAGCTTGGGGTTCGGATGACCAGCCGGAATTTGATTGCGAGGTTGCGGAAACCGCTTGTGATTCGAGGCTGTCCATAACGCAGGCGCTGAAAAAACAGTCGCTCCAAAGTCGAGGATTCTAGCAACGTGGTTCACCGCGTGTCCAGCTTGGAGATTAGTCGGATTAGCTCGGTTCCGAGATTCCGCCCGAATCCTTCTTGCTTTTGTTTAGCGTCACATTCGGAGATTGATCTCTTCGACGAGCCATCGCTGAGTGGAGAGCCATCACGGATCGCAGCTAAATAAACACTTGTGCTTCTCGGAAAGATCTCAATCTGATTCTTATAGCGTTGAAACCTGATCTGAAAATTATCGAAGAACCCCCGCTGTCCTAAGATCGAGAGATCCGGCGCACTTGAGTCTGTGAACGCCACATTGATATCTATGCTCGGCAGCCCTTCTACTTTGATATTGACTTGATGCAGCCAGGCGTCAGCGCCGCCACCCACAAAGCCGCTCAGAACGTAAGGCTGTCCGCTCCGGATATCTATATTCAATCTTGGCTATGTCGGCGTTGAAAACACTAATATCCGCGCCTGAGTCTATTATCGCCAAGACTGCTTGGTGTTTACGATTGCAAGCTAAGCGCACAAAGACAACTGGAAGGATCTCAAGATAGCCATCGGGACTCTTATACCGTAGGTATGGAAAAATCATGCGCAGTACACATACAGCTTGCCGAATGACCGTACTTTAAAGAGCGCGGTTTCCATGTAGCCGTTGGCTTCCGCATTGAGTTTGGCTTCGTGGGCGTCATCGCCGCTACCCACAACCCTGCGCTCGCCCTCCAAGATGGCCACCCACTTGTTCTCGTATTTTCCCAACTCGTCTTCTAGAGGGTCTCTATTCTCCATGCCTCGCCTCCTGCGTTCCGGAGCTGATGCTCAACCGTGGCTCTAGTATATTACACAAGTCGCTTGCGGCCAGCCAAATTCTGGTACGGTCTAATCACGAAGATCACGAAGCGAAGGACTTTCCACACCTTACTTCTTCGTCATCCTGGCGCTTGTGTTCACCGCCTCGACCCATAGATCGGGATAGTCGGTGAACCCGCCATCGACGCCAAACCGAAGGTAGCGCCCGATGTCATCGAGGATAATTTGGCGAACCGTCGATCCGCCCGCCTGAGTCTCGCCGAGCGGCTTGCGAGAAACCGCGGTAGTCGGCCCCCGAAACGTGTACGGGTGCACGATCAGGCCCGCGGCGTGAAACGTTTCGAGATCCGCCGCGCTCTTGATCATCTGCTTCGCTGGTCCGGCTCCCTGCGCGTAGCCCGCGATTTCTTTCGCTAGCGCCGGCGTAATATTCAAGGTCTCTTCGCGGCGCCCGCGATCTTCCATCGGCAGGAGCTGGACTCTCGCATATTGTCGCGCCGCTTCCCGCATTTTCACGAGGCTTGCCTTTGAAAACGATTGGATGAAGATACGATCTCGGCGGCCGGCCTGCTTGAATCCGTTGGAATCCAGCAGCGACACCAGCTTCTCAATCACGTCGAGACCGAGCGATTTGTAGAATTCATAGTGCTTGATCTCTATGTACAACCCGGCTCGGTCCTTAACATCCGAAATGACCTCCTGAAGAGTAGCGATGCGCGCGCCGGCGTACTCCGGCTTGGCGGCGAAGGGATTAGCGCGGTTGAACCATGATCCGGCGTCAAGCTTCTTTATCTCGTCCAGAGTGAAGTCAACCGCATACCAACCCGGTTTGCCTTTCCCTTCGCCGTCGGGGTCGCGAATGGAAGTCCTGCCTGGGAAAACTTCACCGGCATTCGTCGTGCGAGCCAGCTCAGGATCGTGCATGCAGACGAGTACGCCGTCCCTAGTCACTTGCAGGTCTTGTTCGACGAAGTCGGCTCCCATCTGAATGGCGAGCCTGTACGAAGCCAGCGTGTGTTCAGGCGCGTACCCCGAGGCTCCTCGATGCGCGATTAGCAGAGGACGCTTTTGTTGAATGATGGCGCTCGGGCTGGACGCCAATAAGAACAGAGTCAGCACGCTCGCGAGAATAAGATTCGACTCGACGCCACATCGCGCCATTCCGGGTTTCATTTACTATGCCTCAGCCGAAGAAGTACGCCTCGAGAGTCTCGGCATACAGAACCGATCCGAGCACCAATTCATCTATGATGACGAATTCGTTGGGAACGTGAGCCAGCTTATCGTCGCCCGGATAGTGAACCACCGAAGTGATGCCCGCGAAGAACAGGTTCTTGGCGACCGTGTTGCCGCCGAAGGTCTCGTACTTCATCGGCAGGCCAAGCTTGCGCGCCGCCTTATCGAAGCTTTGTATGATCACCGAATTCTTGTCCGACAGATGGGGTTCGGTCTCGTGCAGCACCGAGACGTCGAACTCGGCGTCAGGCGAACGCTCGCGAACAACGGCGATCCTGGCGTCGATGGCCGCGAGCACGTCTTGTTTGGTTATGCCGGCCGGCAATCGAAAGTCTATCGTCGCCCGCGCGCGCGACGGCACGGTGTTGGCGGAAGAGCCGCCATTGATGGTTCCCACGTTCATCGTCCACCCATCGAACGCGGGGTCGTAGCGCGCTCCAAGATCGAGCGACTTCAACTCGGCGATCAACTCGGCAAGGGGGATGATTGCGTTGCGGCCGAGCTCGGGTGTCGAGCCGTGCGCTTGAACGCCGCTGCTGGTTATCTCGACCCATAGGATGCCCTTTTCACCGTAGATCGATAGATCCATTCGCCCGCCGTCAGGGATGATGGCCACGTCAAATCGGAGGTTGCATTCCTCAACGAGATAGATGACGCCCAACTCGGAACCCATCTCCTCATCCGCCGCGGCGATCAAGTATATGGTTCCGTCAAAGCCGGCGTGCTCGGCGATGAATGCCTTGCACGCGGAGTAGGCGCATGCAAACGAACCTTTGTCGTCCAGCGTTCCGCGTCCGTAGATCTTGCCGTCCTCGATCGTTGGTTCGAAAGGAGGCGTATTCCATTGATCGAGCTCACCAGGAGGAACCACGTCCATGTGCGATACGAACCCGATAGACCGCTTGCCCGCGCCTATCTTTCCGACCACGTTGGTTCGGCCTGGCTGCTTCTCGTAATACGAGACCTCCATGCCGAGCGAGCGCATGCATCTTGTCACCGTTTCCTTGCACAGGTGCTCGTTCCCGGGCGGGTTAGTCGTGTCCTCACGCACCAACTCGCCCACTATGGAGACTATTTCGTTGCGGTCAACGTGCTTGGCGAATCTCGAATTCATGCGGGCATCATACTTGGCCAAACACACGCCGGGCAAGGATTGCGCCATCTGTTTTCCGCCGGTGTTCAACTTTTGACTTATTCGCGGGGCTCAAGTTATATTTCGGATTCGGCATGAGCACCGGCGTCTTAGTATTGAATGCATCGTTCGAGCCGATCAACGTGTGCACGGCGAGGCGCGCGGTGGTGTTGGTCTTGAAAGGCGTAGCTCTTGCGGAAGAGAGTTCTTCCAAAAACTGGTTTCACTCGGCCCGTTTCTCGATGCCGGCGCCGTCTGTAATTCGGCTCAGGGAGTACATACACATCCCGTTCGAGCGAAAGAGCCTGTCGCGGAAAAACATAATGCTGCGGGACCACAATACATGTCAGTACTGCGGCCGTGTATTCACGCCGGCGGATTTGACGCTCGACCATATTGTGCCGCGTTCGCTGGGCGGCGACTCAACGTGGGACAATCTTGTGGCGAGTTGCCGGTCGTGCAATAACCGGAAGGGCGACCGGTCGCCTGAAGAAGTCGGGATGAGGCTGCTGAAACGGCCTCAGGGTTACAACCTCCACGTCAATCGGCAGATCATTCGTTATCTCGGCCGCACCGACGAATCCTGGAGAAAGTATCTCTTTTACTAAACTCCGCCATGCGGTCAGGCATGGCAATCACTCTTCGCGCAATTTCCCTTTGGCGCCAGGCCGCTGACCGCCGTCCCTGTGCTCCGCCCGTAGCTAGCCGGTGGCATGAACGCATCGTCAAACAATCCAAGGGGCCCGAGAGTGACTGAATGAATCCACTCACACGCGCGTTGCTGGAAGTTCAGGAAGCCGCACTGATGACCGGCCGCGCTTTCCGTGGCGCTTTTTCGCGGCCATATTACCTGCGCGAAGTAATCGTCCAGATGGATCTGATCGGCAATGGATCTCTGGCGATAATCATACTGACCGGCGCTTTCACCGGAGCGGTGCTTGCGCTGCAAACGTCGAGCGCCTTGACTACATTTGGCGCTCAAAGCAAGACCGGCCAGTTGGTAATGACGTCGCTGGTGCGCGAGCTTGGGCCGGTGCTGGCGTCACTCATGCTCGCGGGCCGGGTGGGCTCCGGCATAGCCGCGGAACTGGGCTCGATGGTGGTATCGGAGCAAGTCGACGCAATGCGGGCGCTGGGAACCGACCCGCTCAAGAAGCTCGTCTTCCCGCGAGTCATAACTCTGATTATTATGTGCCCGATCCTCACGCTGGTCGCCGACATGATTGGAGCGTTCGGAGGGTGGGTTGTAGCGACCTCGCTCATGCACGTGGCAAGCTCGGTTTACATCAGTTCAGCGAAGGTCGCCTTGACTTACAACGACATCGTAGGCGGGATGGCGAAGCCGGCGGTCTTCGGGTTCATAATCGCGGTGGTGGGTTGCCGCGCCGGGCTGCGAACGTATGGCGGCACCGTTGGCGTCGGACGCTCGACGACTCAAGCCGTGGTGATGTCCGACATATTGATACTCGCATCCGATTTTTTCTTGTCGAAGATAATCCTGGCGTTCAGTTAGGTTGAAGGTTGCGCTAATGTCCAGCGGTTTCACTAATGCAATAGAACTCCGGAACGTCACGCTGACTTATGACGACCGCGTGATCCTGGATGATGTGAGTTTCGCCGTCAAGCCCGGCGAGACGAAGATATTGATGGGCGGATCCGGCACTGGGAAATCCACGGTGCTCAAACTGGTGCTCGGCCTTATCAAACCCGATTCGGGGAGAATCTTGATCGACGGCGAGGACATCACCGATCTCAACGAGCGAGAGCTCGCGCCGGTCCGCCGGAAGATCGGCATGGTCTTTCAAGAAGGAGCTCTCTTTGATTCGCAGTCCGTCTATAAGAATGTCGGCTACCGCCTGTTCGAGCAGGGACTGCCCGAGGACCAGATCAGGGACGAAGTCAGACAGAAGCTGCAGTTCGTCAACCTCGAGCACGCGATGGACATGATGCCTTCCGAGCTGTCGGGCGGCATGCGTCGAAGGGTCGGCATAGCCCGGGCGCTCGTGGGCAGCCCAAGGCTGATACTCTACGATGAACCGACGGCCGGTCTCGACCCGCCTACCGCCAGGACCATTTGCGAGCTTGCGATGGAGCTGAGGGATCTTCAGGGCGTCAGTTCGATCTTCGTAACACATCGAATGGGGGACGCGCGGCTAATGTCGTCGGCTTATTTCACGCTGACCGATCAGGGCGAGCCGATATACAAACGCGAGGACGACACGCTGTGCCTGATCAACACGCAGTTCATCATGTTGAAGGACGGACGGGTTATCTTCAGCGGAACGGACGAAACTTTGTGGGACATAGACGATCCGTATATTCAGAATTTCTTGCGGGAGGTATGAGGGGGGGGGAAGCGATCAGCAATCAGCGATCAGTGGTCAGCAGCCAGCGATCAGCAATCAGCGATCAGCGGTCAGCGGTCAGCAATCAGCGGCTGCAAGAAAACTCGCTGCGAGTTTTGTTTCTATGTTCTTGCATGATTCATTAGGGCCGCGTAATTTTCTGACCGCTGACCGCTGACCGCTGACCGCTGACCGCTGACCGCTGACCGCTGACCGCTGACCGCTGACCGCTGACCGCTGACCGCTGACCGCTGACCGCTGACCGCTGACCGCTTATTCCCGCTTTGGAGGTTTTATGAGTTCTAAGAAGAGAATCACTTTTTCCGAGATTCGGGTCGGCCTCCTCGTTATAGCTGCGTTGGTGATTCTGGTGGTGTTTATGCTGTCGGTGACCGGCGATATCGCCCTTTTCAAGAAGACGATGAGAATCAAGACCCGCTTCTCCGCCGGCGAGGGATTGAAGGAAGGGGACGAAGTGCGGCTCGCCGGGAAACGCATCGGTAAGATCGAGAGCGTTGACTTTGGATCCGGCATTCCCACCGAGGCGAATCAGAAGAACATCGTCATCACAATGACCGTCGATGCGGTTGAAGTCGGCGAGCGGATTAGAACCGATTCGCAGGCGGTGCTTGCTCAACAAGGCTTTCTCGGCGATAGAATCGTCGACATTACTCCCGGCACCACCAAGGGCTCAAAGGTTGGAGACGGCGCAACCATCGAGAGCGCGGATCAGGCGGGAATCGCGCAAGTATTCCAGGGCGCCAGCGACGTGCTCGTTCAGTTCAACTCGCTCGGTAAACAGCTTCAGGAGTTGATGGACAATATAAACAAAGGACAGGGCACGGTCGGCCGAATGCTTCACGATGACACCCTGTTTGTGAACCTGAATCGCACCATCCTCGAGGCCCAGGGACTGATCAAGCGAGTCGGCCAGGGCGAAGGCACAATAGCCAAACTCATAAACGACCCGAAACTATATGACGATTTGAGCAACGCTACCGGCGACGTTCGGACAATAGTCGCGGATTTGAAAGCAGGCAAGGGTTCGATGGGCAAGCTCCTCAAGGACGAGCAGCTCTATCAACAGGCCAACGAGGCCGTCGCCAAAGCCAACAAGGCGATCGATAAGCTGGACCGGATAACCGCCGACATCGAGAGCGGGCGCGGCACGATAGGAAAGCTCATCAAGGACGACAAGCTGCACAACGATCTTCAAGCGACCGTGGCGTCGC
>JAHFUG010000442.1 GCA_023265195.1 Blastocatellia bacterium | reverse complement strand
ACTACCTCGGCGTATATCTTGGCCCCCCGCTCGAGAGCGCCCTCGAGTTCCTCGAGGATGAGCACGCCGGCTCCTTCTCCGATAACGAAACCGTCTCGATCCGCGTCGAAGGGCCTGCTCGACCGTTCCGGCTCGTCATTCCTGGTCGAGAGCGCGCGCATGGCGGCGAATCCGCCGACTCCCATCGGAGTAATCGCCGCCTCCGCCCCGCCGCAGATCATTGCGTCGGCGTCGCCGCGTTGAATGATCTTGAAGCTGTCTCCGACCGCGTGCGCGCCCGACGAGCACGCCGTGCAGGTGGCGGAGTTTGGGCCTTTCGCTCCGAACCTGATCGACACTTGTCCCGCGGCGAGATTCACTATGGCCGCGGGGATGAAGAAAGGCGATATCTTGCCCGGCCCGCCTTTCAGGAATTTCTCATGTTCCCGCTCGATGACGCCGAAGCCGCCGATGCCCGAGCCGATGAAACAGCCGGTTCGAGCGGCGTTGTGCCCCTGGATTCGCAGACCTGAATCGTCTATAGCTTCCTGCGAAGCGGCTATCGCGTAGTGAATGAAGACGTCCATTTTCTTGACCTCTTTCTTCTCGATGAATTTCAAGGGGTCAAAGTTCTTCACTTCGCTCGCGATCCTGACCGGGAAGCCCGCTGGATCGAACCTTGTTATCGTACCTATGCCGACCTTGCAGGCCAGCAGGTTAGACCACACCTCTTCCCTGGTGTTTCCCGATCCGCAAACCAGCCCCATGCCGGTTATCACTACACGACGATTCAAGTTTTCACCTCCAGCGGCGAACTCGAGTTCGAGATCATTTCGCGTGCTTCGTTATGTAATCGATGGCGTCGCGAACGCTTGCGATCTTCTCGGCGTCTTCATCAGGGATCTCGATTTCGAACTCTTCCTCGAATCTCATAACCAATTCGACGGTGTCGAGCGAGTCGGCTCCCAGGTCGTCAATGAACCGTGCGTTGGCGGTCACCTCGGCTTCGTCAACGCCAAGCTCATCCACGATTATTTGCTTTACCCTTTCTTCAACAGAACCTTCCGCCATTTGCTAAACCCTCCTATTCTTTTAATCTCGGCTGTGCCCTTCAATCTTTCACTCGCCCTTGACGGGCGTCAACTCAACGCTTCCACTGTGGCTGCAAGCGAAGCGTTGTCCTCCACGTTCAGAATCTTACATTCGATCTTACACTCGCGGCTGATCTGTCGCACGAGTCCCGATAACACTTTGCCCGGTCCGATCTCGACGAAATGGGTCACTCCTTCTCCCAGAAGCCTCTTCACGGAATCGGACCATAACACCGCCGACGCGACCTGCTTAACCAGAGCAGCCCTCGCGTCAACTCCCGAGCGAACCGTTTGCGCGTCGCAGTTAGTCACTATCGGCGTCTTCAGATCGGAGAACTCCGCGCCGGCTAGCAATGGAGCCAGTTTGCCGGCGGCGGGTCTCATCAACTCGCAGTGAAATGGCGCGCTCACGGCAAGCATCACGGTTTTGCGCGCGCCCCTTTGGCGCGCAAGTTCAACGGCGTACTCAACCGCGTTCTTCTCGCCGGCGATGACGATCTGGGTCGGCGTATTGATATTCGCCGGCGAGCAAATCCCGTGCGTCCGCGCCTCCGCGCAAATCTCGATAACCGCATCGGCGCTGCAACCCATTACCGCGGCCATCGCGCCCTCGCCTGCCGGAACCGCTTCTTGCATGAACTTGCCACGGTTTCTCACCAGCGCTACGGCTTCGCCGAACCGAAGGCATCCGGCTGCCACCAGTGCACTATATTCACCGAGCGAGTGCCCCGCAACAAAATCAGGACGCGGCGCTTTTTCTTCCAGGGCGCGCAACGCAGCTATCGAGGCAGTGAGTATCGCGGGTTGGGTGTTAGCGGTGAGCTTTAGCTCTTCCTCCGGGCCCTCGAAGCACAAGTTCGACAACTCCTCGCCCAACGCCGCGTCGGCCTCTTCAAAAATGCGTCCCGCGTTTCGGTTCGAGCCGGCGAGTTCTTTTCCCATGCCGGCCTTTTGCGAACCTTGTCCCGGAAAAATGAACGCCAGCTTCATCTTCTTTTCAATGAGCCATGCCTAGTGGCTAATCGCCACGCGGGCTCCGATTTCAGCTTCGATCTTGTCGTTGATGTTCCCCAGGCAGAAATCGCGCGCGACTCTAATGGCGTTGCGGATCGCTCGGGCGTTCGATCGGCCGTGACAGATTACCGTCACTCCATTGATGCCCAGCAGCGGCGCGCCGCCATATTCGGCGTAATCCAGCCTTTGTTTGAAGCGCTCGAACGCGGGTTTGGACAGCAGGGCTCCCGCCTTCGTCTGGAGGGAGCCCTGGAGCTCCTCCTTCAACATCCGCATCATCGTTTCGATCAATCCCTCGCTGACCTTCAGCGCCACATTGCCGGTGAACCCGTCGCAGATGATCACGTCGGCTTCCCCGGTGTACATATCCCGTCCCTCGACGTTTCCGATAAAGTTCAACTGCGATTTTTTGAGCAGCTTGAACGTCTCCTTGGTAAGATCGTTGCCCTTGATTTCTTCTTCGCCGATCGACAAGAGTCCGACGCGCGGCGTCGAAACACCGAGGATCACCTTGGAAAAGAGCGATCCCATCACCGCGAACTGGTAGAGGTGCAGCGGCTTGCAATCGGAGTTCGCGCCGACGTCGAGGATAACCGTGCCGCGTCCGGTGATAGCGGGCATAACGGCGGCAAGAGCGGGCCTGTCAACTCGCGACAGGGTGCCGATGGCGAGCTTCGCCGTCATCATCACGGCGCCGGTGTTTCCGGCGCTGACCAGCGCGTGCGCGCTGCCGTCGCGGACAAGCTTGGCGGCGACCCGAATCGAGCTATTCCGCTTCCGGCGAACCGCGGTAGCCACGGGATCATCCATTGCGATCACTTCGCGGGCGTCGACCACCTCGACGTTCGACGCGCGGCCCGGACGGCTGCGGCCGTATTGCTTCCGCATTTCGGCCTCGATGTCTTCCGTTCTTCCAACCAGAATCACGCCGATACCGAAATCGTGAGCGGCTTCCACTGCCCCCGGCACTTCACTCGCGGGAGCGAAGTCGCCTCCCATTGCGTCCACCGCGATTTTCACCATAGACTGGGGGGCCCACCCCCGATCAATTCCGCCGATCTCAAGCTTTTTCCTTGACTTCAATAACGGCGCGGCCCTTGTAGAAACCGCACTTCGGACATACGCGATGCGGGCGGCGAGGCGCGCCGCAGTTTGGGCAGGGCCCGAAGGTCGGCGCATCAAGGCTGTCGTGCGCCCTGCGGTTGCCCGTTCGGGACTTGGAATGTTTTCTTTTTGGATTTGGCATTATGGAACTCCGTTACTATTGCTGGATTGAAATCACGCGTTCAAATCTCTCAACGCGGCGAACCGCGGATCAACAGCCGTAGTCAAGCATGAGCACTTAACCTGATTGCGGTTCGATCCGCATTGCGGACAAAGTCCGCGGCACTGTTCGCCGCACAGCTTCGACATCGGCAATTCGAGCTCGATTTGCTCTCGCACCACGTCGTCGATATCTATCGCGCCGTCCGTATAGAAAGACACGGTCAAATCTCCCTCGGTCAATTCAGTCTCGTCCTTCGAGCCCTCGGGCTGGGACGAGGGAATATAAAAGAGATCGAAGTGCTCGTCAACGTTGAGCGCAACCGGCTCCAGGCATCTGTCGCAGTTGAAGCGTATCGTAGCCTCGATCGTCCCGCTCAACTCGACCTTCGCTCCGCCCCTTTCCGCGAACGCTATCACAACAGGCTGCCCGGCTATTTCATGATCCGGCGAGTCCAACTCCGGCTGGCCTTCAGGATACTTGTGCTCGATCCTTAGCCCATCCTCCTCGCTGATCTGGCTAACCTGTATCCTCATCGCCGTGAACCGCAAGCGCGCTTCAAACGAAGCGAAAACTCTACCATACGGAAACGAAATCAAGACAGAGCAAAAGACATCAATTATAGAGGGACAAAGCGGCTTGTCAAAACAGAATGGAGATCAGGAAAACGCCGGTCAAACCGAGTTACGTTGAACGGCCGCGCCGGCTCTTCGCTTTCGTTTCTTCAGCAGCCGAATGCGCCGTTTTTCACGCACTTCGATTCGGTCGCGAACCTTGCCGTAAAACTTCGTAAAGTAGTCGTACATCGACAGCAACGCAAACACCACCACGATCCAGAGCATGAAGCGGCCAAGTCCGTAACAAAGCACCCGGAATCCATCAATGTCCAGGGATTGTTCCCGAATCGCCGCGGAAATCACGCCGGCCGCTTCCTGAAATGAAGCGAAGGACACATCGGGCCGAACGCTGGGCGGTGGCTGAAGTCCCGACGGCCCGCCCGGCACGCTGCCAAGTATCAACAGTGTTATCGCCACGACCTGGGACAACATCTTCAACTTGGCTTTCTTGGAGGCCGAAATCGCGAAGCCTTCCGCGGCGGCGATGGACCTGAGACCGGAGACCGCGAACTCCCGGCCTATGATAATGACGATGGCCCACGCCGGCGCCAGCTTGTTCTCCACCAGCGAGACGAGCGCGGCCGAGATCAGCAGCTTGTCCGCGATGGGATCGAGTAGTATTCCTAGCGTGGAAACCTGGCCGCGCCTCCGGGCGATGAACCCATCAAGCCAGTCCGTTATCGAGGCGCCGATGAAGATCGCGAGCCCAAGCATCTGTTGAGGCACGCCGACCCATTCGCTGGGAAGCTTCGTCAACAATACGACGACCAGCAACGGCACAATGAAGATTCGGGAAAGAGTGAGCGCGTTTGGGAGATTCAAAGCAGCATCTCCGGAGAAAGAAAAAGCCGCCGTCTAATATGTGAGAAGCAATTAGCCGTTTCGAAACGTTGACTATATTTTGGCTAGTATGGGCTTGTCAAGAATTGTTATTGAAACGGGCGTTAGCTTGATTCCGGCCGCCGAAACAACCATAATCGCGGCGTAAGAGAAGGGGCGATGGCGGAACCTGGAATCCTTAGAACCATCCTCGATGTTTCGACGCTGATCGGCGGCGTCATAGCCGTTGTCGGCGGCGTGACCGCCGTAGTCACGTTCACGAAAAACGCGAAGCTAAAACGCGCGGAATGGCTATACAACCTGCACGCCAAGTTTTACGAGTCGCCAACGTACAAGCCCATGCGCCGCATAATAGACTATGCGCCTCAAGCCGAGATAGGAAGGCTCGAAGCCTCCCTCACCCAAGGCGGCGACGATGAGTTGGCCGAATCGCTCGTAGACTATTTGAACTTTTTCGAATTCATAGCCAGTTTGTGGAAGCTGAATCAGCTCAAGCTCCGAGAGGTAGCGATGGTCTTCGAGTACTACGTTCTTAGGCTTCGCGATCATGAGTTCGTTATGACATTCATCGAAACCGAGGGCTTCGAGAGCCTGAGCGAGCTTATTGACCGCCTGGCCGGGAGAAAGGCGCAAAAGAGCCGATGAGCTATCGTGAAACCTCTCAATTCATTTTCGTCTATGGAACATTGCGTAAGGACTCCGGCAACGAAATGTATGACGTGCTCGCGCGAGACGCTTCGTTCGCCGGCTACGGAACCGTGCAAGGGAGACTATACAGCCTTGGAGAATATCCCGGTCTTCTCCCGGGCCGGACGCCCACGGACACAGTCAAAGGCGAGGTTTATCTAATCGGCAAGAAAGAACTGACCGGCCTGCTCGCCAGATTGGATGACTACGAAGGCTGCGGTGAGCGCGATCCCGAGCCTCACGAATACCGTCGAATCATAATTCCGGTCCAGATCGAGAACGAAAAGATTCTTGCGTGGGCGTATATCCTGAATCGAAACCCGCGTGGCCTGCCGCGCATTGATTCAGGCGACTTCATCGGTTCGCGCGCGTCGTAAAGCTCGGAATCGAAGACGCCGATTGGGACTTACCATTTAGGTGAATTGCTCCAGTCTCGAAGGCTCGATCGGAAAGCCCCCGAAGTCCAGGAATGACTGCCCGCGTCGCGGACTTAGGAAGCGTCAAGAAATAAGCTCATTTTTTCCCAGGGGAATTCACCGCGGAGGCGCGGAGACCGCCGAGAGAGCCGCAGAGGGGGGCTCGCTCTCCGTGCCTCTCTCGGCGGTCTCCGCGCCTCCGCGGTGAAGCCCTCAGCTTCATCGATAGTCCTCATTCCTGCTGACGCATAATTGAGAAAGGGAAGTAGTTCTTTACA
>JAHFUG010000098.1:10266-19486 GCA_023265195.1 Blastocatellia bacterium | reverse complement strand
TTGCGCGATTCTTCGATGAACCATTGCGCGTTGTCGTCGTCAACCTGGAATCCATTGCCCGATTGTCCAGGATCGGTGTGGCAATACCATTTCCAGGAATTGATGCCGTAGACCTTCAACTCGCGCTCCATTTGTTCGAGGCACGCGGCCTTGTCCATCTGGTTTTTAGCCTTGTCCCAATAGTGATTGGGAGCGAGGTTGCCCTGATTCAGAGCGCGCTGCGAACCCGCCGCATCGTTGATTTGTTTGCGAGCTTCAGACATTACCCAACTCGGCAGCACTCGACCTCCGACTCCCGGCGTGCGAGCTATGCCTTCCAGCACCTTGCCGTCCTTGTCTCGCAAGTTCTCTTTGCCGGGAACGCCTGAAATCACGACCATTGACGTCTCGCTGTCGAAGTACATCTCCTTCACGAAATTCTTGAAGCTATAGGCGTCAGGGTCGGTCTTGAGCTGGAAGCCCATGTTCTTTACGAATTCCGCGTCGCGGAAACCGGGTATCGCGAAACCGTTAGTGAAGTGAGCTTGAACGTCGATGATGAAGTATTCGCTCTTGGGCCACTTCTCATCGTAGGCCGCGGTCTCCCATGACTCGGCTTCCTCGACGTCCCAGACATTGCCGTAGACCTTGTTCGAGGCCAGGAAGCAAGTCGCAAGGCCCATCGAACTGGCCATGAACGAGCGGCGCGACATTCCAAGCCTCCTGGCTCGCTCATCGCCCATTTCGCCTATGAAGTGCTCGACCTTCTTCTGCTCGGCAGTCTGCGGGCGAGGCGTGAACTCCTCGTTGGAAACTACTTGAGTGGGCATTGGCGAATCCACACCCTTGAGTTGATCTCGGCGTCCCTTCCTGATCCACATATAATCGCTCCTTTTCTATTCTGATTAACCTACCATGACTAAAACACCATCAGCGCATGCATTGCGAAGTCATTTCTTGGCGGTCTCCCGCGTCAGATGCTCGTTGTCCAGTATGTAGTCGAACCAGCCGATCATCATCTCTTCCCAGGTCTGCGGGCCCCAGCGAACTTCCTTCGCCGGGTCCGGATTGTATTTGTTTGCGCTCGAGTTGTCGAAATGAGCTATGCAATCGAGTCTGCCGCCCTTTGGGATCAGAATCGGCTCCTTCAATCTGTAAAGTAACTGCCAGTTGAAGTCATACCGGGGAACGTCGAGGATAACCTGGGATCTGCCGTCCGGGTAAACCACCGTGTACTTGAAATCTTTTCCTCGCAGGTGCATATGCGGCATGAGGTCCACGATGCGGACGTCTTCTTTTGCGGCCCAAGTCGACGTCACTTCATAGTTCCCATTGCCCGGCGGTATGGCGAACCTCGCGTTGATAGCCGTGCCGGTCAGGACCTTCTTCTCTATTGGGCCTTTGGCGAAGACGAGACCGATGTATGAACGGTCCTTCGCGGCCGTACCATTCGGCGTGTAGTGCATTTGAAAGACTAAGTTCGATCCGGCCTTGATCAACTTGCCGGTTCCTTTCGGAAAGACCTTGGGCGGTTCGCCTGGAGCAAATCCGCACAGCTTGAATCCCCGGGTTTCGTTTCTCGCGTCGTTCTGGTTATTAGCCTGGTTACTCGCGGGGCTGCTTCGTTGGCTGGACTCCTGTCCCATTTCGCTCTTCGCGCCGGGCTCGACTACGTTGACGATGACGTGGTGCACGACCGTCCGGTTGGTCGGGCGGATTTCAGCCGCTTGAATCCAGCGATCTTCCTTGAAATTGGTAGGAATGGTGAAGTACTTGTAGGGAATCACGCCGTCCGCTGGAACATCGATATCCTGGTCCAGCGATATCACCGCGTCCGGTTTACCGATGATCCATCCAGTCTCGAACTTTGGAGGAGAAGGAATATCCTTGTCGTCCCCTTTTGGAGCGCCCGCATCGACCCATGCCGATATCGTATCAATCTCCTTTTGAGAAAGGCGGCGGTCGTTTTCGAAATGAGCGCTTTCGGGAGTGGCGAGCCACGGCGGCATGATTCGATTGACGACTTTCTCTTTGATCGATTTCGCCCAGGGCCGCGCGGCCTCGTAAGTGATCAGTGACATCGGCGCGATCTCGCCGGTTCTATGACATTCGGCGCAGCGCTGATAGAAGATGGGCGCGACGTCTTTAGTGAAAGTAACCTTTGCCGGGCCGCTTGCGAACACGCCGGCGGACAGAACGGCTCCCAGACCTATCAAAAGGCCTGTTGCGATCAATAGACGATTCCTCATGGGCCCCCCAGCCGAGCTTTTGTTTTTGATGATTTTGCGATTGAACCACAATCGTAGGTCAGATACAAGAGAACAAAGGGTCTTTTGCGAAAATTCGCGCCCGGCCTGAGCGGGTAGCCGGGTGTGCACGAGACAGCATTTCGAGCCGCAATCTAATACGTCGAGGGCCAAGCCGCCGTTACAGCCTTTATTGAAGCGTCTAGTTGTGCTTGGCGGAAGTTCCGTAGCCACAAAAAGGCGCAGACGGCACACCAGCGAGAAGACAGACTGCAGGCCCCATTGACTCGCACGTTTGTTGCTTGCGGCCACTTCTCGCGGTTTTCTCCCTTGTGATCTTTGCGCATCTTTGTGGCTGATTACTCATTTAAGCCGAGCACTGCGCCAGGAGACCGTGGACGTCCCCGAGTTGAAGCCTCTGTCGCGGAATTGTATAACTGACCTCGCAAGGCAAAGGAAAGAAAGGAAGGCGGAGGCCGAACATGAGCAACAACGATATTCAAAGAGAATTTGAATCGCTACCGCCTGAAGGACAGCGGAAGGCGCTTGAGTTCATCGCTTTGTTACAGGGGATGTAGGGGTGTGCTGAGTCCGGGGAAGAGGAGCCAGGTTCGAAGATCTCACAGGAAGATTTTATTGGCGCGTGGCGGGAACGGAAGATACGAGGGACAGCGCCGAGTGGGTTCGGAGGAGTTGCGCCAACGGGTGGATGAGACATAGCGTCTGATGAAACTGGGCAAAGTATGAACAGTTCGATACGAGAAATAATCGAAAGTTACAATCCCACGGCGCCGCTGGCCGAAGCGCGGACGATCCCGGCCTCCTGGTACGTAGAGCCGCGTGTCCTGGACTTGGAGCGGCGTAGCGTGTTTAGCCGTTCGTGGCAAATGATTGGACGAGCCGATCAAGTTCGCGAGCCGGGCCGGTACATAACCTGTGAACTTGCCGGTGAGCCTCTTGTCGTTGTCAGAGGAAGCGACGATGTCCTTCGTGGCTTCTTCAACGTCTGCCGCCATCACGCCGCCGCCGTTATGACCGAAGCGGAAGGCAGAGTTCCGAATCTTCGCTGTCCATATCACGGATGGACTTATTCCCTGGAAGGCGAGCTTAAGGGCGCGCCTGACTCTTCCGGCGTGTGCGGCTTCGATAGGGCGGCAAACGGACTTGTTCCGGTTGAGACGGCCGTGTGGGAGAAGTGGGTGTTCGTGAGACTGGAACGCGATGGTCCATCTCTGGAAGATTCGCTTGGAGCTAGTCTCGCCGGACAAATCGACGCGCTGAGTCTTGATAAGCTCCACTGGATGGAGCGGCGGCGATACGTGCTCGAGTGCAACTGGAAGGTGTTCGTCGATAATTATCTCGACGGTGGTTATCACGTCCCGCATCTTCATAAGGGATTGGACAGCGTCCTCGACTACGCCAACTACGCCATCGAGACTGGAGAGCGATTCTGTCTTCAGTCGAGCCCAGTCGTCGCGGACGGAGCCGAACCACAAACCGGCCAGGTGCGAAAAGGCGAACGCGCTCTCTACTACTGGATATATCCGAATCTCATGATCAACTGGTACGAAGGCGTCATGGATACGAATCTGGTCCTGCCGCTCGACGTCGATAGAACCGAGGTGATCTTTGATTTTTACTTTGCGGATGTATCGGAGCAATCCCGCGAGCGCAATCTCGCGAGCATAGCCGTGAGTCAGCGAATTCAAGATGAGGACGTTGCAATATGCAAGTCCGTCCAGCGAGGGCTCAACTCGCGCGCTTATGAGACGGGAAGACTGTCGGTTCGCCGCGAAGCGGGAGAGCATCGCTTCCACCGGATTCTCTACGGCGACTTGAAAGCCGGCGTCGACCGTTTCGAAACCGCCGAACGACGAGCGAGCATCAAATAGTTCCTATCCTTCCGCTTGAACTGGAAATCGAAACCATCTCGCCAGTAACGTCTGGTTGCGCTCGGCGCAAGGCGCCATACGGGAAAGCTGCTGATTCGCGCTGACAGTGTAACCCTGATCAGCGCGGATCAGCGTCCCGAAAGCAGCGAAGATCAGCGGTTAATCCAGAAGTTGACTCCGAAGGACCTGGGCTCGCGGCCATTGTTAACTGGATTGATTGGTTGCCGGTTGCCAAGAATTTACGCTCTGTGGCAGACTCTTGTCACCGAATCAAGAACCAGATAAGCATTAATCGGAAGCAAGTCTCTATAGACTGCTGTCCGGGTTAATGCTACCCATGACTACACCTGACATACAGCGGCATGAAGCCCCGGTTTTTCCACGCAGGCAACTACTCCCGTTACGGCCTTTTTTCTCAATGGGACGTTTGTCCATCAAGCGCCGGCTGCCGGTGCTCATCTGTACATTGTTGCTCGGGGTGATCGTCGCCTCTACCTGGGGCGGCTATCGAGGAGTCCGGGCCTCCGCGCTCGAGGTTGGCCGCGGCCGGCTGCGGATATTGACTCAGCAACTGGCCGCTATGCTTCAGCAGTCGGCGGCCGCAGTCACCGGCAAGACGCTGACCGCCGCGAATGATTCGGCAATTCGCTCATATCTTAAGTCTCCTTCGGCGGATGCTAAGCCGAGAGCGGTGGCTCTCTTGGAGCAGTTCGCTCCGGCCCACGATCCGTCCGCGATACGAGTCGAGCTGCGTAAGCCGGACTATTCGCTCGCGCTCGCTCTCCCGGAGGACTCGCTCGAGACGGCGGAGTCGCCAAGGTCTGAGTTGAATCAAGCGGCGTCTGATCCTTCGTTCACGGCTGTTGGAGCGTTTCGAATAGTTGGGGGCGCGGTCGCCTACCCTGTGGTTGCAGTCGTGAAGGACGATGGGTCGAAGCCGGCGGGTTATGTGGTGAGGTGGCGCCGGCTTGCGTCTACTCCCGATGGGCGAAAGCAGTTCCTGGATCTGATGGGCGCCGGCGCCGGCCTCTATATGGGCAACAATCAAGGCGATCTCTGGAGCGATCTGATCAACGTGGTTTCTCAGCCTCCAGTAGACGTGAGGTCGGCGGCCGACGACACCCACTACAAGCGAGACGGCGGCTCTTTCGTTACAGCGCTTGGGCTCCCGATAACGAGCACGCCGTGGTTCGTACTGGTCGAGTTCTCCGATCAGGTGATGTTTGCTCAGGCTGACAGATTCCTGCGGCGCATGATCGTGAGTGATCTTGTTTTGCTCGCGATCGGTTTGGCGGGCGCTCTGGCGCTCAGCCGCGGCATTACCAGGCCGCTACGCTCGCTCACGCAAGCGGCGTCGGCAATTGCGGCGGGAGACTACTCGAGATTGGTGGATGTCCGTTCGCAGGATGAACTGGGCTTGCTGGGCAATGCATTTAACGAAATGACGATGCGCGTGCGCGACTCGGAGTCCCAGCTCGAGCGAAAGGTTCGGCAACGAACTTCTCAACTGCAATTCGCGAATGAGGGGCTCGAGTCGTTCTCGTATTCGGTGTCTCACGACCTGCGGGCGCCGTTGCGTCATATCAATGGTTTCAGCCAGGCGTTGCTCGAGGACTACAGTGACAGCTTGGACGAAGGCGGCAAACGGTATCTGGAACAGTTGAGAGCCGCCAGCAATCACATGTCGCAGTTGATTGACGATCTATTGCGCCTGGCGTTGGTAACGCGCGCGGAAATTAGAAATGAGGACGTGGATCTCTCCGCCCTTAGCCAAGAGATCGCGGCCCAGCTTCGGGAAATGGAGCCCGGCCGCGCGGCGAGTTTCAGCATCCAGCGGACGGGGCCGGCGCGCGGTGATAGGCGGCTCCTCCGGGTGGTGCTGGACAACTTGTTAGGAAACGCATGGAAGTTCTCTTCGAAGAGAGAGAAGGCGGAAATCGCATTTGGAGAGGAATGGGTTAGGGGCGAACCCGTGTACTTCGTCCGCGATAACGGGGCCGGCTTCGATATGACTTACGGCAACAAACTGTTCGGGGCGTTTCAACGCCTTCACAGCGATAGCGATTTTGAGGGCGCCGGCATCGGGCTCGCCACCGTGCACCGCATTATCTTGCGTCACGGCGGCCGCGTGTGGGCCGCGAGCGAGGTGGGTAAGGGCGCTACCTTTTACTTCACGGTCGGTGACCCGGCAGACCAAATCGCTGGAATGAACTGGCGGGGAGTTGCGGAAGACACGGCGTGTGTCGAGGATTCATCTCTTGCCGGCGATCCCGCCGAGAAAGGGGAAGTCACACTTCAGTAGTGGCTTTGATGTAACGCGGCTGATTTTCGAACGAGCGCATGAATGCGCCGTGACGCCGGGCGCTTCACGGGTGCGCAATGCCGGCGCATCTTGTGACGGAGTGTTCATTTCTGATTTATCTTGAACGCCTTCGTGGCGGCCAAAGCCGCGGCCAGCGGATGCGCCGCTCGGAGAATCAACAAGCAAGCTCCCCTTTCAGGAGCGGAATTCACCGCGAAGACCTCGGAGATGGACGCGGAGGAACTGACTGTCCGGGGTTCTCTCCACGCTCTCGCCGCCTCCGCGGCGAAGCCGCCGGCGTCATCGGCGGTGCTCATCGTTGACGCACAACTCAAAAACGGAAAGTAGATTCCTTACGTCTCCATAGACCACTCAAGTCATTGAAGTGATCTCATCGAGATAGAGTAATCATCTCGCGAATCCGCCGCACCACGGGCGTCATCAGCGGTGGATCGTAGTTCGTCATTACGACGGACGTGTAACCGAGATCGGCGTACATGCTCAAATCGGATGCGATCCCTTCGGCTCCGCCGTTGTGCCCAAAGACTCGCTTGCCATTGATCGACTCGTCTCCGAACCCATAGGCGTACTTTCCTCCTCCCATGCTCACTTTTCCGGTGGTGATGAGGTCCGTGTATTTCTTAGTGAGCAATTTGTTTTCGCGAAGCGCGATGTGAAATCGCAACAGATCCTTCGCCGTGGAGTAACCCCCGCCCGCCGGTCCGCCTCTATTCGGCCGCGACCCGGTGTTCTCATGCCTCGGACCTGTTCCCGCTCCTTCCAAGGTATATCCCATCGCAAGATTCGGGGTCTCAGCAGTCATCTCGTATGCATCGGTGTCCTTCATGCCGGCCGGTTTGTAAATGCGCTCCCGGACATAATCGTAGTAGCTCCGTCCCGATACTTTTTCGACGATCGCGCCCAACACGATGAAGCCTGAATTGCTGTATTGGAATTTCTTGCCCGGCTCGAGCGGCGGCGGGTCGGCGGCGAATAGCGATAAGTAATCCGCAACGGATTTGATGCTTGCCTTCTTCGCTTCAAATTTTGCGTTCCAGTATGAGCCCAGTCCCGACGTATGCGTCAGAAGCTGATGAATGGTCGCCTTGCCGGCGAATTCCTTGTTGGGATAATTAGGCAGATGCTTTCCAACCGTATCATCGAATGAAAGTTTGCCGGCTTGCGCAAGCTGCGCAATAGCAACCGCGGTGAACATCTTGTTCATGGAGCCGAGGTTGAACTTGGTTTCGATGTTGTTCGGCAGGTTCTTCGCCCTGTTAGCCAGACCATAGGCTTTTTCGAATATAGGTTTGCCGTCCCTGGCGATGAGGACGACGCCCGAGAACTTGTCCAGTGCGGCCAGATCATCGAGATAAGCTCGGAGCGATGAAGCGATCTCGGCCTCGGTCATGTTCTTCGCGACTGGCGGCGGCATTGTTTCTTTGGACGGTTCATTGGATGGTTGAGTGTCGGAAGGCCCTAACGCCGGATGGATGCGTATGTCGGCGACCGGATACGGCGTGGCCGGCTCTATGCTCATTATGAACTGGAGCCACCTCCCATCTTGCTTCGCTTGAGCTAAAACCTCAATTTCGAAGTCGGAGGACTTGATTACTTTGAATAGCTTGAGGCCGCCGCTCTGGCCGTAAAAATCGATATCCTGTTGCGCGAGTTCCTCGTTGTCGCCGTGCTCGGCGTGAAAACGCCGCAGCGTCTGAATATCCCCGGTATTGAAGGCGGCGAGAAAGGCGCCTAGTGTCCGGCCTATCGGCGTGTCCGGAAGCTTCACTCCCTCGGATGTTTGCGCCGCGCATAGCGTCGCGAGAAGAAGAGCTATTAGAGAACAACTCTGAAACATCTTGAAATGCATGAATCCTCCCGGCGAACTTAAACGATGACTCCGATACAGACGTTCCGCAATAACATTAAACATCATATATGCGGATCGCGCCGTCAAATCACGGTAAAGAGTTGTAATGGATGTAAACGCGTTCCGTTGATTACCGTTGATTACCGTTGGTTCACGGCGAGTGCTTAATTAAGGGTGCTCGCCTGCCCGGCGAAGGGTTCTCGGGCTCAAGTAGGATGGGCGCTGAGAGATTTCCTTGCATCGAAGACGGAGGTTGCAAGCGGACGAGCGTCGTTCGACGCGGAATCCCGGAGGAGCGCCATGACCGCCGTCAAGAAAATAATGCTTGACGCGTTATATGTTCCTGAATAATATATCGCAATGCCATATATAGCATCGCGAGTGCTCGAACGGGAGTTGAAGAAGGGCAGCGCCGAGTTGTTGATCCTTTCTCTGGTCGAGGATCGTCCCCGCCACGGCTACGACATCAGCAAACTAATAGAAACCAGATCAAAGGGCGCGTTGAAATTCAACGTCGCCTCGCTCTATCCGCTGTTATACCGGCTCGAGAAGCGCGGGTGGATTCAAGGCCGCTGGGTCGAGAAGGCGGGACAGCGGCGGCGGCGCTATTACAAACTCACGCTCGAAGGCAAAAAAGTGCTGGCGGCGCAGCGGCGAGGCTGGCGTGGGTTCGTGGAAGCCATCAATAGAATCACGGGTATGGAACATGCCTGAGGGACAGGGACAGGGGACAGGGAACAGGGAACAGGGATTATCGAGTAGCGCGTCGGGTCACGAGAGGATGGAGGATAGAGGATGGAGGATGGAGGATGGAGGATGGGATCGGAGTCCTTCCAAGGCGGCCACGTTCCGAAAATGAACCACGCGAGGGACAAACGACCAGTGACAATAGGCAGTGGCCAGTAGCAAGTAGTGACCGGCGACAAATGAC
>JAHFUG010000098.1:0-10166 GCA_023265195.1 Blastocatellia bacterium | reverse complement strand
TGGAGGATGGGATCGGAGTCCTTCCAAGGCGGCCACGTTCCGAAAATGAACCACGCGAGGGACAAACGACCAGTGACAATAGGCAGTGGCCAGTAGCAAGTAGTGACCGGCGACAAATGACCAATGACCAATGACCAATGACCAATGACAATAGGCAGTGGTCAGTGGCAAGCAGGGAGTAATCAGTAATCAGTGGCAAGTAGTGACCGGCGACAAATGACCAATGACAAATGACCAGTGACAAATGACCAATGACAAATGACAAACCCTGACTGGAAAAGTGAAATCGGAAAGCGGCTGGCGGAGTTGAAGCTCGAGCCAGCTCGAGAGATCGAGATCATAGACGAGTTGGCTCAACATCTCGATGATCGATACGCCGAGTTGCTTGCCGGCGGCGCGACTGAAGAAGAAGCCTGTCACAAGGCGCTCGCTGAGTTGAGTGACGCCCAGTTGTTGGCGCAAGAACTGAAGCGCGTCGAGGAGCAGGTTGAACTGGAACCCGTTGTGTTAGGAGCAGGGAGAATGAATATGATTGCCGATCTTTGGCAGGACTTACGCTATGCCGTGCTCGGCATCCGAACGCAGGCCCTCTTATCCACCGTCGTGATAGCGACTCTCGCCCTGGGGATTGGGATTAGTTCCGGCGCCTTTGCCTTTTGCAATGCCCAACTCCTGCGCCCGCCTTTGAGCAAAGACTTCGATTCGTATGTCCTTGTTTATTCCGGGTACTCCAAAGACCCCGCGCGTCCGAGCCGGCCCGGCGCAACGACTCTGGAGGACTACGTGGCTTTTCGTGATCGGGCGAAGTCGTTGCACAGCCTTGCTGGATGGGCGTGGTTTTCGATGCTCCTCGGAGAAGAGGATAAGGCGGAGGTCCGGGGCAGCCTGGTGACCCCCGGCTTCTTTTCGCTCTTCGACGTGGAGCGGCCGGTGATCGGACGAGTGCTGCGGGACGAAGACTTCTCAGCGGCCAGCCCAGTAGTGGTTCTCAGCGAAACGTTATGGCGCAGCCGTTTTGTGTCGGATCCTCAGATAGTCGGCAAGATACTTCATTTCAACGGGCAGCCGGTAACCGCCGTGGGCGTTGTGCCCGCCTTCGGCGGCATGGCGGATGGGGCGCGCGTCTGGTTCCCTTACACGCTCGAGTCATATCTGAAAACCGGCGACAACTTGCGGAGACCGGACGAGGCCGCGTGGCTGGAAGTGGCGGGCCGTCTGAATAAGGGTTTCTCGCACGAGGACGCAGCCGCCGAGCTACGGCTGGTCGCGGCTCAGCAGGATACACTGCATCCCGGCAGAACGACGACACTGACTGTTACGGACGGCTCGATTATCCAGGATCCTCAAGTGCGGTCCGTGATTGTATTGGCGCTGGCGGTGATTTTTGGCGTGCTTGTTATCTTTGTCATGGTGGTGTGCGTAAACGTCACGACTCTGCTGTTATCCAGAGCGGCTGCCCGCCGGCATGAGATCGCCGTGCGGCTTGCGCTCGGCGCCGGAAGAGCTCGACTGGTGAGGATGCTTCTAACCGAGAGCCTTCTGCTGGCTGCGCTGGCCGGCGTGGCGAGCGTGTACCTCGCGTATTACATTCCCGGCGTTTTGGATTATTGGCTGGTCAGCACGGGCGGAGGCGAGGGCAGAGGGCAGTATGGAGTCTGGTGGTCGCCGCCGCCCGATTGGCGCGTATTTGGTTATATGACGCTTGTAACGATTCTCGCGGGAACAATGGCGGGCCTTACCCCGGCGCTTCAGTCCATGAAGGTCAACCTTTCAGAGACGCTGAAGGGCGTTAAGAGCAGCACCGGCGGCGCGCGAAGCCGCAGGGTCTATGGTCTACTGATCGGAGCGCAGGTCGGGCTGAGTTTCTTCTTGCTATGCGCCGCGGGCTTCTTCGTGCGTAGTTATATGAAAGCGGCAAGTCTGGGCTCCGGTTTTGAGACCCGGCAGATTATCTGGACGCGGCTGACCATGCCGCCCGCCCAAGGCGCTAGTCAGCAAACCTGGAGCGTCATTAACCGCGCTCTCGATGAGCGGTTCGCCGCGTTGCCGGGAGTGCAATCGGTCGCTCACTCGAATTTTTCATTTCAGGGGAAATGGATGACCGAGGTGCAGGCCTCGGGCCAGCGGCTGCGGCCGGTTGATCTCGCCTGGGTTTCGCCGAGTTACTTTTCCAGTATGGGCATTCCAATTGTGAGCGGGCGTGCGATCCGCCAAGATGATCTTCATGGCGGGAGAGAGCGGCGTTCCGCGGTGGTTTCCTGGCAGTTTGCCCGCGAATTCTGGCCCAACCAGAATGCGCTGGGCCAGACGCTCAGAGACTCTGAAGGAAACAGTTTCGATGTAGTCGGGGTGGCCGGCGACGTCTCGATCTTGAGACTCGGAGGCAAGGTTGAGCCGATGCTCTATCTGCCGTGGAGTCCGAATGGCCCCGCTAATCTGTTCGTGCGCGCTTCAAGCGATGGAGGGCTGACGGCGAACGTCGTTGCATCCACTATTCGGGACATCGCGCCCGAACTCATGGTCACGGCTGGGACCGCTCAGTCGTTGCGTGAGCGCCAAATGGACGCATTTCGAAGAGCCACGCAAGTCATCGCATTCTTAGGCGTCATGTCGGTTGTCTTGGCCGTCATAGGCATCTACGGCGTGGTGGCGTTTTCGGTAAGGCAGCGCAGCAAGGAAATTGGGGTTCGTATTGCGCTCGGGGCCGGGAAGAAAGACATTTACCGGGCTGTGCTGGCGTCGAGTGGCCGGCCCGTCATTATCGGACTATTGCTTGGTCTATGCATCACGGCTCCAACTGTTCTTACAGTAGCGCCTTCACTCAGTGAATTGAAAAACATGAATGTTGGGGATCCCATCACTTATCTCGTCACGGCCGCCTTGTTAGGCGGAGTGGCGCTGGCGGCGATGGTGATCCCGGCGCGGCGGGCTACTCACGTGGACCCGATTGACGTGCTGAGATTTGAATAAGCAAGGATGTTATTTGTCATTTGTCATTTGTCATTTGTCATGTGTCACTTGTCATTCGTCATTTGTCATTTGTCCCTTGTCACTTGTCATCGGTCACTTGTCATTTGTCGTTTGTCATTCGCCGCTCGCGATTGGTGATCTGTCATTCGCTAACGCCTGCCGACCAAGTGACCAATGACAAGTGACAAGTGACAAATGACCAATGACAAGTGACAAATAACAAGTGACAAATGACAAGTGACAAATGACAAGTGACAAATGACAAGTGACAAATAACAAGTGACAAATAACAAGTGACAAATGACAAATGACCAATGACAAGTGACCAATGACAAATGACAAATGACAAGTGACAAGTGACAAATGACAAATGACAAATCTAATATGCCCGAGTGGAAGAAAGAGATCGCGCAACGGCTTTCAGGCCTGAATCTCGCGCCGACTCGAGAGGCTGAGATCGTCGACGAATTGAGTCAGCACCTTGATGATCGTTACGCTGAGTTGGTTGCCGGAGGCGTAACCGGAGAACAGGCCGCGCGCATGGCAGTGGCCGAGTTAAGCGAGAGCGATGTGTTGGCGCGCGAACTGCAGCGAGTCGAGAAGGCCGTCGAGATTGAGCCGGTCGTCCTGGGATACGGGAGAAAGAACGTGATCGCGGATCTATGGCAAGACCTTCGCTACAGCGTTAGAAGTCTTCGCAAACACGCCGCGCTTTCGCTCGTCGTCATAGCGACGCTTACCTTTGGCGTAGGCGTCAGCGCCGGAATCTTTACCTTTTACAACGCGGAGTTCTTGCGCGCCAAAGTGGACGGAGACTTCGATTCCTATGTGCAAGTCTATTCCGCGTACAGCGATCCCCAACGGCCCGGCCGTCCAGGTGGGACCACCCTGGAGGATTACCTGGCGTTTCGCGATCGGGCGAAGGCGTTGCGCGACGTCGCAGCCTGGGCGGATTTCCGGGCGCCGCTTGGCCAGGACGACCCGGGAGAGGTGCGCGCTCTACTGGTGACCTCCAATTTCTTTTCATTGTACGGCCTTGAACAACCTCTATTAGGCCGCTTGCTCGAGCCTGAAGACTGGTCGGCCGCGGCCAGCCCCGTCGTGGTGCTGAGTGACCGGTTGTGGCGCGAGCGTTTTTCGGCTGACTCTCGGATTATCGGGAGGGTCACGTATTTCAACGGACAGTCAGTCACCGTCGTTGGTGTGGCCCCGACGTTTGCCGGCATGGTGAACAACGCGCGGGCCTGGTTCCCGTACACGCTCGAGACCTACCTGAAGCACGGCGAAGATCTGTTGAGACCGGGCGAGGCTGCCTGGTTGAACGTGGCAGGGCTATTGAATTCGGGCTTCTCGCGCCGGGAAGCCGCCGCGGAACTCGATCTGATAGCCGGCCAGCAAGATCAATTGCATCCGGCGCGGACGACTACGCTCACTGTCACCGATGGTTCAGCGATCCAGATTCCCGGAAGCGGCGGCCAATTGATTTCGGCTCTTGTCACGATTCTTGGGGTGCTCGTTTTCTTTGTCCTGATCGTCTGTCTGAACGTAACCACGTTGCTTCTCTCGAGGGCCGCCGGACGCCGGCAGGAGATCGCCGTGCGGCTGGCGCTGGGCGCGGGAAGGATGCGGCTTGTCAGGATGCTGTTGACGGAGACCTTCTTGCTGGCGGCGTTAGCCGGTGTGCCGAGCCTCTTCATTGCCTATCGGCTTCCCAACGTGTTGATGCGCTGGCTTACTCCTTCGAACAACCTCGACACATGGTCTTTGGCGCCGGACTGGCGCGCGTTCGTTTTCCTGACGTTTGCAACGCTCCTGGCCGGAACGCTGGCAGGGCTCACACCGGCGCTCCAGTCGTTGAAAGTCAATCCGTCGGAAATGCTCAAAGGCCGCCAGAGCATGCCGGGCGGCGCCGGAGGCTCACGGTTGTACGGGCTCTTGATTGGAGCGCAAGTAGCCTTGAGCTTCTTTTTGCTTTGCGGCGCGGGTTTCAGCTTGCGCGCTTATCGGCAAGCCACCACATTCGAGCCCGGCTTTGAGACACGCCAGGTGTTATGGACCGGTCTGTTTCCGCAGAGAGGGAATAGCGAGAATCGCAACTGGGAGAATTTGCAACGGGCTCTCGATGCGCGCATCACGGCGTTGCCGGGAGTGGAATCGGTGGCGTACTCATACCGCTTTCCGTTTATGTATGCGTTGACTCTTCGCGTCCAGGCTGTGGGCCAGGCGGCGCGCGAGGTAGCCGTCAACTGGGTCTCGCCTAATTATTTCGACACGATGAGCATTCCAATCCTGAGTGGACGCGCGATCCGGGAGAGCGATCGCCCCTGCGGCAGGGCCGGTTGTGTCGTAGTCGTCTCACGGCAATTGGCCCGTGACGTCTGGCCTAACGAGAATCCGCTCGGCCGGACACTGCGGGACCGCGAAGGCCATTCCTTCGAAGTCGTGGGTGTCGCCCGCGACGTTTCGAGCACCAGACTCGGACGGTTGGATGACCCGATGATCTATCAACCGTTGGATCTGAATAATAACTATCCGCCTCAACCGTTCGTGCGGTTTTCGGGAGACGGAGCAACGCTCGCGCGAGCCATCACAGCAGCCGCCAGGGAATTGGCGCCCGCGCTCGAAGTCGACGTTCGGACAATTCAGTCGAGGCGCGAAGAATTGATGGAGGGTCTTGGCCGAGACACGGGCTTCATCACCATCGTCTGCGCTATAGCCGTAGTTCTGGCCGTCATTGGTATCTACGGCGTGGTCGCCTTTGCCGTAAGCCGGCGCACTAAGGAGATGGGCATTAGGATCGCGCTCGGCGCACGGAAAGAAAACATCTACAGTGCGGTTCTGAAGGCAAGCGGCCGCCCGGTCGCCGTGGGATTAATGATAGGACTGGCATTGACGATAACGGCGTTCACGGTTCTCAGCCCGGTTTTCCAAAACGCGGAGGTCGCCGTAAACCTGCGCGACCCCATCATCTACGCGGCGACCGCAATTCTATTGGCTGCTGTTGCGATGACCGCCATGCTAGCCCCGGCCCGGAAAGCAACGCGGGTCGATCCAATGGACGTGCTGCGATTCGAATAAAGCACTTGTCATTGGTCATTTGTCATTTGTCATTTGTCATTTGTCACTTGTCATTTGTCACTTGTCATTCGTCATTGGTCATTTGTCACTCGTGATTGCTGACCTGTCATCCGTCATTGACTACTAACGCGTGCCGACCAATGACAAGTGACCAATGACCAATGACAAGTGACAAATGACAAGTGACCAATGACAACTATGTTCTTAATTGCTTCCTGCGTTGGCGGCGATTGGCGCTATCGCCGCGGCACACGAAGTCTTAATACGTTGGGGGTACTCGAGGAATCTTCACGTCGTCAGCCGGCTGTATATTCCAGGCAGTCTCTCGGGCAGGCTCAATACATCATCTATGATCGTGTACCCGACTTCTCCGTACATATCCTTTAGCTGATCCTCGGATTCGCGGTCGATTGTGATGCAAAACGGAGTGATCCCGTCGAGCCTCGCGTGTCTCAGCGCCATCCTGGTGTCTTCACGCGCGTAGCGGCTGTCGCCATAATCATGGTCGTAGGGCCGCCCGTCTGAAAGTATGATCAACAGCTTAGTCCTCGCGTGCTGTCTCGATAATCGGTCAGCCGCGTGGCGAATCGCCGCTCCCAGGCGGGTGTTATTCTGATAAGTGATTCCACCGATGCGCCGCTCGACGTCGGATGAGTAAGTCTCCGAGAAGTCTTTGATCACGAAAAATTTCACGTTGCGGCGGCCCTCGCTGGTGAATCCCTGCATTGAATATGCGTCGCCCACCGCTTCCAGCGCTTCGCTCATTAGCACCAGGCCCTCTTTTTCGATGTCGATGATTCGATGGCCGGGTTGAGTGTAAGGCTTGTTTGGTTGACGGCTAATGGTCCTCGCCGTCGAGCTGGACATGTCCAACAGGAACGACACCGCCACGTCTCGCTCGCGCCTCAGCTTTCGAATGTAGAGACGGTCGTCGATCATGCCGGTCGAGCGCACATCCAGCGCGTAGTCGATGACCGCTTGAAGATCGTAGTCTTCTCCGTCGATCTCGCCTCGAATCCGCCGCAGATTCTCCGGCCGCAGCAGTTGAAATTGATATCTGATGGAGGAGATTACCCCGGCATACCGGCTCCGGACCAACTCGACAAAACCTCGCGAGCCTCGAGTGCTCTGCCTCTCGATGATTCGGCACCATCGAGTCCGGTAGTCCCCCAGCTCGCGGTCCCATTCGTCGTAATAGAAAGCGCGGTCGGTCTTGTCGAGATCCTGCTCGACCGATTCCCCGCCGTGTGTCTCGCTCAGTTCATCCGCGTCAGGCGAGACCTCCGGGTTCAACCCCGACGCCCAGAAGCTGAAGGGATCGTCTTTCACTTCGGTCTGTTGAGCCGCTTCCTGAGACTGGCCCGCGTCGGGATCGGCGCCCGCCGCGTCATCGCCGGAGCCGTCGCCTTCATCCGCTGAATCAGCCGAGTCCTCCGACGCATCGTCGCGATCGCGCGGCCCTTCAACGAACAAGTCGTAGACGCGCCGCGTCGCTATCAATGAATCGCCTATATCGGCCGATTCGTGAAAAATCTGTTCGCTGATTATCTGCTCCAACTGGCCCACCGTTGTTGGGTAAGCGCACCGCGATTGGCCGGTCGCGCCGCCACAAAGAGCGATTTGAAACAGCAGCTCCATCGGGATCATCTCCGCCGGCAGCAGGTCGATCGGCGGACGCCGTTCGATCAAACGGGCGCGCACGAAGTCGAGATCCCGCCGAATGCCTCGATAGGCGGCGCGAAGGAGAAAATCGATTCGCCCATTTTCTATAGTCGTGAAGAGTCTCGTCGCAAGCGCCGGGTTGGGGAAATAGGGCAGCACGCTGCCAAAGACAACTCCCTCGCCGGTTTTCTTCCGGCGCGGCTTCTTCTTGCCGCTTGCATCGCCGTCGCCGTCCTTAACGTCGTGTGGCTCGTTGTGCTTCGGAAACGCCGACCGTATCTCGGCAAGCGCGGCTATCGCGCCGGGCGAGTCGATCGCGTATGTGTCGAACTCGATCTGACCCGCTGCGTGCGCGGCGAGCACCTTGAAGAGTCTAAAGTTGTCGGCCTCGCCTTCGAACTCGGCGACCACGGACGGCAGATAAATTGTCTTGCCGTCGCCAAGCCTTGATTCATCGGGAATCGAAGCTAGAGGCGCGATCGTGAGCGCGCGGCCTGTCAGGCCCTCGACGTAAAGCCTGAGCGTTTGGGCTATCGAGTCGAGCGTCAATCCGCCTTCGATACGAAACAGGGCCTCCTGGCTGCCCTTCGATTCGAGAGCGTAATAAGCCTGAGTCTTGCGAACATCCGTGGAGACCTCGACTCCACGCAACGCCCACTCGCGAAACTGGCCAAGAGACGCGGATCTCAGCGCGAGCGGGCTCGCTTTGAAGCACTCGATCGCCGCCAGTGAGTTTGTCTTGCCGATTGCTTCAACGATCTCCAGCACCGCCGAAACTACGCGGCCGCGTTTCGCTTTGCCGGCCCGCGCGGCGAGATCCGCGACGATCTGAGGGCTCGCTTTCATGAAGTGATAGCTTGCCGCGTTGCCTTGAAGCGCCACCAGATTAGCGAGCGCAGTCCAGCGCTCGAATGCGTCCTCGCCGGCAATTGACAGGACGCGGCTGGCCGCCTTGAAGTATTGAAGCGCGACGCCGCCGGAGCGATCCAGATACGCCTCGGTGTTCGACAGCAGCCTCTCTATAGCCTCGGGATCGAATGGCGCGTCTCCGCGGACCAGAAGCGGCAATTCCGCGAAGAATTCCGCGGCCGTTCCGCCGGACTTGAAAGCAAACGCCGAGGTCAGCGCGAGCACACGGGCGACGATGGCTTGGTTCGTATTCGCAAGCTCGTTCTTCAGCGCGGCCAGAACCGATGGCGCGGCCGTGAACAGGTCGTAGCTATGCTTGACCGAATGCCGGGCGAGTTCGAGGCATGTATTCAGCACCTCGGCGGCGATTTCAGGTGCTCCGATTCCGGATATGATCTCGGGCGCGGTTTTGAAGCAATCGGCGGCCGTGTTGGCTGATAGAGCCGCTTGCTTGCTGATTAGCCGGAGCACGGAAGTCCGCATCGCTTCAGGAGTAGCTTCAAGAGTTTCTTTGCTTGACTGGAAGAAGTTGCAAGCCGCGTCCGCGCTCGTCGCGCATAATCTGCGGCCCACCTCGCCCCAAACGCGCATGTCCGATGAGTCAATGAAACGAGAGACCTCGGGGGCGGCCTTCAGGAATTCAATCGCGGCGCGGAGGCTGGCCGCGGCCAGAGTTATTCCGATGTCGGTAGTGAGCAGAACGCGTTCGGAGGGAAGTATGCCGAGTCGTTTGGCTAGGGACTCAATGGTCGCGGCCCTCGCGCCTTTGAGATGTTTCTTCAGGGTTTTCTTGACGTCGGCTTCATTGCGTTCGGTCATCGAGGGGATTGTAGCGGTTTAGAAGCAGCCCCTCAAATAGCTCGGACTGGAGTAATGTGCGTGACGACGTGAGCGCGGCTAATGCAATGCACAATTGCGTTGCCGGAATTCGGAATGGGCGCAACGCTCCTCGCAGGCAATCCGAGCGCTGTCTTGCGGGCCTTTGGTAAGGACGCGGCGCGCCCTTTTGTTTCGCCGGCCGAGATAAAACCATCCAAGACTGAATCTCAGACGTCCTTCATCTCCTGTTAGGTAATTCATAACTCTATCCACCGGTGAAATTTGGACGTCGGCGTCGAATGCCTCATCGGGGCAAACCCGCTGCCAACAAGCGATCCTCGCGCTCCTTGCCCCTCCTAGATACGCGCGGGAAGAAATCGAATCTGTGTACAGTTCGTTGGCCGGCATTGCCGCTCAAGCTCATGCCCTGAGAGATCGCGGTTCAGATGCGGTGCAGCTTACGATCCAAAATCATGGTCTCGTTTCAGCAACCTGCCAACGGTCTTGATCCCCCGCGTCTTTTCTTAATGAGTCCATAAATGCCTCGTGAAATTTCAATTCCCGTACATAGCGATCCATAGTACAATGACATCCGCAACGAAGGGCCAAAACGTTCCCTGCACCGCCGGTTTCACTTTGGTCAGGTATCCTTGAACGCGGCCTGGAATCGCAAGGCTGGTCTTCAGCGCATCCGCAGCAGCACCGTAACGAGAAGCGCGAGGACCAGC
>JAHFUG010000441.1:1948-6205 GCA_023265195.1 Blastocatellia bacterium | reverse complement strand
CTCCTCGAGGCAAACTCGCTGCCAACAAGCGGTCTACGCACTGCTTGCTCGTGCTCAATACGCGCGCGAACAGATTCGAATCTTTGTACAGTTCGTTGGCCGGCATTGCCGCTCAAGCTCATGCCCTGAGAGATCGCGGTTCAGATGCGGTGCAGCTTACGATCCAAAATCATGGTCTCGTTTCAGCAACCTGCCAACGGCCTTGATCCCCCGCGTCTTTTCTTAATGAGTCCCAAAAGGCTTCGTGAAATTTCAATTCCCGTACATAGCGATCCATAGTACAATGCCATCCGCAACGAAAGGCCAAACATTCCCTGCACCGCCGGTTTTACTTTGGGCAGGTATTCTTGAACGCGGCCTGGAATCGCAAGGCTGGTCTTCAGCGCATCCGCAGCAGCACCGTAACGAGAAGCGTAAAGATCAGCGCAGCCAGCCCCGGCTGGGAATCTGGCGCAAATGGTTGACGGTTTGATTCGCTATTTGAGATTGCGCTGTTGCTTTGACGTGATGTTGTGGTGACGTTCACCGGCATCTCACCTGGACTACAGATGCAGCTCTCATCTCCACACTGACACGATCGGCCGCCCGGGAATGAATGGCCGGCAAAAGCCTGAGCAGGGAACGGAACAGGGCCCGTTATGGCTGTATTCGGCGAGACACAAAAAAACGGAAGGAGAAGCAATACCGCGGCGCAACCTACGACATTTAGTGATCTCTTCATGACTCTATCCTCCGGTGAAATTTGGACGTCGGGATCGAATGCATCATTGGGGCAAACTCGCTGCCAACAAGCGATCTACGCGCTCCTTGCCCGTGCCCGATACGCACGGGAAGAAATCGAATCTTTGTACGAGTCGTTGGCTGGCATTGCCGCTCAAGCTCATGCCCTGAGCGATCTGGAGGCTCTTGAGCTTGCAAGCCAAATAATGCTCGGCCTGCCGGTTTCGCCTCACGCAAAGCACCTGGCCCGCTATTACCAAGCCGTTTGCTTAAAGAGAAAGGGCGAGTTCGAGGCCGCGCAACAACGTGCCGATCTGTTATTGGAAGAGGAACTGGACCCACGATTACGCTCCCTTGTCCTTCAGACCAAGGCTGCGACCTACTTTCAAGTCGGCGCGATCGACCAGTCGTTGCGCTTCAGCATCGAGGCCGCCCAGTTCGCTCGGGACTGCGATGCGACATCTCTCGTAGAGTCTTTGCGCGCAGTCGCAGTCATAAAAAGCATCCACGGCGATCATCATCAAGCGCTCGCCGACCTCGAAGGCTTGCTTCCGATCGGCTGCCAGATATCGAGATATGAAGCCAAAGCCTATTCCGCATTACTGAACAGCTATGCCGTCGAGCTTGGCGAAACAGGCCAGGTGGAGCAAGCGCTGAAGGTAGTATCGCGAGTTGCATCATTTGCATCGCTAGTCCCTGAGATCAGCGACACCATCCCTGATCTTCAAAGCAAACTGCCAACCCGGAAGCACTCAGTCGTAGTCATCCATCGCCGAGAGGAACCTCTTGCGGCGCCTCAAGCAAACAAGAATCAGGAAGCTAAGCGCCTTACGCCGTTAGCGTGCGCAATACGAAAGACTCAACGCCGCTTCAGATCAGACCGGGCGCTGTCTTCGCCCAGCGTTACTACAAGCATCACGGTGCGTAATCCAGCGCGTGAGCCAACCAAACCCAGGGCGCCGTAAGCCTGCCTGCCAGTTTCAAGCCAATATCCCGAGTTTGAATCATTAACCATTGGGTCGTGAGGTGGGCCACCATTTTGCGAAGACGACCCACCCCGCCCAAAAACCGCGCCGGTTAGTGTGAAGAACACCCACCAGTCGCTAAAGGGTGAAGGTATGTCTTCACGCCGGCGCAGAAAGGCAGAGCCTATGATACCTATAAGGGAGCTTATTGACCAAGAAAAAGAAGAAGAGGCGAGGGAGAGGGAAGCCTGCCTCAACCTGCTGCTTCCCATGTATGACGAATCTCTCGGACCCGACAGATTCGCATTGCCACCCACGCAGGTACGGACATTTATCAACCGCCTCTCGATTCAAGAGGCGCGCGAGGTCGGTCCAAAGATCAATGTGGCCATACTTGCCGCGAATTATTTGCGGATACATGGCTTCGAAGATCAACTGGCGAACAAGAATCTCCGATTGATTGCGTCGGTGTCACACGAACACGCCAACAAGCGGTATCGATACGTCATGGCCGCCGTGCGAAACATCTGTGAATCAAAAGACCCGGACCTTCACGCGGTGATCTGGACGCTTATGGACGCGCGAAAGGTTCTGCGCGAGACGACGCCGGACTTGCAGAGGGCGGTTGACCTCTATGCCAGCCGGCTCCGCTTGCCTCTGGTGTAGCTCAATGCCTGTTAGGCCCGGCCGCACTACATCGCAGCCGGGCCTATTCTCGCTGGTTGTCAAAGCGTTGAAACTCCTTTCGTCTTGCCTGAAGAATTCCGCGCGGCCGCAAAAGGGTTCGGGGTCGCCCGGCCGCCGCCCAATCGTCTTGACATCACACTCCGAACATCATAGTTTGTAGCGCTTCGACGCATTGAATCCGCGCGCAAACAGAGGTAACTCGCAGGCGGGGCCGCGCGTATGGATCGTAGCCGCTTTTTAGAATCCACAATTGACGAAGATAGGGAGGCAACAATGCTAAGCCGTTACTCGAAAGTCATTGCGCTGGTGACCGCTCTGCTCGCCTCGTCGCTGGGCGCAAGCGCCCAGGGACAGCGCGGGGAGAAGATCGACCTCGACGCGATCAACAAGATCAAAGAAGAAGGTATGAAGCACTCTCAGGTTATGGACACCTTGAGTTATCTGACCGACGTCTACGGGCCGCGCCTGACCGGCTCACCCAATATTCGCGCCGCGAACGAGTGGGCAAAAAAGAAACTAACCGAGTGGGGCCTGCAAAACGCTCACCTTGAAGGATACGCGTTCGGCCGCGGCTGGTCGCTCGAAGGATTCGCCGCGAATGTGGTTTCGCCTCAGTTCATTCCGCTTATCGCCTACCCGAAGGCCTGGACTCCCAGCACCAAGGGCGCGGTGCGCGGTGACGTCGTCTATATTGACGCCAAGACCGAAGCCGACCTCGACAAATACAAAGGCAAGTTGAAGGGCGCCATCGTCCTGATCGCTCCGCCACGAGATGTCAAAGCACATTTCGAAGCGGAGGGTCAGCGGATGACTGATCAGGATCTACTCAGGCTTGCGAACGCGGATTTGCCGGGCGCCGGACCGGCGGGCGGACGCAGACCCGAGTTGAACGCGGAGCGGCGCGCCGCAGCCGAGCTCATGAACAAGAAGTGGCAAATGGTGGCCGCCGAAGGCGCGGCAGCCGTGCTTGAACCACCGGGCCGTGGAGACGGAGGGACGATATTCGTCCAATCGGTCACCGTTCCCGCTCCAGTCGACGCGTCTTTCGATAGAAGACCACGCGTTTACGCCAAGGATGCGCCTCCCGCGGTCCCGCAGGCGGTTGTCGCCGTTGAGCACTATAACCGAATGATTCGCATGCTCAACAAGGGCGCAAAGCTTCAACTCGAAGTGAACATAAGCGCGCGCTTCCACGACGACGACCCGTCGAGCTACAACGTCATTGCGGAGATACCGGGCTCGGATCTGAAGGACGAAGTCGTAATGCTAGGAGCCCACTTCGACTCGTGGCATTCCGGCACCGGAGCTACCGACAACGGAGCGGGTTCAGCGGTGTGTCTCGAGGCGGTGCGAATTATTCAAGCGATCGGACTGAAGCCCCGGCGCACGATTCGAATAGGCCTGTGGAGCGGAGAAGAACAGGGACTCCTGGGCTCGCGCGCTTATGTAGCGGAACACTTCGGCAAACGAACAGATCAACCGCAGCAGGGAGCGCCGGCCGCCGGGAGCGCGCCGACTTTCGCATTGACTCCCGAGCAAGCGAAGTTCGCCGGTTACTTCAACCTCGATAACGGCACCGGCAAGATTCGAGGCGTCTACCTGCAAGGAAACGAATCCGTCAGACCGATCTTCCGCGCCTGGCTCGCGCCGTTCCGCGAAATGGGAGCGACTACGCTTTCGCTGGGGAATACCGGTGGAACCGACCATCAATCGTTCGATGGAGTGGGGCTGCCTGGGTTCCAGTTCATACAGGACGCGGTCGAGTACGATACGCGGACTCATCACTCGAACCAGGACGTGTACGACCGAATTCAGGAAGAGGACATGAAACAAGCGGCGACGATAATGGCGTCGTTCGTCTACAACGCGGCGATGCGCGACGAGA
>JAHFUG010000441.1:0-1848 GCA_023265195.1 Blastocatellia bacterium | reverse complement strand
ATCTGGTCTTTTTGATTCTCTGCGTAATCTGCGTCATCTGTGGATTATCGCCGGTCGCAGCAGCATGAATCCCGACATTCGGTGTTCACTCAAGAAGCTATGAAGCGGCTGCTCGATGACCAAGCCAGCCCTGCGAGTCGCATGCCTAATTAGGATTTCGTCGTCTCGCTTCAGCAGCAGACCGGTGTGAAATACATCAAGGTTGGTCTTCGTGGTTGCGAAGAGAATAATGTCGCCTGTTTCAATTAGCTTCTTCACTTGGGCGAAAGCCCTCTTAGGAAACACGCGGAACTTCGCGTTGACCGGCTTGATTCCCGGAACGACTGACAGTAGACGATTCTTCTCGATAGCGTAGGCGCCCCGTGTCAAATCCGACACGATCCATCCGTTGCTTCGCGCCCACCCGGTCATGTAGTGATTGCGGCTCGCCCAATTGACTCGACCGTTCCGGTATCGCATGCGCCGAATGGTGGAGATAAAATCGCGCGGCGACCTGGCGGCCGCCAAGCCAAGAACCGTCTCCAGGTACGTCACACAATCGAAGCCGTGAAGCGAAACAGTGAGCTTCTCTTTTTCATCCGGTCCGCCGCCGAGAGGGTTTTCCACGTACGGCCGCCCGAGTAACGCGCTCGAGATCAAGTCGATACGGTCGGAGAGAGTCCCTCCGCGCTTAGCCGCGTCCACTAATACCTTGACTTCGACTGGAAACATTGGCGCTGCAAGCATCAGGGCTTGGCCGGGCTCACAAAACCACTGTCTGATCACCGAGTTGGTCGCGCACGAGCCGAGTCATCACATCGCGCAGAGGCTCTCCGCTGCCGGCCAGGACGAACCCATCACTGCCTGGGTCAAACTTGAAACTGGAGACCCTGGCCGAAACCCATAATTGCCTGGCGGCTGAGTTCGGGCTCACGATGAATTTCCCGGGCTCGCCTTCCTCGAATGTCACGGTGAGGACTCCGCCTTCAACTTCGACGTCGATATCGCGATCGTCGGCAAGGGCGCTGAAGGCCTCTTCAAGCTCGCCGATCGCTTGTTCCGCGCTGCTCTGAAATTCTTTTTCGTCCATTGTCGCTCCGAAGAAAATTGAGGGCTTCATTATGATTGACGTGCGGTTCACGCACAATGAGGACCGAGTATAGAGGATCGAAGATAGAGGATAGAGGACTGAGGATCGAGGACCGAAGACTGACTCTGTCGGACCGCTGACCGCGGATTGAACGCGCATTTCGGTGCGACGCGGCCATCTGCGCGCCGCAAGTTACATCCCGGTGGTCACAGCCGCCGTTTGATGCGCTCAGCAATCGCGTCAACGAATCGGTCATCGCGGACCAACGCTTCGCCGGGGAACTCTCCTCGATCCTGGCCCATCGCGTCACGCAGTATCTGGTTGATCTGCGTTTGGTACGGCGCGGCTCCCGTTCGGCGCGCCCGCTCTTTGAAATACTCCAGAACGTCCGCGTCGAGCTTGATCGATATCTGAACCTTGATGTTGCGAGGCTCGATCGCCGCGGCCGAGAGCAACTTGTTGACGTCGCGCCGGCGCACGATCTTCTTGCCTGTTAGATCGCGTTCCTTGGCGAGCGGATCAATAGCATTATTCCCCATCTTCATAGGCTCTAACCTCTTTAGGCTCGGCTTCACGAGCGCTGATGATGCGAATGAGAGTCTCACGTTCGGTATAACAGACGATGAGGACGCGGCCGCCAGTCGACCTTCCCACCGTCAAGAACCGCCGCTCATCGACCGAGTGTTCGTCATTCTCGACGATGATCGAGAGCGGGTCGGTGAAGACTGTCGCGGCTTCGAAGAACGTGACGCCGCCGAGGTTGCCAATGTTGGCTTCGG
>JAHFUG010000440.1 GCA_023265195.1 Blastocatellia bacterium | reverse complement strand
GGTCAAACAACTCCTTTTGGAGAAGACCTGAAGATAACCGTTACAGGTCTCCTGAAGAAGAGCAACCCGGAAAGGTATGTTGTTAACGCAAAAGTACAGCATCGGGGTTTGGCGGATATGAAGATTGGCGCTGCAGAAGTCGGTTATGTGGTTACGTATCCGCAAGAGGACGGATATCAGATAGAAATCGTCAAAGCAGACGCTCAGGCTGCGACATTTTCGATCCAGTCTCACAAAACGGCACAACAGAACTAACTTTATCAGAAGCCCAATAAGTGAAATAGGTGACGCACCTGTAAGCTGGAATTCTCACTGTTCTGCTCTAGTTTAATCTAGGGGGGGACTAATCTAGCGCGCTGGTTGACACGCACCCTCAAGGTACATAGAATCCAGCCGAACCAACGTGGTCGAGCAGGGGGCCAAGGCGCGGTAAAGAGGGCAGATGGTGTGCTAGTGATGCGGCGATCGGCGCCGCCAGGGCGAGGACATAGTGCGACTGATTCCACGTGACGACAAATACTTCGGCCTGCTGAACCAACTTGCTTCAAAGGTCAAAGAAGGCGGAGAGATATTCGTCAGGCTCTTTCAAGATTATCAAAACCGCTCGCAGTACGCCGAACAGATCAAGAGCATCGAGGTCGTGTGCGACGACCTTTCCGCCAAGATTACTCAGAAACTCAACACCAGCTTCATCACCCCGATCGACCGCGAAGACATCTATCTGCTTACAACCGAACTCGACGACGTGATCGATATGATCAACGACCTCGCGAGAAGGATGTTGATTTACGGCGTGACTCAGCCCAGATCCGATGCGGCCCAGATCGCCAATCTGCTCGGCAACGCGACGGTCGAGATCGAAAGCGCATTCACGATGCTCGAGCATCACGAGAATTTCGGCGCCCATCTTCAGACGATAAGCAGTCTGGAGAAGCAGGCCGACTCGCTGTACAGTGAAGCCGTCAGCCGCCTCTTCAAGGATGAAAAGGATCCGATCGAGGTGATCAAGTGGGTCTCCATATACGAGGCGCTCGAGAATTCGGTCGATAGGTGCAAGGACGTAGCCGAGGCGCTCGAAGCCGTCGTCGTAAAGAATAAATGAACCGGAGACCACACGCCTGAAAGCTCACGCATGCGCGAAGCCTCACAGTTGAATCCCAAGCAGTTAATTCACAGCCGGAAGGTTTGGCCAAACAAGAAACAATCGACAAACGTGATCGAAGCGATCAAGCCGCGAAGGTGTAGTTTTTTCAACCCCGAAGGGGTTTCGCCGCTCAGCCCAGGGTTGCTGTACTCGGCTACCCTGGGAAACGGCCGACATGCGCCGCCCAACCCCAACGGGGTTGTGGCTTCTTCCCGCGGGTGGGAGGGAGCCGCGACCGATGTTCTATCCACGTTTCGTTCGCTGGGAGCCACAACCCCGTTGGGGTTGCGCGGCGCGTCTCGTTTGTTTCCCAGGGTAGCCCAGTACGGCAGCCCTGGGCTGAGCGGCGAAACCCCTTCGGGGTAATGGCCAAATTACAATTCACCCCGCTGGGGCGCGGGGGACCGATGCAATACGGTGCTATAAACATTGCACCCCTCTGGGGTGCTGCGCCCATCCAGGGCGGCGAGAAGTTCCAGTGAGAGGTTCCATTCGATGACATCCGCTACCACATTCGTGGTGCTCATCATATTAGTGGCGTTGATATTCGACTACGTTAACGGTTGGCATGACGCCGCGAACTCGATAGCGACGGTAGTGTCGACACGAGTCCTATCACCCGGAGTTGCGGTGATCTGGGCGGCGTTCTTCAATTTCATCGCGTTCGCGATATTCGGAACTCGCGTAGCCAAGACCGTCGCTGGAGACATGATCAATATCCAGGTCATCGGCGAACAATGGCGCCTGTGGGTGCTGTTGTGTGGAGTGGCCGGGGCGATAGTTTGGAACGTCATAACCTGGTATTACGGCCTGCCGTCCAGCTCGTCGCATGCTTTGGTTGGCGGTTATGCGGGAGCGGCGATCGCGGCGCGCGGCGGGTTCGAGAACCTCTTCTTCGCCAAGGGCTGGATAAAGACCATCTCCTTCATTTTCGTGTCGCCGCTGGTTGGCATGTTGCTCGGCCTGTCGTTCATGGTCGCGATACTCTGGATATTTCGGCGTCAGTTGCCCGAGCGAGTCGACAAGCTATTTCGAAAGCTCCAGCTTGTCTCCGCCGCGCTATTCAGCCTCGGTCACGGCGGCAATGACGCTCAGAAGACGATGGGCATAATAGCGGCTGTTCTTGTCGCGTCTAATCTGAATCCCACGGCTAACAAGGAAATTCCGCTCTGGGTTGTTCTGTCCTGCCACGCGGCTATCGGTCTGGGCACGATGTCCGGCGGCTGGCGAATAGTGCACACCATGGGATCGCGAATTACGAAGTTGAAACCCGTAGGCGGCTTCGCCGCTGAAACCGCGGGTGCGGCCGCGATCTTCCTATCCACCTACGGCGGAATTCCAGTGAGCACGACTCACACCATCACGGGCGGCATTGTAGGAGTAGGCGCCACAAGGCGGTTATCGGCGGTGCGCTGGGGCATCGCAGGAAGGGTGGTATGGGCCTGGGTTCTGACTATACCGTTGTCGGGGCTGATTGCGGCGCTGCTGTTCTACCTTGTGGCGGCGGCGCACAAGCTCGCGAGGTAATATCCGCATTTGGACCCGTCGATAAAAGGCAAGATCAAAATCCATGCTCACCCCGGAAACTCTCAGGTCGGGAAGGGCGGCTTGCCCCCGCTGCTCTCGGTTCACTCACTGGCTTGGGAGCGTAAGTAGACCACACTTCCCAGCCTGAGAGTTTCTGATGGTTGCCGAACGGAACCAATTCCTTCCTGCCAAAAAGCGCAACCCCCCAATGGCCAAGCTCCCAGACGCGGACTCGGAAGTGCGTGGTGCATCAATCCCATCTCTTCCATTCGCTGTCGTAGTACCTCACGAGCACCTGATTGTCGAGCCGGTTTACCTCAACTGAAACCGGCCCTAAGTCGGCGGGCAGGATGAATAGCCCCGACATCGCCCCGTCGTCGAGGAATCTCAAACCAGGCGGCGCGTGCGCAGGCGTTTCGAACGGCGTCAGTCGAGCCAGCGCAAAGCCCCAAACTCCGAACGACGGCACCGCGGTGCTGAACGGCTTGACGGAGAATCCCGCCGCCTCGATGGTCCGTATGACGCACCAGTACGAACTCCTGGCGAACAATGGCGACGTGCATTGAACGCAAACCGCCGCGTCCGGCGACAGGCAGTCTCGCAACAGTCGATAGAACCTCGTCGTGTAGAGTTTGCCAAGAGCGAAGTTGTTTGGGTCGGGAAAGTCAACGATGGCGCAGTCGAATCGCTCCTTGACGTCTTCGAGCCAGATCATCGCGTCTTGATTGATTACGCGGACGCGCGGGTCGTGGTAAGAGTGCTTGTTCAATTCCGCAAGCGGCGGAAACCGCTCGGACAGCCGAGTCATGTCCGGATCGAGATCGACGAGCGTAACCGATTCGACCGTGGGGTGTTTGAGTATCTCGCGCAGAGCGAGTCCGTCGCCTCCTCCAAGCACGAGCACCTTTCGCGGCTCGGACGCGGCCATCATCGCCGGATGGACCAGCGACTCGTGATAGCGGTACTCGTCGGCCGAGCTGAACTGAAGATTGCCGTTGAGAAAGAGCTGAAATCCGGCCCGGCCTTTGGTGATCACGATCCGCTGATAGGGCGTGGTCTTCGTGTAGATGATCTCGTCGGCAAAGAGATTGTCTTCGGCGAGCGTTGTCAGCCAGTCGGCCTTGACGATTCCGCCGGCAAGGAGCGCCATCAAGACCGCCGCGCGAACACGCAGTCCGAACACTTCTCCCCGTATCAGCGGGCGGAAAAGCCACGTTCCCCATAGCCCGACCAGCGCGTTCAGAAGCCCAAACACGAGCGACGTTCTGACGAGACCGAGCCTGGGCACGAGGAATATTGGAAACAATAGCGAAGCGACAAGCGCTCCTATGTAGTCGAAGGTCAACACTCGGGAGACCAGCTCCTTGAAATCGAGCAGGTCTTTCATGATTCTCATCAGCAGGGGAAGCTCGAGCCCAACCAGGACGCCGATGGCGAAAACGACTCCGTAGAGCACGATGTGAAAGTAGCCGAGGCGCGCGAAACTCAAGAACAGAAGCGGCGCGGAGCTTCCACCGAGTATCGCGACGCCCAGTTCAACTTCAATGAAGCAACGCGCAAGGCCGGCTTCCATGAAGCGCGACAACCACGCTCCAACGCCCAGCGCCGACAGATAGATCCCGATTATCAGCGAAAACTGCGTGACCGAATCACCCAGTACATAACTGGCGAGCGTGCCCGCCAACAGCTCGTACACCAGTCCGCATGTAGCGATGATCAGAACATTGAGGAACAGCAGCGGCGTGCGATTCATTGCGATTCACTCACCACCGGCGGGCGTTCGCCTTCTCGTGATTGAAGCGAGTCGATTACGCCCGCCAGCCGCTGGAGTTGCGCCATTCCGGGTTGCGCTTTTGGCAGGACCTCGAGATCAACCAGTTCGCCCAACATCAAAAAGTCACACGTTGGGAAGAGGGATTTATCCCCGCTCCTCTCCTGGCGCCGGGTTGAGTGAATCGTAAAGCCGAAGAGCGGGTATGAATTCCTCTTCCCGGCCCGTGACTTTTTGATGTTTGGCGAACCAACCAATTGCTTCCTATAAAAAGAGCAACCCAGAACGGCCAAACTCCAACACTCGCCGGCAGCGCGAGAAACGCTCGCGCCGCCAGCGAAGGAATTGGGCCCGAGCCAACCCCGCGGAGCCGCCGTCTAACCGTGAATCGCCGCCGCGACGATCAAGGCGATGCCTATTATTACCGACGCTATGACTATGGCAAGCGCGGTATTCTGATCGTCCTCGATCTCTTTTCGAATCGAGAACGGCGTAACCTTGACGATTATCCAAAACGCCAGGGCGAACAACACGATCCCTATTAACGAGAAGATGAGCGTTACGACGATGAGATGCTCCAACTGAGTTAGATCGAGCGGGATCAGGAGCGCCGCCGTTGTTTGTATTGACGAAGCGTCCGGTGCGAGAGCGTGCGTTGGCATCATTTTCCTCCCTGGTAGCCTGAGTGCCAAAAATGGAACGAGCGGTATCCTCCTGGCGACTGGCGAACATCGGCCGGCAACACCCTCCTCTCCGGATTCCCCAACTCACGGCCGGTCAGCGACATCAATCCATAAAGCCCAATCACCGCTATTCCAAAGACGAGGTAGAATTTCGTGAACATCGTAAGAACTCCATCAGTCAATCATCGTCACCCGCCGACGATGACGTAGTCGAAGCAGACGCGACATTGCTGTCCTGCCATCGCCGTGACTCGAAGGTTATATGCTTGATCACTACCAGCAGCGGGATCAGCGATACGAACAACATCGCAAGCAGCAGGTGTGGGAAGCGAGGGACGCCTTGTTCCACCCGCACGCTCACGGCCGCCGGCTGCGTCCAATTTTGCCAGGACACTTCGAGTCTTAGGGTGTACTTGCCCGCGGGAAGCGCCGACAAATAAACCTCCGGAGTGTTACTGCCCTCGCTCCAGGACTCGCCGTCTTCGACTCCGTGATAGTACTCGACGGGTAGGGAGAACTGTTGAACGATTCCCGTGTCTTCATTGATGAAGTCGCCATCGATGTACAGCCATGAATTATCAACGGCGGCCGATGACGAGACCCTGATGTTTCGCCCGCCATTCAGCTCAATCGGGTCGGTGAAAATCGGGGCCGTGCTGTCGCTCGCTTTTAGGGGCTGGAGCTTAAAGCTCTGCTCGAAGACCTTTCGGCGGGGCGCCGCCGCCATCAGCACGATCCCGAGAATGAAAGTCGCGGCCAAAAAGAGCCCCCAGTACTTGTACACTCGCTTGTGAGGAAAGGTCTGATTTGGCGCGATCGTGGAAGGGGCGGGCAGGCCCTGAACGCCGAACGCTTTCTCGACGCCGGCCCTCGCGATGTATTCGCCGTGAGACCAGTTTATTTCGCCGGTCTCTATTCGCTTGGGCGACTTTCGCTTCTTGCCGTGGCCGGCGGATTCCTGAGCGCCGCCTGAAATACTCGCCTCCTTGGACAGCATATAAGGAGGATGAACGTAATCCTGAGCGTGAACGGCTTCGCCGACCTCCACCTTCCAGTAGAACTCGCCCTGCACGTTCTCTACGTGA
>JAHFUG010000439.1 GCA_023265195.1 Blastocatellia bacterium | reverse complement strand
TTCGTTTGAGGTGGGCATCGACGTTACTCAGCATATTGTCGAAGTAGCTAAGTTTCTCTTTAGTCATAAGGAACAGCTTACGACCGCCAAGGATCTGCTTGAAATCGTTGGACTGACTAGTAGCATGACCGCGGCCGGATCCGTCAGTCTCTTCAAGCTTATCAAATGGATGAAGGGCAGAAGGGCCCAGCGGACAACGGTTCTAGAGAGCGGAAATACCCGCATCTATGTAGTGATAGACAAATCAGTCCAAATTGATAATTCGATTCATGTAGACAATTCAGTTCATATTGATAATGCAGGCAGTATCAATAGCGCTGTTAATGTGGATCAGAGTCGCGACGAGAATCCAATTTATATCGACGTGAGACCCGAAGTAGTTGATCTATACAACGACGAAGAGATTAGAAGGGCCGCTATTGGCGTTATAAAGCCCCTTGAACAAGAAGGTATTGATACATTCGAAGTTAAGAAAGACACGAAAGTAATTGAGATCGTCACAAAAGAGGACATCCCGGCTTTTACCAGTCTCGCTATCGCCGCTCCTCAAGAACCTATCCTTGAAAGTGAAAGAAAGGCTGCACTGGTTGTTGTCAAACCATCTTTTGATGACGACCTTAAATGGATGTTTTCTGATGGCGAGGCGCGGTTTAGCGCGGCAATGCTTGATCAGCGGTTTCTCGAAAGGTTGGCCAATCGGCAGATTTCTTTTACGAAGGGAGATGTTTTGGTCGTTCAACTACTCAGTAAGAGCTATCAGACTACTACCGGAATCAGAACCGAACATAATGTCTTAGAAGTTCTTGAGATAAGGCACGCCCCGAGACAGATGTCATTACTACCTTCACCCGTTGAGGCGGACTAAAGCTAAGGCTTTGTCCGCGCTTTTTACTTCTTGCTACCTTCGCTTTTGGTCTGCCAGCACGACCGGATTCATAAGCCTCAGCTTCACTTCTAAACAGAAACAGCTTATCTCCAATCGTAATGCCGCGGAGCCTACCGCGTACTACCGGATTGACTATGGCTTGATAGCTGTTCCCTCGAATCTTCGCGGACCGCGCTTGGCTGATGAGGTCATCGGGATCTATCGGCTCACCCGGACTGCGCCCTGAACCACTCGGCGAACTTCTTGACGCCGGATTCTATCGGCGTTAGCGGGTTGTAAGCGAGTAAGCGGCGGGCGTTGCTTATGTCGGCGAAAGTAACGGGCGCGTCGCCGGGTTGAGGCGGTCTACGCTCGATAACAGCAGTAGCGCCAAGCGCCTCCTCCAACAGAAGGATCAGCGCGTTCAGCTCCACGGTTTGCGACTCGCCGAGGTTGAAGACCTCGAACCGGTCTCCGTCGTATTCCATCGCGCTCAATACCCCCGCGATGATGTCGTCGATATACGTGTAGTCTCGCCTCGAGTTCCCGTCGCCATAAACGGGGATCGGTTTACCCTCGGTCATCAGCCGCGCGAACTTATGAATCGCGAGATCCGGACGCTGCCTTGCGCCGTAGACCGTAAAAAACCGCAAACATATTGTGCGCATTCCATACAGATGACTGTAAACCCGGCAGGCCGATTCTCCGGCGATCTTCGTCGCGGCGTAGGGCGAAATGGGATTCGTCAACGGATCATTTTCGCTGAAGGGAACCTTCGAGTTCGCTCCATACACCGAACTCGAAGAACCGAACACGAAGCGAGGCGCGCCGCATAACCGCGCTGCTTCAAGCAAGCAGTAAGAACCGCGCACATTGGTTTCTTCATAGGCGAGCGGATCCTCGAGCGACGGCCTTACTCCGGCTCTGGCCGCCAGGTGAACAACGCAGTCGAATTTAGATCGCGCGAACAATTCATTCATTGAGACCGGTTCACAAATGTCGGCTTCGACTAACTCGAAGCGCGGGTGACCGATGTGATCGGCTATGTTCGCTCGTTTAATAGCCGGATCGTAGAAATCGCTGAAGTTGTCCAGGACGGTGACGCGGTCTCGTCCCTCGGCGATCAGTCGGCCGACCAGATGACTCCCGATGAACCCAGCGCCGCCTGTAACTAGAGTTCGTCTCATCATATGAAGCCGCGTATGAAGCGCCGCGGGCTTTAGCCTCTAACGCTCTGCTTGGTTCAACCCAGGACCCCCGCTTCTCCTCGCTGCCCGCGAAACAACGGATCAGCATAAGCACTACGCACCGAAGTTCGCTCTACGTCAGAAAGGGCGGTGACGGACGGACGGCCCTGTGCACTGTTTTCGAATCAACGGAGTAACTTTCTACCGCGCTATGATACGGCTCGAGCGATCTCCGGGTTGAGCCCTTCCCATTTTTTCATATATTCACGCCGCTCCGATTTTAGGCGGTCGACGATCTGTCGATACTCCTCTGTTCGTCCCTGACGTTCGTAGAGCCTTCGCGGTTGGAGCACCTCGTTGTCTTCGCCCTCGACGCCGGGCAGGCTGGCCGCGATCTCGTAACCAAAGTCCGCGTCGGTTTCCCATTCCACGGCGCCTTCGGCGATGGCCTTGACGATGGCGGACGAATGCTGAATACGCACCTTCCGGGATCGATCATCGGCGTCGCCCCCGCCAATGCGGCCCGTGTTCAGCAGGAAGACTTCCATTGGAGACGATTCGAGCAACTCCCAAAATCGATTCCCCTGCTGAGCGTGCTTCAGCGGGAAGAACGGATTCGTGCCCGGCACGCGGAGGAATTTCCCGGCTTCCGCCGCGCCGCCAGCCGAGGTGCCTCTGGTCTCGCCAAGCATGAAGTAAGCCGCGGCCTGATGGCGGTCGAGCCGGGCGACTCCGGGGATGATGTTGTCGTTGCGATTAAGGATCAACAGAAAATCCGCCGATTTGATGTTGCGGGCGTCCATCGCTCCCGCGATGTCTTGCATACGGACGACGGCGCGCCCGTTTTGCGTATAGCTCACATCGTAGAAATCCAACTCGCCTTCGTCATTTTGCGAAACGTTCTCGAGGTATGCGTGTCTGGTCGTGACCGCGCCGTGGATCGTCGGTTCGTCTTTTTCATTGAGGCCGAAGGTCTTCGCGAAGCACCCGTTTTCGGTGGAGTAGACCTTGCCTCCCGGCATCAACGCTACGAAATCGTCTTGCACCGGCGACGAGTTATTCTGCTTAGTGAAAGTGGTGGTGGTCTTACCCGTTCCAGAAAGCCCTATGATGAGCCCGACTCGGCTTCGATCCCCGACTGGTATTACCTTGCAACCGGCATGCAGAGCCAGTCCTCCCCGGTCATACACCATCTGGTTCCACATTCGAAGACCGCCCTTCTTGGACTCTCCGAAGTAGTCGCTGTTGAAGACTCTCGTTATGCCGTTATCCAGATCGACCGCGATCAGCCGGTCCGACGGATACCCGCGCATCTCCAGATTAGGCGTGTATATCACCGTCAGGCTCGGTTCAAAGTTGGCAAGCTCCTCGTCGGTGGCCGTGTAATACAAATGTTGCTGCATTCCTGCAATGTTAGCGTTGGCGCTCTCTATTATGAGACGCGCGGCGACTCTGAACTCAAGGTCGTTGCCTATCCAGCCGTCGACGACCAGCATCTCGCGTCCGCGAATGTAGTCATCCTGGATTGCGGACACCCGAGCCAACTCGGACCGGGAGATTGTCTGTGAATCAAAGAGTTCGGGGGTGTTCGTAGCTACGTAGGTGGACAGCTTCGAGCGGGAGTCCACTTTTGTGTGGGTGTTGGTGTTGGAGTATCGCGTCTCGCGGGTATTCTCCATCGCCAGTGTCAATTCCCGCAGTTGATCCTGCGACGGATTCCAAATGGTCTTTTGGGGCTCGACCGGCAACGCTGATTGCTTTGGAACTGGTTTACTCATTGTGTGCTCTTCCTCGGGACGGTATTTACTGGTCAGAACCCGAAATCATAGCTGAGTGCATATGGCGGGGCAAACCAAACTATACATGCACTGCAATGCCCGCTGGAACGAGTCGGAAAAGACACCGGGAATGCAGCAGTCTGCGGCGGAGCCGCAACAAGACTCTCCGCGGCCTTCCGCGAAGCAAACCCGAAGAGCCTTGTTCTCATGGCAAGGTGTCTTTGCCGCCTTTGCGCCGACCTTTGCGTCTTTGCGAGAACCCTTTGTTGCGACCAGGGCGCGGAGGATCGATGAGGTTCGCGGACGGGGCTTCTCCGACAGCTAGCAATCATGCCTCAACCGCCCCAACCTGCCACCCCCCTAATTCCTCACGTAAGAAACATCCCGAAGTTTTCTCCTAATTTTAGAACAAGATCATCTCGTCTCTTCTTTTTTTCGGCTTCTAGAATTGCTCCCTTCTCCTTCTTACGAGCCTTCCGGTACTTCTCTGCCGTCACTGCTATTACCGCTCTCTTTTCCTTCATCCGTAGCCTCATTGGTCCCTCGTTTGACTTCGCCCCGGAAGGGTACTTGTTCGAGATCATTTCGGGCAGATTTTTACGTGAGGCAACGATTCAGCTTCGGGATGTTTTTAGGTGAGTCAAGCAATGCGTAACCTTGCACACCTTGTGGGCGACACTTATACTCAAGCGGTTAGAGACCGTGCGTTATGCACTGACAGCGTTCGGGGAACCTGACTTCGAACCACGCGGTATTTCAAAATGATTGAGCAGCCGCGGTCATCAATCGAATCTACCTTGGATCATGCGGAAAGAGACCGTCGGCATTAAGCAGTTTATACGGCGGTTGGGAAACCGGCTTTGGTTACAATGAAGAATAAGACGGAAGTGAGCCGTTCTACGAAAGAGCGGCGCATCTTGCCTACAGAACAGAGAGAGATGGAGAAGCCACCAGAGGGAGAACCACAAGTGGCTTATCAAGCAGCGTCTGTAAAGACAAAGTCAGAGCGCTTTAATCAAGCGGTTGACGTGTGGGGCAAGGTAATTATTGGGATCGCCGGACTTGGTTAGGATACCTGCTCAATAATCAGCAACAGCAATTAACAAAGGAAATAGAGAATACGCGACAAAGCGTTTCCGAGAGTCAGCTTGATGTACAGAAAAGCCAATCTGAAAGTCAGCTTAATTTACAGACCAACCAATTTGCAGCGAGTTTGATCAGTTCATTGCTCAGGGGATCTGAAAGGGAAAGGCTGCTTGCACTGGCCGCGCTGGAGAGCGTAGATAAGAAACAATGGCAGAGATTCTCTGAAATATTGGCTCAGCATGATTCCGATGCCGGCGTTCGCCTAAAGGCGATAGAAGGATTAGGCAAAAAAGGGGATGGCGCAGCGCGGCAGACTCTGGTGACCATCCAAGAAGAAGGGAAAACGAAGGCGGATCGAGAAGAAGCCAAACTAGCTGAAGCTAGTTTGGCTGGCAAACTCAAGGACAATCTGAAGAAAGCACGGGCGTTCTTTGATATAGGGCAATGGGAAAGCGCGGCTAAGTTTTTCTATGAAGCTTCCAAGTACGCGGGGGAATCTCAGGTTGAAAGCTCCGCGCTTGCAGTAGCCAAGAGTCACTACGAACATGGAGGTTATCGCGAAGCAGCAAGCGCATTCAATAGTCTGTTCTCGAAGGTCTAGCGGAGTCTATTGGAGTTGTCACCACGTCACCATCTTTAGGAAAGGTAAAGTACAACCTCCAACTCCTGGAACAAGTAATCGGCTCGCGTCCTTATCCCCTCGATCTCCAGCTTCTTTAACCATTCCTGCCGTTCATCCTTCTCGTACACCGATCCACCCCGGCAACCAACCCCTCGGCCTCTGAACAATGCCTTCAGCCGGTTCATCGCTCGGGTTGTCCCTGCGACCAGGTTCTCATAGCCGTGCACCAGGTGCTTCAGCCCCAGAATCGTCTGCTCCCCGTGATAGACCGATTTCAGTTCGCCCAGCCGCAGCAACCTTCCCAGCTTGTCTACGTCGATTCGATCCGCCTTGCTCCCTGACTGAAGCAGCTTATTCCGCCGCGGATTGCAGACTATCACTCGCGCCACCAGTGGACTAATTACGTCGTACAACCACGCTGCCTGCGTTCCTTCCTCGAACGTTACGTGCACTGTTGGGTTCAGCCCTCTGAAAAACTGCTCGATATCCTTCTTGTTTGTTCTGATGTGGGCCTGCATCACTGATTTGCCCTTCTTATCGTAAACTCCCACCACTATGTTTGCGCTGTCCACGTCTAGTGCTACATACTTCAATTCGTTCATTGGGGTTCTCCTTCCGGATTAGTTTTGACTTCTACAACTCAAAACCTTATCACGTGAGGGGCGCCCCTTTCATATTGCGTTTATA
>JAHFUG010000097.1:11460-19572 GCA_023265195.1 Blastocatellia bacterium | reverse complement strand
GTTCGGAGTTCGGAGTGAGTCCGGGCTAGAATGCTAGACTCAACCTACAGCTTGGATCGCTCACCGGCGACATAATGTGTAGTAACAAGGTCCCAATAACTTGTATTGCGCTTCTCTTCACAATCTTTGAGAAAAACCGGAATGCTCTGTAGGAGTGTCGTCACGCGATGTCCCCAGATTTGGACCGGGTGTGGACGGTTCCGGTCGAAGACGCTTCGAATGAACAAGCTCTTGTCTGATGTCGGCAGCGTCTTGACGTTGTCGACGAAGCCCGAGAACGAGCCGCCCTCGAATAGGTACTGCTCGACATTGGACAAATAGAAGACCGAGACTGTATCACCGGTTTTGCGCAGATAAGCGCCAATCGCCGCGAGAGCCTTCTTGCCGGCGAAATCTCCGACGATCGGTATGATCCGGTTTCTTTCCTGAAGCGTCCTCACGAAATCGTAATCCTCGGAGCTGGCGAGAAAGTTACCCTGCTTGCCGTTGAGATTCCCTTCCCGCAGCAGTTGTTTGAGGCTGGGAAAATATCCAAACGCCCATCCGCCGTCCAGTCTGAATGAGATTTCCAGGCCCTCTTCGCGAAAGCTCTTGTAGATGTACTCGAGCCCCGTTTGGTCTTCTTTCGTCAGCGGAAACTTGATCTCCTCGATGATTATCCGCCGGACTTCGGCCAGATTCGAAGTGAAGGCCCGCTCGTCGGTGGCGGTCTTCGTGAAATACGCTACGAGATCGTCGATCGACGCGGTCTGTCCGGGAGCCTCTTTACCCGCAAGCGGTTTGCTCAACAGGAGAGAAAGAAACCGGCTGCGGTTCGGAGCCATATCAAAGAGCGACTTGAATAATAGGTGCTGGATCATCGCTTGGCGCCGAATATCGACGATGAAGGCGATCCGCGGATGGATTTTCGCTATGTAGGTAAAGTTTTGCTCCGGCCCGACCCCGATATAAGCTCCGCCCGAAGCGCCCAGTTCTTTTAGCTTGTCTACTATATGAAGGTATGAGGTCTCATTGGAGATGAAATTGTCGGACCAGAAGTATCCGCCCTCCTCGGAGAAATCCTGAATAAGACGAACGAATTCGGAGTTAGAAATATTACCGGACTGGTATTGGCTCCGAACGGTTTGTTCTTCGTGCGTCGATGTCCGAACGCCGGAGCTTGCTGCGAGCATTGACCCAAGCGCTATCGAAAGCAAGCTTATTCGGACAAACGATCGCCGTCTCGCTGGCGCGCACTGGCTAACAGGGATTAATCCTCGTTGCGAGATGATGATGTGTTTCCTCCAGACAGTGTGTCCGCTTCAGCAACGCATATATTAGAAGATGCATCGTGACTAGAGGATTACAACTGAACCGTCCGCCGCGAAAGCCGGAAAAACCAGTAGTGGCGTAAAACTCGATTCGTTGACAATTTCGCCGGGCGTTGGATAGCATCTCGGTTTATTCCGCGGAACCGATTCCCACCGCATGGAGGCCGAATGCTCCGTCTCAAGAACACTCTTACCCGCGCCAAGGAAGAATTCAAACCGATCGATGACAATCTTGTTCGGATGTACGCGTGCGGGCCGACCGTCTACGACTACGGTCATATCGGCAACTTCAGAACCTTCGTGGCGGTCGACGTGCTGAGGCGGTATTTGAAGTATCGCGGATACCGGGTTCAGCACGTCATGAACATAACCGATATCGAGGACAAGATCATCCGCGAGATGAGAGCGGCAGGCAAGAGCTTACGCGAGTTCACCGAGTTCTACACGGCGGAGTTCCTTCGAGACATGGAATTGCTTAACATCGAGCGGCCGGAGGTGACGCCTCGCGCGACCGAGCATATCGCCGAGATGTCGGAGCTTATGGAGAAGCTTCGAAAGGGCGGAAAGACGTATGAAAGCGATGGGTCGCTCTACTTCAGCATCGCGTCGTTCCCTCGGTATGGAAAACTGTCGGGGCTTAAACTGGAAGGCAACATCGCCGGCGCGAGGGTCGATGTCGACGAGTATGACAAAGCCGACGCGCGGGACTTCGTCTTGTGGAAGGCTCCGAAGGAAGACGAGCCGAAATGGGACACGCCGTTTGGTCCGGGGCGGCCGGGTTGGCACCTCGAGTGCTCCGCGATGTCGATGAAGTATCTGGGGGAGTCGTTCGATATTCATTGCGGCGGAGTCGATCTGATCTTTCCGCATCACGAGAACGAGATCGCGCAGTCGGAAGCCGCGACCGGCAAGCCCTTTGTCCGTTTCTGGTTTCACGTCGAGTTTCTCCAGGTTGAAGGCGAGCGAATGTCGAAGTCTAAAGGCAACTTCTACACCGTTCGCAATTTGGTGGATAAGGGATTTTCGGCCGAGGTTATTCGCTACCTTCTGCTTTCGGCGCCTTACAACACGCAGTTGAACTTCACGTTCGATGGCCTGCGCGGCGCTTCCAGTTCGCTCGACCGGTTGCGAAACCTCAGACGCAGGCTTGCCGATCTTAAAAGCGCGCCGGGCTCAAACGCCGCCGCAGCCGACGCGGTCAAGAAGGCCATTGAAGGTTTTGAGGCCGGCATGGATGACGATCTCAATACTTCAGCGGCGCTCGCCGCCGTGTTCGATGCAGTTCGCGAGCTCAACACCGCGTTGGACGAGGGTAAGGTGCTGGAAGGCGACGCAAACTCAGCTCTGGCGATGCTGGAGAAGATAGATTCGGTGCTCGGAGTCCTGGGCGCTTTGGAAAACGCCGTTCTCGACCCGGAGGTCGAGGCGCTTATTGAAGAAAGAAACGCGGCTCGCAGAGAGAGAAAGTTCGCGCGGGCGGATCAGATCAGAGACGATCTGCTGGCCCGAGGCGTCATCCTCGAAGACACGCCTCAGGGAACGAAATGGCGAAGGAAATAATGTAGTCGTTTGATTTGGGATCGAGTTGGCCGAACGATTGGGTTTCAAGGGCGAAGCGTTCCGGCTCTCGGGCTATGAACACCGCCCTCCTAACAAAGGGCCAAATCTTACAGTAACCGTGGAACTATGACCCTCCCGTGCCCTCCGTTAGGAGGGCAATGTTTATAGCATTTAGAGCCGGAGCGTTTCGCCCTCCTGGGAGGGCCTTGGAAGTTTTGAACTGAGGCAGACTTGTTGTTCACGCGCAAACAAGCATAGACATGGCCCTCCTAACGGAGGGCAAATGCTGCTCCCACTTCCAATCTATAAACATCGCCCTCCTAACGGAGGGCATTCGAAGGCGAGATGGTTTCTCTCTCGAGCTATAAACATCGCCCTCCTAACAGAGAGCGTCTTCCTTTTAGGAAGGCCAGGCTAATCCGCAACGATCAGCATAACGAAAGCAAACGCGAACCACTTGAAACCGAAAACTGAAAAACCGTCTTCGTTGCTTTCTTCGCCAGCAACGCCGGCTCGTGTAGAATCATTGCGAAATGCTTGTGCTCGGAATAGAGAGTTCCTGTGATGAAACAGCGGCAGCCGTTGTCGAGCACGGCAACGTAATCAAATCGAACATTATCGCTTCCCAGGTGAAGACTCACGCTCCCTTCGGCGGCGTGGTTCCGGAGCTGGCTTCTCGCGAGCACCTTGATTGCATTACGCAAGTTGTGAGTCAATCCCTCGCTGAAGCCGGACTGACTCTCAGCGAAATCGCTGGGATTGCGGTCACGCGGGGGCCGGGACTCATTGGGTCATTGCTGGTCGGTCTAAGTTATGCGAAGTCGCTGAGCTTCTCGATGAAGAAGCCGCTAGCCGGAGTCAACCATATTGAAGGTCACGTGTATTCGGTAGTCTTCGAGAATCCGCCGGTAGAGTATCCAGCAGTGGCGTTGATCGTTTCAGGCGGCCACACCACGCTCTTTTTTATCCCTGAGCCCGAGCGATACGCAGTTCTTGGAAGGACCCGCGATGACGCAGCGGGCGAGGCTTATGACAAAGTGGCGAAGCTCCTGGGTCTAGGCTATCCGGGAGGCCCAGTGTTGGATAAGCTGGCTCAACGTGGCGACGCCAAGGCGGCCAGGATCGTCTTCACGGTTCCGAGGATGGACGGCCCAAATCTCGATTTCAGTTTCAGCGGATTGAAGACGGCGGTGGTTCGATTCTTTAAAGAAAACCATCTTCAGCCTGTCGGCAAAGACGAGGCGCCCGGCGATAACATAGTCAATCTCGCGGCTAGTTTTCAAAACTCCGTCATCGAGTCGCTGCTCGCGCAACTGAGGCGGGCGGTTAGGCGGCACTCGCCTCGGACGATTATTCTGGCGGGTGGAGTCGCGTGCAACAGCGGTCTCCGAAGAGCCGCGAGCAGCGCCGATTTTGGCGCGCCGGTTTATTTTCCAAGTCCATCGCTCGCCACTGACAACGCCGCGATGATCGCGGCGGCGGGTTATCCAAAGCTGCTGAGAGGCGAGAATCACGGGTTCAAGATCAATGCGCTGGCGGCTATGAAACTGGACAACTTGCCGCTTGATGGATACGAGAGACCCGTCAAGGCGCGCTACCGGAATCAGATTTGAAGCGGGGCCTATGCCCGCGGCGGCCGATGAGAATGAGCGTACCGGCCTCTGAATGCGTGCGGCTCAAGGTCATCAGAAACAGATGAACACCAGCGACAGAGTTTTCATGAAGAGGGCGATCGAGCTTGCCGGCCAGGGCGAGGGGCTGGTCAGTCCGAATCCGATGGTGGGCGCCGTGATCGTCAAGAACTCGCTCGTCGTCGGAGAGGGCTTTCATTTATACGAGAATCTCAGGCATGCCGAGTCATACGCATTGGAGAAGGCAGGCGGCTCAGCTTTTGGCGCCACGCTTTATTGCTCGCTGGAGCCGTGTTGTCACGACGGCCGCACGCCTCCCTGTACGGACGCCATAATCGAGAGCGGTCTTGCGCGGGTGGTCATAGCTATGGCGGATCCGGATAGCCGGGTGAACGGAAAGGGAATCGCTCAGCTTGCCGCGGCCGGCATTGAAGTTGAGTCAGGTCTGTGCGCCGAGGAGGCGGCGAGGCAGAACGAATGCTATATGAAGCACATTCGCACGGGGTCTCCGTTTCTTCATCTGATCTTGCCGGGGTCCGAGTCTGGCGCCTGGTCTCCCTCGGCGGCTCTGCTCGAGACGCTCGACCGGTATGACGCAGTCGTGCTAGCCGACAGTGGAGCGGCAAGTCAAGAAATGATCGAGCACGTTGTTTCTCACCGCAAGCACCGGCCGGTTGGAGTAGTTCTTTGTGAGGATGACGTTGAAGGCCTGAGATCGGCGGGCAATGGCTCCAATATTGTTAGGATCACGCTGGCTCGCGAGGAGATGACGCTTTCCGGCGTCATCAGCGAATTGGAGGCTTCGGCTATGACCAGCTCCGCGATTCTCTCCGGCGCGATGATGTCCGAGGAAGATATTGCAAGAGTCGATAAGGTGACCATCGTTCGCAGGGCAGGGAACGGCGAGCAATCGAACGGCTGCCAAGCCGCGTCGTTTCCTTGGCGGGGCCGCCAGATCACTCTCTACGACAGCAAGGCCGTCAGCGCCGGCGCCGCCGTTGAGATCACCGGTTATCCAAGACGCGGGCAGCCCGGATTACTCGATTGATCACACCAAAGAAGAGCCTTGGCCAGCACTTTCTCGCGGACAAACGCATTGCGCGGCGAATAGTCGAGGCCGTGGCCCCAACCACGAACGACGTGATACTCGAGATCGGTCCGGGCGAGGGCGTATTGACTCGGCTTCTCCTGGAGCGTTGCGGTTATCTTTTGTGCGTTGAGATAGACTCGGCGCTCGCCGCCGGTCTTCGAGAGACGACGGCGGCCGGCAACCTGACTATCATCGAAGGCGATGCGCTGAAGATCGACTGGGGCGAGGCAATACGGGCGGCGAAAGCAAAGTGGGCGGATTGCCGCAGCCGTGCGGATGCGGATGATGCTCCACGAATCAGGCTGGTGGCGAACCTGCCTTATTACATCTCCACGCCGCTGATTCAGGTTCTCATAAGAGAACCAATCGACGATATGACGTTGATGCTGCAGCAGGAGGTCGTAGACCGCATCATTGCAGGTCCGGGCGGGCGAGAGTATGGTTATCTGTCCGTTCTCGTGCAATACCACTGCGAGGCGCGGAAGCTTTTCGAAGTTCCGCCCTCGGCGTTCCGGCCCCCGCCAAAGGTCAGATCCGCGGTGATGAAACTGGTCAGAAGAACGAAGCCGCCGGTCGAGGTTCACAAGGAAGAGCGCTTCTTCGCGCTGGTGCGCGCCGCGTTCGCTCAGCGAAGAAAGACCATCTACAACAACCTGAGAGCCGCCGAACGAGCGCTCGGCCTTGGAGCGGTTGACCAGTCTTTATTGGAAAAGGCGAAGATCGATCCCAGACGGCGGGCGGAAACGCTCTCAATCGCCGAGTTCGCTTCGCTGGATAGGGCTCTTTTCGAATGAGAAGCAAGGAGGATCGAACTGAGAGCGGACCTAATCCGCAAGACGGCGTATGACTAATGGAAGGCTTCAGATAATTCCGCTGGGTGGAGTAGGCCAGTTCGGCATGAACATGATGGCGATGAGATACGGCGATCAAGCCATCATTATTGATGCGGGCATGACTTTTCCCGACGACGACGTGCCCGGCGTGGACATCATAATCCCGGACTTCTCATTCATCGAAACATTTCGCGAAGACGTGTCGGCGATCATACTGACGCATGGCCACGAAGACCATATCGGAGCGGTCCCGTTCCTGCTCAAGGAAATCAACGCGCCGGTCTATGGCACCGGTTTCACATTGGCTTTGCTCGATAACAAGCTCGAAGAGCACGGTCTTTGGGAAACCGCGGAAGTGCATTCGGTCGAGCCTCTCGACAAAGTCAAGCTCGGGCATTTCGAAGTTGAATGGATACACGTTTCTCACAGCCTTACGAACTGCGCGGCAGTGGCGATATCCACCCCCGTTGGGGTGGTCGTTCATTCGGGTGATTTCAAGGTGGACGACACTCCGGTCGTTGGCGCGCCAATAGATCTGCGGCGCCTGACCGAGCTTGGCGACCGCGGCGTGCTGGCTCTGTTCGCTGATTCCACAAACGCGGAGCGGCCGGGCCGCACACTGTCCGAACGGGCCGTCATACCTGCGTTCGAAGAGATATTCGACAACGCAACGGGCAGGATAATCGTAAGCTGCTTCACCTCGTCGGTTCACCGAATTCAAATCGTCCTGGATCTAGCATACGAGTACGGCCGCAGCGTAGCTCTCCTCGGCCGAAGCATGTTGCGAAACACGGAGACTGCTCAGTCGCAGCGGCAGTTGGACGCGCCGGACGGAATTTTCATTTCGCCGTCAGAGGCAAGGCAGACCGACGATGACCAATTGGTTTTATTGGTGAGCGGGTGTCAGGGCGAACCGATGTCGGCAATGGCCCGGCTCGCTACGGATCAGCACAAGAGCTTGAAAGTAAGCGAAGGCGATCTGGTGCTGTTGTCCGCCAGGAACATCCCCGGAAACGAACGAGCCATCTCGCGGCTGATATCTCATTGCTACAAGCGAGGCGCCAGGGTGGTCGACAGCTCGACGGCCAGGGTGCACTGCTCGGGGCACGGCAGCCAGGAAGATCTGAGAATAATGATCGAAGCGATCAGGCCCAGGTTCTTGATTCCTATTCACGGCGAGTATCGGCAGCTCTATCGGCATAAGGAATGGGCCGATTCACTTGGCGTGGTCGAAGCAAGTGACATCATCATCATGGAAAATGGCGACGTTCTCGAGATGGATGAGAACCGCGCGGAGGTCATAGCCAAGGAGTTTGTCGGGAGGACGTTCATCGATGGTTCGATGGGCGAGGTCGACGACATGGTCGTGCGGGACCGAAAACATCTCTCATACGACGGGATAATCGTTCCAATCGTAGCAATCAATCCGACCTCGGGAGAGATGGAGTCGAAGCCTGAAATCGTCACCCGCGGCTTCATTCACGATGACGATCCGAGCGGTCTGATCAGCGACATAATGGAACTGGTGGAGGGAACTATCAGCCGAGCCAGCCACGAAGAACGAATAGACCTCGGAGTGATCAAAGAGAAAATCCGCGTCGAGTTGAAGCGGTTCATTCAGAAAGCGACCGGCCGCCGGCCTATGATCATTCCTGTTGTGATCGAGGTCTAACGGCAAGTTCAGAGTT